>CANCCF010000087.1 GCA_947374485.1 Comamonadaceae bacterium | reverse complement strand
CCACGCCTTGCAGCACAGTGACGTCCAGGCGGCCCTCGTGGAAGCGCTTGGTCAGGGCGGTGCAACTTAAGACGTGATCACCGGCGCCGGGCCGCCCCAAGCCGGTGACGGCCCCCTCGGGGGGCAGGGAGGACACGCCAGTGCCGACCGTGGGGGCATCATTTCTATTCATAACGCAAGGCCTCTGCCGGGTTGATGCGGCTGGCGCGCCAGCTGGGATACAGCGTCGCCACAAATGCGAGCACCAAAGCGATCACACCAATCGGCACAATGTCGCTGGACTGCGGCTCGCTGGGCATGCGGCTGATGAGGTAGATGTCCTGCGGCAAAAAGGTGGCACCCAGCGCATGTTCCAGCGCGGGCACGATCACGTCGATGTTGAAAGCAATGCCCAGGCCCAGCAGCAGACCGGCCAGCGTGCCGATCACACCGACCATGGCGCCCTGCACCACGAAGATGCCCATGATGCTGCCAGGGCTCGCACCCAGGGTGCGCAGGATGGCAATGTCGGCGCGCTTGTCGGTGACCGTCATCACCAGCGTGCTCACCAGGTTGAAGGCCGCCACCGCCACGATGAGCGTCAGGATGATGAACATCATGCGTTTTTCCACCTGCACGGCGGCAAACCAGGTGCGGTTTTGCTGCGTCCAGTCGCGGATAAAGAGCGCACCCGTCAGGCTGCGGCTGAGCTCGGCGGCGACGCTGCGGGCCTCGTGCAAGTCCTTGAGTTTCAGGCGCACGCCGGTCGGGCCTTCGAGGCGGAAGATGCGCGCGGCGTCCTGCCAGTGCAGCATCACCAGGGCCGAGTCGTATTCATAGTGGCCAGAGTCAAAGGTGCCCACCACGGTGAGCTGCTTGAGGCGTGGCACCACGCCTGCCGGAGTGACCTCGCCGCTGGGTGCCACCAGGGTTACCTTGTCACCGGCACGCACACCCAGTGCGCGCGCCAGCTCGACCCCCAGCACCACACCAAACTCACCCGCCTTGAGTTGGCTAAGTACTGCGGCCTGCGGCCCGGCGGCCAGGTCGGTGACCTGTGACTCCAGTGCCGGGTCAATGCCGCGCACGATGACACCCTTCATGTCCTCACCACGCGCGAGCAGGGCCTGCGCGGCAATGAAGGGCGCCGCACCCACCACCTGCGGGTTGGCTTTGACCTCCCGCAAAGTGTTGGCCAGATCCGGCAGTGCCGCACCGCCTTGCGCATAGACCTCGATGTGCGAGACCACGCTGAGCATGCGGTCGCGCACTTCTTTCTGAAAGCCGTTCATCACGCTGAGCACAATGATGAGTGCCGCCACGCCGAGGGCTATGCCCAGCATGGAGACACCGGAAATAAACGAGATAAAGCCATTGCGCCGTGTCGCCCGGCCCGCGCGGGTGTAGCGCCAGCCCACCAGCAGTTCATAGGGAATTTGTTTCACGGGCTGATTGTGGCATTACGGCGTAGCCCTGAACCAGCGAAGGGCCGCGCGCCTGTCCGCTGCAACTTGCCGCGACAATACGGCCATGCCCACCCTGATCACCCACGCCAAACCCTTGGGCCCGCATTGCCAGCGTGCGCTGGCGTCCCTGCAACTGCCCAACTTGAGCGCCTTGTTGCGCCTGCTGACCCCGGGCACACGGCAGACTGGGGACGAAGACACGCTGTCTCCCTTGCATGAAGTGCTGCAGGCCAACGCCTTGGGTCTTGCAGCACAGGACGGTCTGCTGCCTTGGGCAGCGCTGCAGGCACAGGCCCTGCAGTTGCCTGCAGCTGCCGAAGGTGAGGCCTGGGCGTGGCTCACGCCCTGCCACTGGCAGGCCAATGCCGACCATGTGCGCATGGCCGACCCGGCCGACAGCCAGATCAGCGCGGATGAGTCACAGCAGGTGATGCAGGCACTGTGTGGTTTCTTGTTGGAAGACGGCATCACGCTGCACGGTTTGCACAGCGGCAACTGGCTGGCAAGCGCTGCCGTTTTTAAAGACCTGCCCACCGCCTCATTGGCGCGCGCGTCGGGTGGCGCGGTGGACCACTGGCTGCCACGCCAGCCCCAGGCGCAAGCGCTGCGCAAGCTGCAAAACGAGATGCAGATGCTGCTCTACAGCCACCCGGTGAACGACGCACGCGCGGCACGCGGCCTCTTGCCCATCAACTCGTTCTGGGTCAGTGGCACGGGCACGCTGCCTGCCACCTTTCAGGCTTCCACCGAGAGCACCGTGCTGGATACGTTGCGCGAACCCAAGCTGCGCGACGATGCCGCGGGCTGGAGCCAAGCTTGGCAGACGCTTGACGAGGGCGCTATCCAAAACCTGCTGGAACGGGCCCGCACGGGCACCATCGTAGAACTCACCCTGTGTGGCGAAACTGCCGCACAAAGTTTCACGCTGCAGCCCCAGGGCCTGTGGACGCGCCTGCAACGCATGCTGCCCGGCGGCACCCAGACTGACCTGGCCGCGCTGCTGCAAAGCCTTTAGAAATACCTGAACGGACCCCATGCACATCACCACCCGCGACGTCCCGCCGCGCTCCGTCTGGACCCTGGAGCAGGCCGGCGTCCACCCCCTGCTGGCGCGCCTGTATGCCGCGCGCGGCGTAACTGGCATGGACGAACTCGACGACGCCCTGGCCAAACTCCTGCCGCCCTCCTCCCTCCTTGGCGCGCAGCAAGCCGCCGTGCTGTTGGCCGATGCCATTGCGCAGGATAAAAAACTCTGCATCGTGGCCGACTACGACTGCGATGGCGCCACCGCCTGCGCCGTGGCCCTACGCGGCCTGCGCCTGCTGGGCGCCCGGCACGTGAGCTATCTGGTGCCCGACCGCGTGGTCGACGGCTATGGACTCACGGCCCCGATCGCCCAGCGTGTGTTTGACAGTGGTGCCGAGGTGCTGATCACCGTGGACAACGGCATTGCCAGCATGGACGGTGTGGCCCACGCCAAAAAGCTGGGCCTGCAGGTGCTGGTGACCGACCACCATTTGCCCGCCACCGCGCCACGCACGGGGGAAGTGGTGTTGCCGAATGCCGATGTCATCGTCAACCCGAACCAGCCCGGTTGCAGTTTTGCCAGCAAATCCATCGCCGGTGTGGGCGTGATGTTTTATGTGCTGCTGGCGCTGCGCAGCGAACTGCGCACGCGCGGGGTGTTTGATGCCCCGAGCGGCGCCGGGCCGTCCCCAGCCGCGAGCGCCCCCCCAGGGGGCAGTGCAGCACTCGCAGTGGCAAGCGTGGGGGCTTCCATTTCCCAACCCAAACTCGACGCCCTGCTGCCCTTGGTCGCGCTGGGCACCGTGGCCGACGTGGTGAAGCTCGATGCCAACAACCGCCGCCTGGTAGCCCAGGGCTTGAAACGCGTGCGCGCGGGAGCCATGCCGGTGGGCCTGTCAGCCCTGTTCACGGCCGCCGCCCGCAACAGCACAGTGGCCACCACCTTCGACTTCGGCTTTGCCCTGGGTCCGCGCATCAACGCCGCCGGGCGCCTGGCCGACATGACGCTGGGCATTGAATGCCTGCAAACCGATGACGCAGGCCGTGCCAACGAACTGGCCAAGTCGCTGGATGCCATCAACCGCGAGCGCCGCGTGATCGAGGGCGATATGCGAGACCAGGCCATGGAGATTGTGGAGTCGCTGTTTGACGAAGGGGATGAGCCGCCCCCCGCGATCTGCGTGTTCGACCCCGATTTTCATGAAGGCGTGGTCGGCATCGTGGCCTCACGCATCAAGGACAAGCTGCACCGTCCCTCCTTCGTCTTCGCCGCCAGCCAGGCCCCAGGCAAGGAGCATGAACTCAAGGGCTCGGGCCGCAGCATCCCGGGCTTTCATCTGCGTGACGCGCTGGACCTGGTGGCCAAGCGCTACCCCGGCGTGCTGCTGCGCTTCGGCGGCCACGCCATGGCGGCCGGCTGCACCATCCATGAGGATGGGCTGGATGCGTTTGAGCAAGGCTTTACCGAGGTGGCGCAGGAATGGCTGGACGCCGCCACCCTCACCCGCCGCCTGGAAACCGATGGCGCACTGGACCCCAAGTACCTGCGGGTGGACCTGGTAGACACCTTGCACAAAGAGGTCTGGGGCCAGGGCTTTGCCCCGCCCACGTTTAGCGAGGAAGTCGAAGTGCTGTCGCAGCGCCTGGTGGGCGAAAAGCATTTGCAACTCAAACTCAAGCACCAGGGCCAGCCGGTGGACGGCATCTGGTTCGGCCACACCGAACAACTCCCCGCACGGGTCAAGCTGGCGTTCAGGCTGGATGCGGAGGAATGGAACGGGGTGCGGCGGGTGAAGTTGATGGTGGAGGGGGCTGAGATCTAGGCCTTCACAATTCCCGCGCCATGAACACGCTGTGCGGGTCTTCCACGTAGTCCGCAAACGGCCCGCAATACACAAACCCATGGCGCGCGTAGAGGGCGCAGGCCGGTGCGAACGCAGGGGCCGTGCCGGTTTCCAGATACAGGCGGTTATAGCCACGGCTCTGCGCCACGGCCACGATGTGCTGAAGGATTTTTGCCGCCACGCCCCGGCGCAAATGGCCGTCGGCCGTGCGCATGGACTTGAGCTCGCCTTGGTGGGCATCCAGCGCCTTCAGCGCACCGCAGCCCAGCACGCTCTCGCCCTCCCAGGCCGTCCAAAGTGTGATGCCGGGCTGGCGCAAACCGTCCAGGTCCAGCGCAAACACGCACTCAGGTGGCGAGTGTTCAAACATGTTGCGCCGGTGTGCTTCCAGCAGTGCAAGGGTTTGCGGGCGGCTCAGGTCGTCTTCACAAATTTCCATGGCTTGCTTTCAGTCTGCAATCAGAAGTTGGGCACCCGCACAACGCCGGGCCACAATGCATTGGATCATCGCCTGTCAGGCCAACAAGCTTTTGGATAAAGGACCGCCCCATGACAAAACACCTCACCATTCTGACCGGCGCCTCGCGCGGCATGGGCCTGGCCCTTGCAGAACAACTGCTGGCAACGGACGCCATGCTGCTGTGCATCTCGCGCCACACCAACGACGCCTTGGCACAAGCCGCTGTGGCCTGCGGCGCCGAACTGCTGCAATGGCAGGCCGACTTGGGCGATGCCGCCAGCGTGGCGCAACGCCTGCAGGAATGGCTGCAGTCCCGGGACCCGGCCATGCTGGCCAGCGCCACCCTGATCAACAACGCCGGTGTCATTTCCGCACTCACGCCCTTGCGCGCATCGGCTGCAAAGGATGTGGCGCGCGCCCTGCGTGTGGGGCTGGAGGCGCCCATGTTGCTCAGTGCCGCTTTTCTGGCGGCCACGCATGGCTGGACGCAGCTGCCACGCAAGGTGCTCAACATCTCCTCAGGTTTGGGGCGCCGCCCTATGGCCTCGTCTTCCAGCTATTGCGCGGCCAAGGCAGGCATGGACCATTTCACGCGTTGCCTGGCACTGGAAGAAGCCCTGCTGCCGCACGGTGCCAAGGTCTGCTCCCTGGCCCCCGGCGTGATTGACACCGACATGCAGGTGCAACTGCGCAGCGCCGATGCGGCGCAGTTTCCGGACCAGACTGGCTTTGCCGCGCTCAAGGAAAAAGGCCAGCTAAGCAGCCCTGCCGATGCGGCAAAACGCTTGCTGGCCTTTTTGAACCGGCCCGACTTTGGCGTCGAGCCGGTGGCAGACGTCAGAAGTTAATTACAGACGTTCAAAGATAACTGCAATACCCTGCCCGCCACCAATGCACATAGTGGCCAGACCGTAGCGCCCGCCGGTGCGGTGCAGCTCATAGACCAGCTTGGTGGCGATGAACGCACCCGAGCAACCAATCGGGTGACCCAGCGCAATCGCGCCGCCATTGGGGTTGGTCTTGGCCATGTCGAGTTCCAGACCGCGGGCCACGGCGATGGCTTGCGCTGCAAAGGCTTCGTTGGCCTCGATCACGTCCATCTGGTCCAGCGTCAAGCCAGCCTTTTTCAAAGCCAGCTTGGTCGCGGGGATGGGGCCTTCGCCCATGATTTCATTGGGCACACCGGCAATTGCGTAGGACACCAGGCGGGCCATGGGCTTGTGGCCGCCAGCGGCTGCCACGGCGGCATCGGCCAGCACAAAGAAGGCAGCGCCGTCGTTGATGCCGGAGGCGTTACCCGCAGTGACCGAGCCGCCTTCCTTCTTGAAGGCAGGCTTCAACTTGCCCAGCGACTCCATGGTGGTTTCGGGCTTGCAATGCTCGTCGGTGTCAAACACCACGTCGCCCTTGCGCGTCTTCTTCACGATGGGGACGATTTGCGATTTGAAGCGGCCCTCGGCAATCGCCACGCCGGCACGGCGGTGCGATTCCACGGCCAGTGCGTCCTGCTCTTCGCGGCTGATGCCCCACTTGGCCACCAGGTTCTCGGCGGTCACGCCCATGTGGCCCACGCCAAACGGGTCGGTGAGTGTAGAGACCATGGTGTCGATCATTTTGCTGTCGCCCATGCGTGCGCCGTTGCGCATGGCGGTCGACAGGTAACCGGCGCGGCTCATCACTTCCACACCGCCGCCAATGCCGTAGTCGCAATCGCCCAGCAGAATATTCTGGGCGGTGGTGACAATGGCTTGCAGGCCGGAAGAGCACAGGCGGTTGAGCGCCATGGCCACGGATTCCTGCGACAGACCGGCCTGGATGGAGGCCACGCGGGCCACATAGGGGAAACGGCTCTCGGTGGGGATGGTGTTGCCCACGGTTACATAGTTGATGGCCTTGGGGTCCACGCCGGAACGCGTCACGGCTTCCTTCATCACGGTACCGGCGAGTTCACAAGGCTCGATGTCCGCCAGGCCTCCGCCGAAAGAACCGATGGCCGAACGGGCAATGCCCAAAACTACTACATCACGCTTGCTCATGCTTTGTCTCCTGGTTGCTTGATAAAAAATTCTTGTGCGCTTCACTTGGCTGGAAATTCTGAACCCCCATGCGTACCGCTGGCTTACAAAATCGCTAGCCCTCCGCCTGAAAACCGCGCGCCCGCAAGGTCACCACCAGGGTGTCGCGGTGGCCGCCTGCCTCCAGCGGCTGGATGGGCGTGGATTCGTGGATCACGCGGGCATCGTCCAGCAGCAGCAGCGACCAGGGCTCGGTCAGGGTAAAGCGCTGGCCGTTGGGGCCATCGGCTTCAAACACCCGTGTCTCGCCGCCTTTGATGCCGCTGCGCGCCACCAGGAACACCGCCACCAGGTCCACGCCGTCGCGGTGCGCGCCTTCGGGGGTGGGCCGCCCGATGCCATCGGTGGTGTCGATGCGGAACTGGTGCGCCTCCGCATACCAGGCTTGCGCGCCCTTCAGGCCCGAGGCCACTGAGCCCAGCCAGGCCAGCAGCTGCGCCCAGGCGGCCTGCCCCACCAGTGCGGGCGCCATGGGCTCGAAATGGCGCTCCAGGCCGCCGTGCAGGGCGTTGTAGGCCAGCGGCTGCCAGTGCGGCCGGTGCGGCTGCTGCGCCACCGCGTCGCCGGTCACCACAAAGCAGCTGTGGCGCCTGCGCCGGTAACGCCCGCCATCGCGCAGGTAGGCGTCGGGCGGCAGCTCGTCCCAAGCCGGGCGCCAGGCCAGCAGCGCGGGCAAATCCACCCGCGCCAGTTGCGCCAGCTGTGCCGGCAGCAGCACCGCATAGCCCTGCTGCTCCAGCACGGTGGACACATTCTGCACAGCCGACAAAGCGGGCGGGGGAAACGAGAGCGTCATGGTTGCAGCAAGGCCAAAGAGGAGCCCGGATTATCCGCGCCCAACAGGGCCAGTGCCCACCGCGCCTTGTGACCTGCGTCAACCAGGCAGCATTCAGCGGGCGTTAAGCTGCGGCCTTCGATTTGGAGAAGCACCCATGCACAGCCCCCGCAGCAAAGCCACCCCCATGCCCTGGAGCCCGACGTTGGCGCTGGACATGCCGGCGATGGACGAGACCCACGAAGAATTCATCGCCCTGCTGGCCCGGGCGGTAGAGGCGCCGGACGAGACCCTGCTGTCGCGCTGGGCCCTTCTGATCGACCACACCCAGGAACACTTTGACCGCGAAGACCAATGGATGCAAGACACCGGCTTCGCTGCCGACAACTGCCACGCCACCCAGCACAGCATCATCCTGCAGGTGATGCGCGAAGGCGGCAAGCGCGGCCTGCTGGGTGAGCTCGCCCTGGTGCGCCAGATGGCGCATGAACTGGGCCTGTGGTTTGCCAAGCATGTGCAAAGCATGGACGCGGGCCTGGCGCTGCACCTGCGCGCGGCCGGTCTGGACCCGGTAAGCGGCCTGGTCAGCCACCCGGCTGACACCGCCACCCTTGGCGCCTGATGGACGCAGCCACACCCGACCTGCGCCACCAACCGCATGAAGACATCCAGGCCCTGGTCACCGGCACCCTGTGTGTGGCCCTGGGTGTGGTGCTGTTTGGCCGCACCGGCCTGATCACCGGCGGCACGGCGGGTATCGCCTTCCTGGTTCATTACGCCACCGGCTGGAACTTTGGCCTGGTTTTCTTTGCCATCAACCTGCCCTTTTATGGCCTGGCCTGGCAGCGCATGGGGCGCGCCTTCACGCTCAAGACCTTTGCCTCGGTGGCCTTGCTGGCCACCACAGCCAACCTGCTGCCGCAGTGGCTCACGCTGGGCACCGTGAACCCGGTGTTTGCATCCATTGCGGGCGGCCTGCTGATGGGCACCGGCATGCTGATCTTGTTCCGGCACCGCGCCAGCCTGGGCGGCTTCAATGTGCTGGTGCTGTATCTGCAGGAGCGCTTTGGCTGGCGTGCCGGGCTGGTGCAGATGGCGCTGGACTGCAGCATTGTGGCTTGTGCCTTTGCGCTTACCGACTGGTGGCACATCGCCCTCTCGGTGCTGGGTGCTGTGGTACTCAACCAGACCCTGGCCATCAACCACCGCCAAGGCCGCTACGTGACGATCTGAGCACTGCGCACGCCGTACATGGCAAGCTTATTGCATTGAGATCCGGGACATCGGCTGTTTGCAAATCAGCTCATAACTTATTTGCATGGGTTTCAAGAGTAAACCCTGAGCGCTGTGCCCGGAACATGCCGATACATTCACTGCTTTGGTGCCCAAGCACCAGGATGGTGGAACTTTTTTAAACTGGAGTAACTGAAGATGACAATGAAATCCCTGAAAACCGTTGCGCTGGTCGTGGCCGCACTCGGCACACTGGCTGCCAGCCCCGCCTTCGCCGGCAAGACCGTGGATGCCATCAAGGCCCGCGGCCAGGTGATTTGCGGCGTGAACACCGGCCTGGCTGGTTTCAGCGCGGCCGATTCCGGTGGCAAGTGGACCGGTCTCGATGTGGACGTGTGCCGCGCTGTCGCCGCAGCTGTCCTCGGTGATGGCGAAAAAGTGAAGTACGTGCCCTTGAATGCCCAGGCCCGTTTCACCGCCCTGCAATCCGGCGAAGTGGATGTGCTCTCGCGCAACACCACCTTCACCCTCACCCGTGACGCCTCGCTGGGCCTGAGCCAGACCGCTGTGACTTACTACGACGGCCAGGGCTTCATGGTGCCTGTGAAGAGCAAGATCAAGAGCGCCAAGCAGCTCAAGGGCCAGACCGTGTGCGTGCAGTCCGGCACCACCACCGAGAAGAACCTGACCGACTACTCCAAGGCTGCGGGCCTGGGTATCAAGCCCATCGTGTTTGAAAAGCTCGAAGCCGCTGAAGGTGCCTACTTCTCCGGCCGTTGCGTGGCCTACACCACCGACGCCTCCGGCCTGGCCTCCACCCGCAACAAGGTGGCCAAGAACCCCGCCGAGCACGTGATCCTGCCCGACCTGATCTCCAAAGAGCCCTTGGGGCCCATGGTGCGCCGTGGTGATGACGACTGGACCGCCATCGTCAAGTGGACCATCTACGGCCTGCTCGAAGCCGAAGAATACGGTGTGACGCAAGCCAATGTGGATGACCTGAAAGTCAACAGCAAAGACCCCATCGTTGGCCGCCTGCTGGGCTCCACCGAAGACACCGGCAAGCTGCTGGGTCTGGACAAGGAATGGCTGGCACGCGCCGTCAAGACCACCGGCAACTACGGTGAAATCTTCGAGCGCAATGTGGGCCCCAAGTCGGCCCTGCAACTGCCGCGTGGCCTGAACAACCTGTGGAACAAGGGCGGCGTGCAATACGCACCCCCACTGCGTTAATCCACCCGCTCTCTGCCCCGTGAACCGGGGCGGCTCACGGCCCAGGGGGCAGGCGCATCTTGTTTGCACTGCCCCCTTTGTTTTGCATTCCATTTTTGAGGGCAGGCTCCATGTCCACACCCAACAAAGCACCCAAGCCCTCCTGGTCCTGGCGCAGCCAGGCCTTTCGGGGCTGGATTTACCAGATCGTCACCGTGCTGGCCATTCTGGCCGCGGTCCTCTATCTGGCACACAACACCAAAGTCAACATGGAGGCCCGTGGCATCCAGAGCGGCTGGGACTTCATGCTGGGCAGCGCCGGTTTTGATATTGGCGAGAGCCTGTTCGCCTACGACTCGGGCGACCCCTACTGGAAGGCCTTTCTGATTGGCCTGTCCAACACGCTGCGCGTGGCCATTCTGGGCATCATCCTCACCACCATCCTGGGTACGCTGATTGGCGTGGGCCGCTTCTCGCACAATGCGCTGGTGCGTGGCCTGTGCCTGTGCTATGTGGAATTTTTCCGCAACATCCCGGTGCTGCTGCAACTCTTGATGTGGTACCTGATGTTCACCGAGGTGCTACCCGCGTCAGACGCACCCCTGACACTGGGCCCGATCTTCCTGAGCAAGGGCGGCGTGAATTTTCCGATTCCGGTGTGGGCCACGGGCCAGCATTTTGCGGTGATTGCCATGGCCCTTGGCCTGGTCGTGGCCTGGCTGTACCGCCGCTGGGCCATGCAGTCTTTCGAGCGCACCGGCGTGCCCAAGAGCCTGTTCTGGGTGCCGGTGGGCATTGTGGTCGGCTTGGGTGTGGTGGGCTGGATCGTGGGGGGCGCGCCCATGGAATTCAACATGCCGATGCAGGGCGAATTTGCCATTGAAAACGGGGGTGCCCTCACCCCTGAATTTCTCTCGGTGCTGCTGGGCCTGACGGTCTACACCGCGGCCTTTGTGGCCGAGGTGGTGCGCGGTGGTATTTCATCGGTGGCCCTGGGCCAGAGCGAGGCCGCTGCAGCCCTCGGCCTGTCGCGGCGCCAGACCATGCGCCTGGTGACGCTGCCACAGGCGCTGCGCGTGATCATCCCGCCGGTCACCAACCAGTTCCTGAACCTGACCAAAAATTCCTCGCTCGCAGTGGCCATTGGCTACCCCGACCTGGTGTCGATTGCCAACACCTCGCTGAACCAGACCGGCCGCGCGGTGGAGTGCATTGCCGTCATCATGCTGGTGTACCTCACCACCTCGCTCACCACCTCATTCGGCATGAACTGGTACAACAACCGTTCGGCCATCAAGGAGCGCTAAGCCATGACCGCCATGACCTTTGAGCCCATTGCGGCACGCACAGCCCCCGTCAAGACCGAGGGGCCCATCGCCTGGATCAAGTCCAACCTGTTTGGCAACCTGTGGACTTCCGTGGGCACCGTCCTCATCGGCCTGCTGCTGCTGTCCGTGGTGCCACGCTTTCTGAACTGGGCGCTCATCAACGCCGTCTGGGCCAAAGACTATGAGGCCTGCCACGCCGCAGCGGGCGCCTGCTGGGGCGTGGTGAGCGAGAAGTTCCGCATCATCATCTTCGGGCGCTACCCGTTTGAAGAGCAGTGGCGCGCGCTCATTGCCACCATCGCCCTGCTGGCCCTGCTGGTGGTGAGTTGCATGCGCGCGGCCTGGAAGCCGCGGCTGGCAATTCTGTGGGTGCTGGTGCTGGCCTTCTTCTTTACCCTGATGTCGGGCGGTGTGTTCGGCCTGGCCAAGGTCGAGACCGACCGCTGGGGCGGTCTGCCACTGACCTTGCTGCTGTCCTCGCTGTCCATGACCATGGCTTTCCCGATTGCGCTGGTGGTGGCTCTGGGGCGGCGCTCCAGCCTGCCGGCCATTCGCAGCGTGTGCAGCATTTATGTGGAGCTGATTCGCGGCGTGCCGCTGATCTCGGTGCTGTTCATGGCCTCGTTCATGTTCCCGCTGCTGATGCCAGCGGGCTTCAACATCGACGTGCTGGTGCGCGTGCTGGCTGGCATCACGCTGTTTGCCGCGGCCTACATGGCCGAGGTCATCCGCGGTGGCCTGCAGGCCGTGCCCAAGGGGCAGATCGAGGCGGCCGCCACGCTGGGCCTGTCGTACTGGCAGACGCAGCGCAAGATCGTGCTGCCGCAGGCCCTGGCCATGGTGGTGCCGGGGGTGATGAACAACTTCATTTCCACCTTCAAGGACACCTCGCTGGTGACCATCGTGAGCCTGTATGAGCTGACCGGCGCCATGAGTTTGGCATTGAATTCCGACTCCAACTGGCGGCCCTTCAAGATCGAGGGCTACCTCTTCATCGCCCTGATCTATTTCGTGTTCTGCTTCTCCATGTCGCGCTACAGCATGTGGATTGAAAAGCAGGTCAACAAAAGCAAGCAACGCTAAGGAAATTACATGTCTGACAACATCATCACCTTCGACAAGGTCAACAAGTGGTACGGCAACAGCTTCCACGTGCTGCGCGACATTGACCTGCAGGTCAAGACCGGCGAGCGCATTGTGGTCTGCGGCCCCTCGGGCTCAGGCAAGTCCACCTTGATCCGCTGCATCAACCGACTCGAAGAGCACCAGCAAGGCCACCTCACGGTGGACGGTGTGGAGCTCACCGACGACATCAAGGCCATTGACGACGTGCGCAAGAAAGTCGGCATGGTGTTCCAGCAGTTCAACCTCTTTCCCCACCTCACGGTGCTGGAAAACCTGACGCTCTCGCCCATGTGGGTGGGCAAGATGCCCAAGAAGGAAGCCGAAGAAAAGGCCATGGTGCAGCTCGAGCGCGTGCGCATTGCCAACCAGGCGGGTAAATATCCCTTGCAGCTCTCCGGCGGCCAGCAGCAGCGTGTGGCGATTGCCCGCGCCCTCTGTTTGAAGCCGAAGATCATGCTGTTCGACGAGCCCACCTCGGCGCTGGACCCGGAGATGATCAAGGAGGTGCTGGACGTGATGATCGAGATGGCCAGCCAGGGCATCACCATGCTGTGCGTGACGCACGAGATGGGCTTTGCCAAGGCAGTGGCCGACCGGGTGATCTTCATGGACCAGGGGCAGATCGTGGAGCAGAACAATCCGCATGACTTTTTCAATAATCCGCAGAGTGAGCGGAGTCGGGATTTCTTGTCGAAGATTCTCGGACACTGATACCTGACTCCCCCATCCCCCCCGCCCCTTGCCCCCGCTTGGGCAAGGGGTGCCGAAGGCGGACAGCCGATTTGGTTTCGTCGCGCCGAATACGGAATTACTTTCGAGGCGTTGCCACTGCTTTTGGCGCGCATAGAGCTTATGCCTGTAGTTCCGAGCGCCGGACGTGTGCTGGCAATGCCACGCCTGTTAGTCCCTTGACCGAAGCGAACCAACCAAATGGGCTGTCCGCTTTGGCTCCCCTTTCACCCCGGCGGGGGTGAAAGGGGCGGGGGGGATAGGGGGGGACTACAAAAGCCCCGGCAGGAAAACGCCTGCGCCAACACCCATAAGCCGGCAACGGCAAAGTGGGTTAAATTCAAGCCATGCTCTCACCCGTCAAGCCGCTACAGGCCCACCCTCCGGCTTTCTCCAAAACCGAGTTCCGCACCGCCCTGGGCATGTTTGCCACCGGCGTCACCATCGTCACCGCCTGCACCGACAGCGGCTTGCTGGTGGGGCTGACTGCCAACTCCTTCAATTCGGTGTCCTTGTCGCCCCCCCTGGTGCTGTGGAGCCTGTCCCAGGCGGCAAGCAGCATGGGGGCCTTCAGCGCCGGCTCACACTACGCCATCAACATCCTCAGTGCCGGGCAGCAGGAGCTGGCAGGCCAGTTTTCCACCAAGGGCGTGGACCGCTTTGCCGGTGTCAGCTACACGCTGGGCGCCAGTGGCGCGCCACTGATTGACGGGGCGGCAGCCACCTTCGAGTGCTTCAACCGCAGCCGCTACGAAGAAGGTGATCACGTGATATTTGTGGGTGAAGTGGAGCGCTGCCAGCACCGCGCGGGCGCCTCGCCCCTGCTCTACCACGGCGGCAAGTTCTACGCCGAGCACCCGCTCTAATAAAAGTTTGGGCCCTGGCAAGCGAGGGGGCCTCATTTCCCCAAACTGGTGTCAGAGTCGGTGAGCGCACTGCGGTAGGCACCACACCCCACCAGCAATTCATCGCTGATCGGCAACACATAGCTCGACTTGCCGCGCACGTCGCCGGTGGCCAGGTTGATGATGTTGTACTCCACCCAACCGCCACCCTGGTCGCAGCGGTGCCAGGCATCATCGAGCAGTTGCTGGGCGTCTACACCGGGGGCATCGAAGAGGCTGCTGCCCACCCGCTTCACATCGGCCCCCATGACGCGGTAGACGCCACGGCGGTCAAACACAAAGATGTAGAGGTCGCGGTCCACGAAGCCGCCTTCCTTGTCGTGGAAACTGGCATAGGCCTGGTCAAAACCCACCTTCTGCAAGAGCTCGTGCGCCCGGTTGGTCAGGGCCAAGGCCTCGTCGGCCGTGCCCTGGCGCAACTTGATGTAGGTCACCGCGTCTTCGAGCTGGCGTGAACGCTGCATCAAGCGGTTGGAGCGGTGCGAGGTGCGCTCCACCAGGCCTGAATTTTCAATCGTGACGCGGTCCAGGTCACCCACTGCCTGCACCACTTCGGTCAGCGCAATGCTTTGCTTGGTGCTGCCGTCGGCCATGGCCTCGACGTTGTAGGCGATCTCGGAAATGCCGGTCACCAGGCTGGTCATCAGGCCGCTGACGGCTTCGATTTCGGCCACCGTTTCGGTCACGCGCGACGCGGATTCCGCAATCAGCGTACGCACCTCGGCAGCGGCGCCCTGGCTGCGCCGCGCGAGGTTGCGCACCTCGGCGGCCACCACCGCAAAGCCCTTGCCCTGCTCGCCGGCACGGGCAGCCTCCACGGCGGCATTCAGGGCCAGCAAATTGGTCT
>CANCCF010000086.1 GCA_947374485.1 Comamonadaceae bacterium | reverse complement strand
ATCGTGTCTTTTGGCAAGGACGGTGTCCCCGGCGGCACCGGTGAAGATGCCGACCTGGGGAGCTGGGAATAAGCAGCGGGCGCGCAAGCACCCTGATTTCACCCGCCTCCCATGCAGTTCACCATCCGCTCCATTGACAAGTCAGCCGTGGTAAGCACGCTGACGCTGGAGGCTGCCAGCAGGGAACTCGCCCTCCAGACTGCTGCTGACCGGGGCCTGCGGGTGCTGTCAATCGCCGGCGGCAAGGCGATGGGCCTGCCGTCCATGGGCAGCCGCAAGAGTGACTTTCCGGTGGGGCAGTTCAGCCAGGAGTTGCTCACCCTGCTGAACGCCGGATTGGCACTGGTCGAGTCGATTGAAACCCTGAACGAAAAGGAAGTGCGCTCCGAGCGCAAAGACATTTTGGGCAAGCTGGTGGCGGACCTGTTTCGCGGCAGTTCCCTGTCCAACGCCTTGGCACAGTTTCCGGGCACCTTCCCGGCGCTGTTTGTGGCCACCGTGCGGGCCAGCGAGCGCACCGGTGGTTTGCCCGAGGCGCTGGAGAAGTATGTGGCCTACCAGAGCCAGCTCGACACGGTGAAAAAGAAGATCGTCAGCGCCAGCATCTACCCGGTGTTGCTGATGGTGGTGGGCACGTTGGTGATTGCCTTTCTGCTCGGCTATGTGGTACCGCGCTTTGCCAAGATTTTTGAAGACCTGGGCGGCGATATTCCCTGGATGTCCAAGTTGCTGATTGGCTGGGGGCACTTCGCGCAAAGCTATGGCCTGACGCTGCTGATCGGCATCGGGATGGCCATCGTGGCCCTGGTGTTTTGGTTGAAGCGCCCGCAGACCCCCCAGCAATTGCTCAAGGTGCTGCAGGCCTTCCCGGCCCTGGGAGAACGCATTCGCATTTACCAACTGGCGCGCTTTTATCGCTCGCTGGGCATGCTCTTGCGCGGGGGCATGCCGGCGGTGGCGTCCCTCGAGTTGGTGTCGGGCCTGCTGCCGGGCGCTTTGAGCCAGCAGCTCAGCACCGCCACCCAACTGATCCGCGAGGGCACGCCCATTTCACAGGCGATGGAGCGTACCGGTCTGACCAGTGCCGTGTCGGCCCGCATGTTGCGGGTGGGCGAGCGCACGGGGCAAATGGGCGAGATGATGGAGCGCATCGCCCTCTTTTACGACAACGAAATCAGCCAGTGGATTGACTGGTTCGTCAAGCTCTTTGAACCGCTGCTGATGGCCTTTATTGGCCTGGTGATTGGCTTCATTGTGGTCGTGATGTACTTCCCGATCTTTGAACTGGCAGGAAGCATCCGATGAACGACAAAGTAAGCGCGTCCCCCTCGGAATTCATGGGCCTGATGCGCGCCGCGCAGGACCAGGCAAGCGTTGAAAACCTGCCCATGATGGAGCCGCTGCAGCAAATTCTGGAGTTGGACAACGCCCAGTTCCTGCACGCCCTGGGCGAGCGGGTGGGGCTGCCGGTGGTGACCATGGGCATCATCAACACCATGCAGCCGGCCCTCGACGTGGTGGCCTTCCCCGACATGCTGCGCCGCGAATGCCTGCTGCTACGCGATGAAAACGACGAGCTGCTGCTGGTGGTGTCAGACCCGTTTGACCAAAAGCTGCGGCACTGGGCCGATGCCAACCTGGATTTTGTCTACCGCAAGTGCCTGGCGCACCGCAGCGACATCAGCGCCTTCCTCACGCGCCAGGAAAAAGGCCTGCGTGCCATGGAGTCGCTGGAGTCGCACGAAAGCCGCGACAGCAGGGCCGCCAACGCGGATGGTGCGGTCGAAGAGCTGAGCTTTCGGGCCATCAGCGAAGACGTCAGCCCGGTTATCAAGTTTGTAAACTCCACCATTTTTGACGCCCTGCGCGCCGGTGCCAGTGACATCCACCTGGAGTCGGACAACGCCGGCATGGTCATCAAATACCGGGTCGACGGGGTGCTAAGCACGGTCGGTTCGGTGGCCACATCGGACCTGGCCGAGCAAACCATTTCGCGCATCAAGGTGATGTCGGAGCTCGATATTTCCGAGCGCCGGGTGCCGCAAGATGGGCGCTTTCGGGTCAGCCTGCAAGCCCGTCTGATTGATCTGCGCGTCTCCATCATCCCCAGCATCCACGGCGAAGACGCGGTGCTGCGGATTTTGGACAAGCAGTCGCTGTCCGATCAGATGAAGGGCTTGCAGCTCACCACGCTGGGCTTTGATGAAGAAGTGGCTGTGGTGCTGCGCCGCATGGCCGCCGAGCCTTACGGCATGATGCTGGTCACGGGCCCCACCGGTAGCGGCAAGACGACAACACTGTACGCAGCCATCTCCGAGATCAACACCGGCTCGGAAAAAATTGTGACGATTGAAGACCCGGTGGAGTACCAACTGCCGGGCGTGTTGCAGATTCCGGTCAACGAGAAAAAGGGCCTGACCTTCGCACGCGGCCTGCGCTCGATTCTGCGGCACGACCCGGACAAGATCATGGTGGGTGAAATCCGCGACTCCGAGACCGCACAGATTGCAATCCAGTCGGCACTCACGGGGCATTTGGTGTTTACCACTGTGCACGCCAACAATGTGTTCGATGTCATTGGCCGCTTCATGCACATGGGCGTGGACATGTACAGCCTGGTGTCGGCACTCAACGGCGTGCTGGCTCAGCGCCTGCTGCGCGTGAACTGCAAGCATTGCGAGGCGGTAGACCACCCCACGCCGGAGTTGCTGAAGGCCTCGGGGCTGACGACGGACGATGTGAAGGGCTGGCGTTTTAGCGCTGGCTTGGGCTGCGGCCACTGCCGGGGCAGCGGCTTCAAGGGGCGCAAGGCGATTGCTGAAATATTGAATTTGAATGACGAAATCCGGGAGCTGATCATTGCGCGCGCACCCATCCGGCAACTCAAACAGGCCGCACAAAACAACGGCACCCAGCTCCTGCGCGCATCGGCTCTGGCCCTGGTGCGCAATGGCGAAACCACTCTAAGCGAGATCAACCGTGTCACTTTTATTTCCTGACACGCTGTCGCTGTATCTGGCGCCACAACGAATCCAGGGCGTCAAGACCGCAGGGCTCAGCCACATTCCCGTGGAAGTGCACCAGCGCATCGCCCAGGTGCAAGCCGTAGACAACTGGCAGGGCATGGCGCGCGTGGTCGGCGAGATGGTTCGGCAAAGCCACGCGAGCAAACTGCGTGTCGTGCTATCAGACCACCTGGTGCGTTACGCCTGTTCCCCTTGGCGCGAGGAACTGCGCAACGCGGACGAAGACATGGCTATGGCCATGATGAATTTTGACGACGTGTATGGCCCCAACGCGAGTGCCGAATGGAGCTTTGGCTTCAGTGCCGGCTCGCCCGGACAGGCTCGTATATCGGTGGCTACCCCGAAGTCGCTGTTGACTGTGCTGCAAGACCATTTTGGGCAAGAAATGGCCAAAGTGGTGTCCATTCGAACGGCTTTTACCGCCACGCTGCAAAGCCACCGCAAACAACTCGGCGTGAGTGGCTGGCTGGTGAACCTCGAAGACGGCCGTCTGACCGTTGGCAGTTGGGCCGATGACTCGTGGCGCTGGATTTACTCGGCCCACGCTGACATCAAGAGCCCGGATGCACTGCTGGAGCGTGTACGCCAGGAAATTCAAATGTCTTCCACCAGCTTGAAGGCCGACCAACCTGTGGAAATTTTTGTGCACGCACCAGCCCTTGAGCACCTGCCGTTTGGCACCCTGCAAGGTGTGCGCTTTACCTGCCTGAAGACGGCACAGAAGGACGCCGGCTCCAAATACGCCTTCGCACTCATGGGGATCGCACCATGAAGGGCTTTTACTTTGACCTGCTGGCCACTCCCCGTCCGCTGCAGTGGCTGCGCGCCGCACTGTTGGCCACCGGCGCACTGGCACTGGTGGCGGTGCTGGCCTATGGCCAGCTGGTGCTGTACCCCGAGTTGCGCCAGCAACGTGAGCAGGTGCAGCTGAAACTGGCCAAACTCGGCCAGGGGCCTGCGCCTTCTCTCTTGAAGCCGGTCGAGCTGGAACTGGCCTGGAAAAATGCCCGTGCTGCCTCGGCGCAGCTGGGCTTGTCGTGGCAAAACTTTTTCGCTGAGTTGGGCAATGCCTCCAAGGCCGGCAATGTAGCCTTTATCTCGATCGAGCCCGATGCCCAAAAGGGCCATGTGGTGCTGGTGGCCGAGGCCCGCACGCTGGAGGCCATGCTGCAGTTTCTGGCCCAGTTGCAGGCCAGCCCGGACTTCTCCGAGGTGCTGCTGGTCTCGCACGCGTTTGACAAAACCACACCCGAAAAGCCGGTGCGCTTTCGTATGTCCGCCGCCTGGAGGGTTGCCGAATGAACGCCGTGGCACTGCAACGCCAAGTTGGCTACTACACACAGCGCCTGGGAACTTTGGGCCTGCTGGGCGCCGCCATGCTGCTGGCGGCGGTGTTGACCTGGGTCGTGCTGGTGCGCGCCGGTGAGAGCGAAAAGGCCGCCAACGCGCGCAAGATCGCGGCCCTGCAACAGCAGGAAAGTAACAAGAGCAGCCTGCCGGCCAATTCGGCACTGGGGCGCGAAGAGCAATTGCGCCTCTTCTACAGCAACTTTGGTGGTGCAGAGCAGCTGCCCGAAACCCTCAAGCGGATTTACCAGGCGGGGCAAAAGCAAGGCCTTGCGCTGGAGACCGGTGAGTACATGCGTTTGCAGACTGGTACCGAACGCCTGGCGCGCTTTCGGGTGTCATTCCCACTCAAGGGCAGCTTCACGCAGGTGCTAGGCATGATGGACACGGTGCTGCAGGAGAACAACACGGTTGCGCTGGAAAACGTTACGTTCAAACGCGACAAAGTGGACGACCAAGCGGTAGAGGCCAAAGTGACCTTCCTGGTGTTTTTGGACAGCAAGCCATGACACCAGGCCAAACCAAATTATTGATCGCCGCGGGTGCGGCGCTCACGGCCGGGCTGATATGGTTCGCCCCCAGCGCGGACGACCAAGGGGTGTCCGAGCCCGCCAAAGGCAACAGCGGCCTCAAGTTGCGCCCGGTGGTGGCCAGCAGTGAGCCGGACCCCGCCCTGAAAAGCCTTCCCGCGCGCTCCAGCCTGAAGCAAAAAGAGGCGGCCGGCATGTTTGCCCAGAGCACCTGGGTGATAACGCCGCCTCCCCCACCGCCTCCACCTCCCCCCCCTCCACCGCCGCCCCCTCCGCCTCCGCCTCCCCCCACGGCGCCGCCCCTGCCCTTTGCCTTCATGGGCATGTTTGACCAGGGTGACACGCATGTCGTGATCCTCACGCGCGGCAACCGTGTGGTGACGGCAGAGGCCGGGGACGTGCTTGAAAAGATTTACAAAATTGAACGTATCGAGGCCAACAAAGTGACCCTCATCTATTTGCCTTTGGGCATTACGCAATCACTCTCCACCGGGGGTTCCCAGTGAAAAAAGCAATATTTCCCACCCGTTCCGTGCTGGCCATCATGCTGACCCTTGCGTTGGCCGGATGTGCTGCAGACCGCATGCACAACGAAGGCATCTCGCTCATCGGCGAAGGCAAACTGGAAGAAGGTTTGACCATGCTGGAGAAGGCCAAACAGGCTGATCCGGGCAATGCGGCTTTCAAGAAGGATTGGGTCCTGCAGCGCGATGCCTTGACGCAGCGCCTGCTGCGCGAAGGCGACCAGGAACGCAGCGAGCAGCGCTGGGATGCCGCCCTGCAACGCTATGCCAGAGTCTTGTCTTTGGACCGTGGCAACATCACTGCGCGCCAGGCCAGCAATGACATCCTGGCCGATCGACGCCAGTCTGCGCGCATAGACGAGGCCGCCCTGTTGTATGGCAAGGGTGACTTGGAGGGCGCCAGTAGCATCGTGACCCGCGTGCTGGTGGAAAGCCCGAACCAGGCACGCGCACTGGCGCTGCGCAGCCAGATCCTGCAGGCCAGTTCGCAAAACAGTTCTCTGAACGGTGCCAGCCTGAATCTCAAAGGCAAGAAGCCGGTGACCTTGCAGTTCCGCGATGCCAACTTGCGCATGGTGATGGAGGCGATTGCCAAGACCACCGGCCTGAACGTGATGTTTGACAAGGATGTGAAGAACGACATCAAGGTCACCATCTTTGTGCGCGACACCCCGGTGGAAGAAGCCATCGACCTGATCCTGATGCAGACCCAGACGGCCAAGCGCATCATGAGCGAGAACTCGATCCTGGTGTACGCCGATACAGAGGCCAAATCCAAAGAGTACGCCGAGCTCAAGATTCGCCGCTTTGCGATCACCAACGCTGATCCCAAAAACGTCATGGCCATGATCAAGACCATGACCAAGACCAAGGACATGTTCATCGACGAAAAGACCAATTCGCTGGTGATGCGGGACACGCCGCAAATCATCCGCATGGTTGAAAAGTTGATCGTCGCCATGGACCAGCCTGAGCCCGAGGTGATGCTTGAAGTCGACGTGATGGAAGTCACGCGGGAGCGGGCCCTGGCGCTGGGCATTGACCTGCCCACCAGCTTTGGCTCTACCCTCACCAGCCTGACGGTGGACCAGCTGATTGCACTGGGCCGCAACGATTTTGTTTCCTCCACCGGCGTCACCATCACGGCCAAGAAAACCGATTCCGACGTCAACACCCTGGCCACACCCCGCATTCGCGTGCGCAACAAGGAAAAGGCCAAGTTCCTGGTGGGTGACCGCCTGCCGGTGATCTCCACCGCGGCCGTGCCCGGCTCGACGGCCACCACCGGTGCGGGCGCGGTCTACAACACCAGCGTGCAGTATGTGGAGGTGGGTATCAAGATCGAAGCCGAGCCCACCATTTACGCCGATGGCGAGGTGGCCATCCGCATGGCGCTGGAGGTGAGCTCTGCCGGTTTGCCCAATGCCGATGCGGCCAAGACCGGCACCATTGCCTACACCATTGGCACACGCAGTGTGAACACCGTGTTGCGCCTGAAGGACGGGCAGACCGAGGTGATTGGCGGCCTGATCCAGGACGAAGACACCAGTTCGGCCACGCGCGTTCCGGGCCTGGGTGACATCCCGATTCTGGGGCGCTTGTTTGGCAAGCAGACCGACGGCAAGAACAAAAAAGAAATCATCATGTCGATCACGCCGCGCATCATTCGCAACAACCGCCAGGTGGACAGTGATTTGCTGGAGATGTGGTCCGGTACCGAAAACAATATGCGCTTTGGCAACCGGCAGTCGACATCGTCTGCGGCCTCCGCCGCAGCACCGTCTGCCACACCTTTGGCCACCCCGGGCGCTGCTGCCGGACCCTCCGCGGCCGCACGTGCGCGGGCAGCCACTGCCGCCGCCGCGGGCACCGCAGCTCCAGCATTGCTGGCGGCTCCACCGGCACCGGCTCCAGCTCCGGCTCCGGCTCCGGCTCCGGTCAATCTGCTGGCACCGGTGCCGATGCTGGCGCCTGAAGTCAAGCCGGTCGATGAGCCGGCTGTTGACACCCCGGACGCGGAAGTCAAACCCGCGCAATGAACGCGATGCGTGCCTCTGTGCGTCCCGGTGGGTTCACGTTGATCGAAATGCTGGTCACGGTCACCATCGTGGCGCTGCTGTCGACCATCACCTTCCCTATGCTGGAACTGGCCGAGCGTCGTAGCAATGAGCGTGAGTTGCGCGAAGCGCTGCGCCAGATTCGCGGCGCACTGGACAACTACAAGCAGGCGGTAGACGAGGGCCGGATAATGCAGGAGATCAAGAGCAGCGGCTACCCGCCTGACCTGGATGTACTGGTATCCGGCGTGGCCGACGTGAAGAGCCCGACCCGTGACCAAAAAATATACTTTTTGCGCAAGCTGCCTCGTGATCCCCTGATGGCCCAAGAGGGCGCCGGCGGCCGGGCCGTCTGGGGGCTGCGAAGCTACGCCAGTTCCCCTGACAGCCCGCAGCCTGGCGCAGACGTGTTTGACGTCTACTCGCTGTCGCCAGCCATCGGCCTCAACGGCGTGGCCTACAAGGATTGGTGATGAAAGGCAAACACCGCGGCTTTACGCTGATTGAGCTGATTGTGGTGATGACCATCGTCAGCCTGTTGCTGACGCTGGCCGCACCGCGCTATTTCCGCTCGATCGACCGCAGCAAAGAGACTGTGCTCAAGGCCAATCTTGTGGGCACGCGCGACGCCATCGACAAGTTCCACGCCGACACCGGTCGCTACCCCGAGCAGTTGTCCGAGTTGGTGAGCCGCCACTACCTGCGCACCCTGCCTTGGGACCCGATTGCGGACAGCGCTGAGGCTTGGGTCATCGGCCCCGCACCCGATGGTCAGGACGGTGTCTATGATATCCACAGCGGTGCGGAAGGTGCCGACACCAACGGCGTGCCTTATGCCGAGTGGTAAGGCCACTGGTGCCACACAACAGGGCTTTGTCTACATCGCCCTGTTGATTGGGCTGGCGATCATCGGCATCGGCCTGGGTGCCACTTCAGAAGTCTGGACCCTCACACGTCAGCGCGAAAAGGAACAAGAATTGTTGTGGGTGGGCAACCAGTTTCGTCAGGCTATCACCCGCTTTTATCTGCAGTCGCCACCGGCCGCGCGCCGCTTCCCCTTGACCATCGAGGAGTTGCTCGAAGACGTACGCAATCCGGACTTGTCCCAACGTTTTTTGCGCCGGCTGTACCCTGACCCCATCACAAACAGCACCAAATGGGGCGAAGTACGCCTTCCGAGTGGCCAGTTGGTGGGCGTGTACAGCGAGTCCAACGATACCCCGCTCAAAACGACCGGCTTCGCGCTGCGCGACAAGGCGCTAGCAGACACAAGCCGTTATTCGGAATGGGTATTCCGCTCGTCCTTGCCCGCTGCAAACCCGGTGCTCAAGCCCGGCGAGGGCTACACCACGTCAGGCGGACCGGCAGCACCCGCCACCAAAGGGCCTCAGCCAGGACCATTCCCCAACAATACACCGGCGCAACCCGGCTTGATTCAACCCAGACCTCTGGCGAGATAGGCATCCCACGGTTGCATGGGCAGCAGCGGACCCTGATGGAAGTCGCGGGTTGGCTCCGCTTGAATTCTCACCCACCGGGGGTTCGGCAACACGCCAGGTTTGCCAAGTCGCTCCAACCATCCTCACTACCGTGGACCTCTCCTTGCGATGGAATTGACGAGAAGAAACGTCAGGTCAGGCGCTTGGCGCGCCGGTAGGCAGTAAGCACCTTGGGCACATATTTTTCGGTTTCTGCGAAGCGCGGGATCTTTCGCCCCGCCTGCATCACAGCGCCTTCGCCGGCGTTATAGGCTGCAATGGTGAGTTCCATGTCGTTACCAAAATAGTCCATCAGCCAGCGCAAATATTTGCTTCCTGTGAGGATGTTCTGGCGCGGATCCCAACTGTCGGCCGAGCCAAAGCGCTTGGCCGTGGCCGGCATCAGTTGCATCAGACCCTGGGCACCTTTGGCTGAGCGGGCGCGCGGGTTGTAATTGGACTCGACCAGAATCACCGCATGGATCAGTTCAGAGGGCAATTGGTAGGCCTGGCTGGCCTCCTGGATAAAGGGCCAATAGCCCGCCGGCACCGTGCTGGCAAATGTGGCCGGCGCAGCGAGCGGCAGAACAGCCACCCTTTCGGCTTCGATCAGCAGGGTGTCTGCAGCTTCATCGGGGCTGCTGGACAGGACCACCGAGCCGCTGTCACTCAAGCCGGTGTAGACCTGCGCAAAGCTGTGGGAGATGCCTGCCACGCACAGCAAGCCGGCCCAGCACCAGCGTTTCATGGCCTGGCCTTGGAGCGCCGCTCGGTGATGGCCAGCATGCCGTTGTCCATCTTGCAGATAAAACCCTGCGAATCAAAATCCTTCAGGGCCTTGCTGACCATTTCGCGCGATGCCCCCACCTCGCGGGCGATGGCCGCATGCGATATCTTCTTTTTGACAATCAACTTGCCGCCCTCGGTTTCCTCGGCCATTTCCAGCACGTAGCGCGCAACCCGGCCGAATACGCTGAACAGCGCCAGGGAGGCGACCTTCTGATTGACCTTGCGCAGTCGCCTGACCAGGCCGCGCATCACAGCCACTGCCATGTGGGTGTTGTGCAATATGCAGCTATTGAAACCTTCACGGGTCAGAACCAGCGCGTCCACCTGCGTGGCTGTGATCACCGTGGCTGAATGCGGCTGGTTGTCCAGCAGGCTCATTTCGCCTATGCAGTCGCCCACACCCAGGGTGGCCAACACCACTTCCTTGCCACTGTCGTTGGCCACGACCACATGGGCCGTACCCGACAGGATCACAAACAGCATGTTGGATTGTTTGCCAGCCTCAACCAGACGTGCAGAGCGTTTGAAACGCTTTTTCTCCAAAGCGCCCATGAGCGACACGGCTTGTGTATCCGATAGTTGCTCAAACAACGGAACACGCCGCAATAAATCTGGTGTGGTGAGCGTCGCCACTTTATAAGTATCCCGTTTATATTATTTAACTTCACCCACCCATCGTCACATGGGCATTCTTAACCCTGCCACTTATCCCAAGCTTACTGCAATATTAAGTTGGCATCTGTAGCACACATACGGTACATCATGAACGCATCGGAAAAACGCCTATTGCCTCGCATCATGCTGGGCAAAGTACCGCGCGGCGCCGTCACACTGGTCTTGCGCGGGCAGCGCATAGCCATTGACCGCCTGCGTGACATCTCCAATTCCGGCATCAGCTTCTCCCTCAAGCAAGCAGTTGCCGTCTCTGAAAAAATATCCATTGAATATGCGGACTCCCACGTAAAGCTCGAAGTATTCGGTCGCGTAGCCTGGTGCAGCCAGACACACCGCCCAGATGAACCCCCCACGCAGGGCCCCGACTACCTCATGGGCGTGGAGTTGCTCAGCCCCATGATGCTCTTTGCCGTACTGCCCAAGGCCTGAGCCCGGCGCAGCCCTGCGCGGGCTCAGCCCCCGCCGCGCTGCATGTACAAATCGAAGCGCTTCATGAAAGTGTGGCGCACAGCCTCATCCACACCCGCAAAGCGAAAGCTCACAGCCAGGCGGGGCATCACCACCTGCGCAATCACACGCGGCTCTGCCACCTGCCACTTCAGGCCCAGCGCGCCGTCGCCAATGCGCACGCCCACCGTGCGGTCCTGGCGCTTCCAGTGGTGCTCGCCTATGGCCTCAGGCAGCCAGCGCAGCCAGTCGGCCTCGGTGCAGCCCATGTCACGCTCGAAGCGCTCTTCGTAAACCGATTGCATGGTGCGATCAGCCGCCCGCAATGGGTGGCCAGATGGCCAGTACATCGTCCGGCTGCAGGGCCAGCGTGGCACGGTCGGCGGGCGCAATGTAGCGGCCATTGATCAGCACCAGGTGCACCATTTTTTCCGGCAGGCCAAAGGGCTCGATGATTTGCAGGATGGTCGCACCTGGCGCAACGTCCAGTTCCATCTGGTTGGCGTAGCGCACTTGCTGCGGCAAATAGTCGGTGAGAGACGCGAACAGCTTGAATGTGATCTTCATAGGGGTTCTGACTAGCCCGGCTTGTTAGCGCCTGCGCGCATCATTCGCACCCGACCACTCCTGCTGCCCTTGTGCCGCGCCCAGGTACGCTTCCATCAGCTGGGTCGGATCCTTTTTGAGCACCTCTTTCCAGGCGCCCAGTTTGACCTGGCCTTCGACCAGGCCGCGCATCACGCCCACGTGCTCGGTCCAGCCCACACTGTTGCAGCCCACCAGCACATCGTCCTGGAACTGCAGGCTCAAATGGCGGCCCGCGGCCACATCGGTGAGTTCCACGTGCTCGCCGCCGGGGCGGCCTTGCCAGTCGCCAAAGCTGGTGGAGATCAGGCCCAGGGTGTCGAGCACGTTGATTTGGGTGACGCCCTTCAGGTCGGCGCCCAGGCGCTTGCCGTGCGCCTGGCTGACCATGTTGGCGCCGGCAATGCGCGCCTGCTCGGCGGCGTTGGGCTGGATGGCGCTGACAACCGTTTTGCCGCTGACCTTGTCAAAAGCCTCGGCGCAGTCACCGGCAGCAAAGATGCCGGGCACATTGGTCTGCAAATGCTCGTCGGTCAGCACACCCAAGAGGCAGGTGATGCCGGAGTCTTTGAGGTAGCCAATGGCCGGGCGCACACCGGCTGCGCTGATCACCAAGTCGGCCTCCACGGTCTTGCCGTTGGAGAGTTTGACCTGCAGCGGTTTGCCCGGTGTGATGGCTTCGACCTTGGTCGATGTGAACACCTGCACACCCTTGGCCTCGCACCAGTCGCGGATCATGCCGCCGGCCGTCGGGCCCATCATGCGGGGCACCATGCGGTCGCCCATTTCCACCACGCTCAAGCTCACACCACGTGCGGCCAGCGCTTCCATGATGATGCAGCCGATAAAGCCGGCACCCAGTTGCAGCACGCGCGCGCCCTTCGTGGCCAGGGCCGCAATCTTGCGCGCGTCGTCCAGCGTCCAGCAGGTGTGCACACCCTCCGAGTCGATACCAGGAATGGGCGGGTGCATCGGGTGCGAGCCGGTGGCGATCAACAGCGTGTCAAAAGCCAGGCTCTGGCCGTTGCTCAAAGACACGGTCTTGGCCTTGGCATCCACGGCAGTGACCTGGGCCTGCAACACATCGATTTTCAGGTCGGTAAAGTGCGTGGCGC
Organism: Comamonadaceae bacterium; assembly: GCA_947374485.1. GTDB lineage: Bacteria > Pseudomonadota > Gammaproteobacteria > Burkholderiales > Burkholderiaceae_C > Allorhodoferax. The sequence continues at coordinate 2,508 of CANCCF010000086.1, read as the reverse complement.
TCTTGCGCAAATAGGTGCCACGCTCGTCGATGTTGCCGATAAGCAGGTATGGAATGGCCATGCGCGAATAGCTCGGCTCGGGCTCGTCACCGACGATGGTGATGCGGTCCGTGCTGCTGAGTTTGCGGATGGTTTCAGCCGCAATCACGCCGGCCGGGCCGGCGCCAAGAATCAGGTGGTGGGTCATGGGGATACTCCAGAAAAAAGGAAAGGCGGCCCGTGGATGACCGCCTTTTTGAGCAACGCATTCGGCATAACGCGCCGGCCACCTGCTTGCGCCAAGTGGCTGACGTGTTCTGCCTGGCTGTTTACAGGCCCAGACGTTCGCGGGTTTCCGCCGTCGGGCGGCCCTCAGAGTCCCAGCCGCGGGCGGCGTAGTACTTGGGCATCATCTCGGCCAGCATGTTGACCTTGCCCTTGGCCGGGCCGCTGTTCACGGCTTCGGTCAGCAGGCGCTTGGGCAGGCTGTCGTCCGCAGCGGTGAATCCGGCACGGTTGTTGAACTCACGCTCCAGGTTCCAGATGCGCTCACCAATGTGGGCCAGCTCTTCGGTGGTGAACTCGTCGCCAATCGCGCCTTGCAATTGAGGTGCCAGATCGGCCAGGCCCCAGGCGAAGGTGGTGAAGATGCACAGGCCGGACGAATCGAACGCGGCAGTCGCGTCCTGGAAGGCCTTGACCAGCTCGGGCTTGCCTTCATGCTCCAGCGGATCGGTTTTCACCGGAATGCCCAGCACTTCGGAGGCGATGGTGTAGCCACGCAGGTGGCAGCCGCCCCGGTTGGAGGTGGCATACGCCAAACCGATGCCTTGAATGGCGCGGCCGTCATAGGCGGGGAACTCCTGGCCCTTGCTGCTCATGGAGAGCTCGGGGTGGCCGTACTTGGCGGTCAGGCGCTTGGAGCCCTGGCCGATTTCCTTGCCAAAGCCGCGGCCGTTGACCGTCTCGTCGACCAAAAAGGCCAGTGCTTCGGCGGAGCCGAACTTGGCATCAATCCCGAGCTGCTCTTTGGTGAGCACGCCCATTTCATACAGCTCCATCACGGCGCCCACGGTGGCACCAAAGCTGATGGGGTCAATGCCTTCTTCGTTGCAGATCAGGTTGGCGTATTGCAGCGCTTCCAGGTCTTTCACGCCGTTGGCAGCACCCAGGGCCCAGGCCGCTTCGTATTCGAGGCCGCCATTGGCGCCCCAGTACTGCGGCTTGGTGGACACGGTGAAGTGGCCCTGGTCCATCTTGCTGATGCGCCCGCAGGCGATGGTGCAGCCAAAGCAGGCCTGGTTGGTGACCAGGTGCTTTTTGCCGTCGGTGGCGCGCGGTGTGGCCATGGCTTCGGCAGAGATGTCCTTGGCGCTTTCGAACTGGCTGTCGCGGTGGTTGCGGGTGGGCAGTGCGCCCACTTCGTTGATCACGTTCATCAGCACCTGGGTGCCGTAGGCGGGCAGGCCCTGGCCGGTGACGCCGTTTTCGGCCAGGATTTTTTTCTTGTCCTTGACGGCCTGCATGAAGGCCTTGGGGTTCTTGATGTTGCCCACACCCTTGGTGCCGCGCACCGCAATGGCCTTGAGGTTTTTGCTGCCCATGACCGTGCCCACGCCCGAGCGGCCAGCCGCGCGGTGCAGGTCGTTCACCACGGCGGCAAACAGCACGCCGTTTTCACCGGCCTTGCCGATGCTCGACACGCGGGTCAGCGGGTCTTGCAGGCTCTTCTTGAGCGTCTCTTCGGTTTCCCACACGCTCTTGCCCCACAGGTGGGCGGCGTCGCGCAGTTCGGCCACGTCGTCGTTCACATACAGGTAGACGGGCTTGGGAGAAGCGCCTTCAAAGATCACCATGTCCCAGCCCGCCATCTTGAACTCTGCACCCCAGTAGCCGCCCGAATTGGAGCAGGCAATGGCGCCGGTCAGCGGGCTCTTGGTGATGACGGTGTAGCGCCCGCCCGTGGAGGCCATGGTGCCGGTCAGGGGGCCGGTGGCCCAGATGATTTTGTTGGCGGGAGACAGGGGGTCTACCGTGGCATCGACCTCTTCGCAGAGGTAGTTGGTGCCCAGGCCGCGCGAGCCAATGTAGGCGCGGGCCCATTCCATATTGAGGGGTTCGGACTTGACGGTGCCTGCGGTCAAATCAACGCGAAGAATTTTTCCTGCCCAAGACATGTTTGGTGCTCCTTAAGATGCAGAGGGCTGGTTGCCCAGCTTGTTGGCCCACTGTTCCATCTTGCCCAGGCCGGTCCAGTTGGCGTCGATGAAGGTAATGGCGGCGGTGGGGCATGCATCTGCGCAAGCCGGGTCGCCACCGCAGAGGTCGCACTTCTGCACCTTGCCGGTTTCTTCCACGTAGTTGATGGTGCCAAACGGGCAGGCAATGGTGCAGACCTTGCAGCCCACACAGGTGGCCTCGTTGACCACCTTGGCGCCGGTGGCCTTGTCCACCGTGATGGCTTCCACCGGGCAGGCGTGCAGGCACCAGGCCTCATCGCATTGGGTGCAGGTGTAGGGCACTTTCTTG
>CANCCF010000085.1 GCA_947374485.1 Comamonadaceae bacterium | reverse complement strand
CGCGAAGAGGTCAGCGAAGAGCGCATGGCCGAAGCCCCTGAAATGCTGGGCCAGGCACCCGCCATGCAGGACGTGTTCCGCGCCATCGGGCGCCTGTCGCAAAGCAATGTCACGGTGCTCATCACCGGCGAATCCGGCTCCGGCAAGGAGCTCGTGGCCCGTGCACTGCACAAGCACTCACCGCGCGCCAATGGGCCATTTGTTGCTATCAATACCGCAGCAATCCCCAAAGACCTGCTGGAGAGCGAACTCTTCGGCCATGAGCGCGGCGCCTTCACCGGCGCGCAGACCATGCGCCGTGGCCGCTTTGAGCAGGCCGATGGCGGCACCTTGTTCCTCGACGAAATTGGCGACATGCCGTTCGAGTTGCAGACGCGCCTGCTGCGCGTGCTGTCCGACGGCCACTTCTACCGTGTGGGTGGCCACAGTGCCGTCAAAACCAATGTGCGTGTGATTGCCGCCACCCACCAGGACCTGGAGAACCGCGTCCGGGAAGGCGTGTTCCGCGAGGACCTGTTCCACCGCCTGAACGTCATCCGTCTGCGCCTGCCCGCCCTGCGTGAACGCAAGGAAGACGTGGCCATGCTGACGCGCCACTTTCTGCAGGTCAGCGCCAAACAACTCGGCGTGGAGCCCAAGCGCATCTCCGAGGCGGCGCTCACCTGGCTGGAGGGATTTGCCTTCCCCGGCAACGTGCGTCAGTTGGAAAACCTGTGCCATTGGCTGACCGTGATGGCGCCGGCCCAGTTGATTGAACCCAAGGATCTGCCGCCCGAGGTGGGTGTGGCCCGGCTGGACAATCAAGCGCCCAAGGTGGCAGCCTTGGCTGCGCCTGTGGTGTACGAAGCTGCTCCCCTGTCCCTGGATGCAATGGCCCCCGTGGCGGCTGTACCCCATGCGTTTTCTGCCCCGGTGTCGGCCTCCCACGCAGATGCCTTGCAGGCGTGGGAGCAGGGTCTGGAAGGCGAAGCCGTCGCCCTGCTCAACACGGGCCGCGTGGATGTGTGGGATGTGCTGACCCGGCGCGTTGAGTCGCGCCTGATACTCGCCGCCCTGGCTACCACCAAGGGCCGGCGCATCGAGGCGGCGCACAAGCTGGGTATTGGCCGCAACACCATCACCCGCAAGATCCAGGAGCTGGGGCTAGAGTAAGTGCCCGTTGGCTTGGGGCAAGCGGCGGTCAGGCACAAGCCAGCGAGAAGCTGAATTCCGTCCCCCGCAGCACCTCCGAGCGCACCCGGATGATGCTGCCGTGCAGGGACAAAATCCTCTGTACGATGGCCAGGCCCAGGCCAGAACTGGTTCTGCAAGGCTTGCCCGCTGCGCTTGGCGCACCGGGTGCCGCAGGGGCTTCGGGCCTGCTCCAGTAGCGCTCGAAGATATGTGGCAAATCCTGTTCGGCAATGCCATAGCCGGTGTCGCGCACCACCACCTGCACCGCATCCTGCAAGGCATGCACGGCGATCTCCACCGAGCCACCACGCGGGGTGTGGCGCAGCGCATTGTCCAGCAGGTTCTGGAATACGCGCTCCATCAGGGCAATGTCCACCAGCACCTTGGCCTGGCGGTCCATGTCCTCGGACAGGCGCAGTGCCACACCGGCCTGCTCCGCACTGAGCTGGTAGCTGCAGACCATGTCATTGAGCAACTCTGCCAGGCAGTAGGGCTCCAGCGTCAACGCGGCCTGGCCCGAGTCGAGCTTGGAGAGCTCGAACAGGTCGGCCACCCGGTTGGCGAGTTGCTTGCAGTGCTGCAGGCTGGTGCGCAGGTGCTGGCCGCGCTGAGCGGTCGACAGCCGGGCGTCGTTTAGCAACACGGTTTCAATATAGCCCTGGATGCTGGCCAGCGGCGTGTGCAAGTCGTGTGCGATGTTGCTGATGAGCTCACGGCGCATGCTGTCGGCCTGGTCCAGCGCCTGGAATTGCGCATCGATGCGCTGCTGCATGGCCCGCGTGCTGGCCACCACCACGTCGAGCTCGTCATTGCGGCCATCCGTGCCGTCCAGCTCCAGCGCCTCAAAGCGTCCGGCGTTGCCACTGTGCTCGCGGTATTGCAGCAGCGTTTGCATCAGGGCCTGCAGGCGCCGCGTGACACGGCCTTGCAGCCACACCATCAGCAGCAGCGCATAGCCCAGCGCCAACAGCAGGCTGCCATAGCCGGAGCGCAACTGGTCTGCAAAGGCGGCCGAGCGTGCCAGTGCCGCCGCCTTTTGTCCGCGCAGCACCACGTACAAATAGCCTTGGAGCACGCCCTGTTCGGCAATGCGGGCCACGGAAAACAGGTTGGGCGTGGCCGGAGCGCGCGGGTCGGGGCCATAAATGGGCAAGGGCATCTTGCTCTGCAGCATGCGCTGCAGCGGCTCCAGCGCAATCTGCGTCACGGCTGGCGCCTGCTCCAGCGTGTGGTCCAGGATGCGGCCCTGTGTGTCGAGCAGGTAGATTTCCAGCGAAGGGTTGATCATGCCCACGTACATGCCGGTGTCGCGCATCAGCTTGTGCGTGGGCTGGCCTTGCGCGTCCAGCCAGGGTTCGACCCGGCGCGCGGCAATGTAGGAGGCTAGCCCCGCGTCCTGCCACTGCATGTAGCCATCAAGGTCCTGCTGGCGACCCTGCTGGTTCCACAGATTGACCAGCAGCCCCAGCACACCCAGCCCGAGCAGACTGCCCAGCGCCAGGTGCACCCGCAGCTGGCGCCACCAGGGAATTTTGAAGGTGTTCATGTCGGTACCTCGAAGCGATAGCCAATGCCCCACACGGTCTGGATGTAGGCGTCACCCAGTTTGCTGCGCAGGCGGTTGATGTGCGAGTTCACCGTGTGCTCATAGCCCTCATGGCCATAGCCCCAGACCTGGCTTAGCAGGTCGGAGCGGCTGAAGGCCCGCCCGGGCTGCCGGGCAAAGTGCCATAGCAGATCGAACTCGCGCGGCGTAAGCGACAGCGCCTTGCCCGCCAGCCAGCAGCGGCGCTTGTCGCGGTCCATGTGCAACAGGCCCTGGCGGATTTCCTGGGCGCTGTCGGCCTGCGACGGGACGGCCGCTTGCGCCCCGGCATGGGAGCGCCGCAGTAGCGCACGCACCCGGGCCTTGAGCTCCATCACGCCAAAGGGCTTGACCATGTAATCATCGGCGCCCAGCTCCAGACCCAGCACGCGGTCCAGCTCGGTGTGCAGGGAGGTCAGCATCAGGATGGGTGTCCTGTTGCCCAGGCGGCGCAATTCGCGGCACAGGTCCAGCCCGTTCATGCCGGGCAGGCGTACGTCCAGCAAGATGGCGTCCCAGGGCTGCTCCTGGGCGCGGGCAAAGGCTTGCAGGCCGTCGGACACCACATCAAGCCGGGTGGCCAGTTCGCCCAGGTGCAGGGCAAGCAGGGCGGCAATGTCGGGGTCGTCTTCAACGACCAGGATGCGCACCGGAGTCGGGGCGGGATTCAAATGCAGAGCGGAAGGTTCAGGCATGCGCCGGGGGCTGTCGTGGTCTCCCTGTGGGTGCGCCGTGGCGTGCGCCAAGGCAAAGTTTGCTTTGCCCCATGGTCTCATAAACATGTTGCACCGCCTTGACTTATTCGCCGGTGAACCGCGGCTGGCGCTTGTCCAGAAACGCCTGCATGCCTTCCTTCTGGTCGCGGGTGGCAAACAGGCTGTGAAAGGCACGGCGCTCAAACAGCAGACCTTCGCGCAGGCTGAGCTCGGCCGCGCGGTCAACCGCTTCTTTGGCCACCCGCACCGCCGGCAGGCTGTAGCTGGCAATGGTCTGCGCGGCCGCCAGCGTTTGCGGCAACAGCTCGCTGGCGCTGTACACGCGTGCCACCAGGCCTGCGCGCTCGGCCTCGCTGGCGTCCATCAGGCGTCCGCTCAGGATCAGGTCCATGGCGCGGCTGCGGCCCACCAGCCGGGTCAGGCGCTGGGTGCCGCCTATGCCCGGGATCACGCCCAGCTTGATTTCGGGCTGCCCGAAGCGCGCGCCTTCTGCGGCAAAGACCATGTCGCACATCATGGCCAGCTCGCAGCCGCCGCCCAGCGCATAGCCGGATACGGCGGCAATGCGCGGGGTGCGCATGCTGGCAAAGGCCTCCCAGCCGGCGAAGTAGTCGCTGTCACGCATCTGGTGCAGGGTCTGGGAGGCCATCTCCCGGATGTCGGCGCCCGCGGCAAAGGCGCGCTCGCTGCCGGTGAGCACGATGCAGCCCACATCGGGGCGCTGGTCCAGCGGGACCACCTGTTGCACAAAGGCATGGAGGGTGGCGCTGTTGAGGGCATTCAGGGCTTCTGGCCGGTTCAGTGTGACCAGCATCACGCGGCCATGTTGTTCAAGTACGAGGGGCATACGGGCTCCTTGAAAAAGGGGTGGGGCGGTGCGGCAGCACCGGCATTGGAATAGCGAAGACTGGCGGCGGCTGTGCATGGCTTCAGGAGTCCCAGATAGCGCCATAGGCGGGTATGCCGCGGCTTTCCATGGCCCAGACCACCTGCTCGGTGAGCTTCTGGTTGGAAATCACAATCACCGCCTCGGCGCCGCAGCGGCGTGCCGCCGTGTAGGCCAGGGCGCTCAGGTCGGGCTTGCCGAGCGCGTCGGTGTCCCAGATCAGGGCGTCGGGCTGGGCCTGCAGAATCTCGTCGACCACCGCGTCGCCATAGGTCTTGCGCGGCTCGCGGGTGGCCCAGATAAGGCCGGTGGGCACACGCCGGCCAATCAGGTGCGGCAGCACCGGGCCAATGCCGCTGCCCGTGGCCACGTAAAGCACCTTGGTGAACAGGGTTTCGATGTTCGCCACGCCCGCCGTGATGATGCCCTTGACCCAGATGTGTGTGGGCCGCTCCTCGATGAAGCGGCCAGTCCAGTCCCCGGCTCTGGACACGATGATGCGGTAGTGCGCTTGACCGGGCGCGGGGATGTTGGCAAACGAGTGCCATTCGGCCAGCGGGCTCAGGCTCAGGGCCGTGGTGGAGCCGGGAAAGGCCTTGGCATGGCGTAAGGTCACCACCGCTGCGTGGCGCGACACTGCCTGCACGTCAATGGGCACACGGCGCAGGCGCAGCCAGGGCAGAACCACACTCGCGCTCACCAGCACCAGCAGCCAGAAGCCCGGCGTGTGCAGCAAGGCCTGACCCAGCGCCGTGTCGCCACGCTGGTCGTTTGCGAGCAGCACCGTCTGCAGCCAGAACAGCAGCAGGGCGGTCCAGCCGGCAAAGCGGTGGGTCAGCTCAAAGCCGTTGTGGTACTTGCGCCGAACGGCCGGTTGGGCACAGGTGATGATCAGACACAGCAGCACAACCAGGGCCAGGCTGATGGCCAGCACCCCTGCCGACACACCCGCCAGCCCCTGCGCCAACTGCCAGGCCACGCTGCCGGTAAACAGCATGAACCACAGCGTGGCGGCATTGGCACAGCCGCTGTGCAGGCCGCCGAAGTGGTAGACCTTGCCCAGGTGCCAGCGCAGCGCCAACGGCCAGTGGGTGGGTGCGCGCGTGGCCAGCCAGAACAAGGCATTGACCACATACTGCTGGCGCACCAGCACGGCAATGGTCAGGTTCAGGGCCACCGCCAGCGCCAGCCCTTGCAGGTTGGCGCCGTCTGCGCGCCACCAGTGCCAGGACCCCAGCGCCAAAGCCAGCACCAGCAGGTTGGCGCAGGCCACCAGGAACACCAGGCGGTTGTAATGCATCAGCGCAGGGTGATACAGGAGTTTGCGCCAGCGCCCCGTTACCTGGGGCAGGGCCTGCGCGCTGCCATCCATGGCCGCCGCGCCATAGTGCGGCAGGGGCAGGGAGGTTTGGGCGGGCTGTGTCATGCTGCCAGCGCCGCTGGTGCTGCCGTGGCAGCCTCTGCTGCCAGGGCCTGCTGGGCCAGCGCCAGCAGGGCGCCTTTGTCGACCTTGCCGCGCCCTGTCATGGGTAAGGTGGGCAGGGCCATGAGCAAGGCCGGTACGCAGTAGTAGGGCAGGGCCTGGGCCACTGCCGCGCGGGCGGCTCCGGTATCCACCGAGGCGGGGCAGACAAAGGCCACCAGCTCCTGGTTGTTGAGCTTGAGCGTCACGGCTTTTTCGCAGCCGGGCACAGCCTCCATCACGTGCGAGACAGCGTCCAGTTCCACCCGGAAGCCGCGCACCTTCACCTGGTCATCCACGCGGCCCAGGTGTTCGAGCTCGCCCGCGGCATTCCAGCGGCCCAGGTCACGGGTGCGAAACATCCGGCTGCCGTCGGCCATGAAGGGGTCGACGCGGTAGCGCTCCGCCGTGAGTTCGGCATTGGCCCTATAGCCCCGGCTCACGCAGTGGCCGCCAGCCCACATCTCACCGACCTCGCCGATGGCGCAGGGCTGCAAATCCTGGTTCAGCACATACACCGTGTTGTTGGGCGTGGGCTTGCCGATGCTCAGGGGCCGCGCACCCGGCGTGTAGTGCTGCATGGTGTTGACGATGGTGACCTCGGTGGGGCCGCAGGCGTTGTAGAAGCGGCACTGGGCCGCCCACTTGTCGGCCAGCGGCTTGGGGCAGGGCTCGCCGGCGAGTGCCACCACCTGAACCTGCGGGCAGCGGCTGGCATCGATGCGCGCCAGAATGGAGGGGGTGGCGATGATGGCGTCCACCTGCTCGGCCACCTCCTGAAAATCGCTGCCACGAATCACCAGGGTGGCCCCATGCGACAGCGTGCCCAGGCATTCCCAGGCCGCCATGTCAAAGCCGATGTTGAGCAGCTGCGCCACCTTCATGCCCGGGCGCAGGCCCAGATCGCCCGGCGCTGTCAGGATGATGTTGGCCACATTGCGGTGGCTCACCTCCACGCCATTGGGCTTGCCGGTGGTGCCCGAGGTGAAAAGCACAAAGCACAGGTCGTTGGGCTGCACGGCTTCTGCTGGTTCAAAGTGGTCGTAGGTCTGCGGGCGCGGCACGGGCTCTGCCAGAAAGCGGTCCAGCGCAATGTGGGGCAAGGTGGCTTGTTCGCCTGGCGCCAGTGCCACTTCGTCCAGCAGATGGGACAGGGTCAGCACCACACGGGCCCCGGTGACCTGCAGCACATGGGCCTGCTGTGTCCTGGGGGCAATGCCTGCGCACTGCGGCACGTAGGCAGCACCGAGCTTCAGGCAAGCCAGCATGCCCACCACCATGCCGATGGAGCGCTGCAGGAACAGGGCCACCTGGTCGCCACGGCGCACACCCATGCGGCCCAGCCGGATGGCCAGGCGGTTGGCCTGGCGCTCCAGTTCCAGGTAGCTGATGCTGCGCCCCAGATGCGTAACTGCCACGGCCTGGGGCTGCTGGCGGGCCTGCGCTTCAAAGGCCTGGTGTACCAGTGCGTGGCGGGGCTCCAGACGGGGGCCCTGGCCCCAGCTTTCAAATTTCAGGCGATCGGCCGCGCTGAGTGCGGCCATGGCCTGTGTGTTGAACACAAAAGGTGCTGCGACAGCGGGAAGTTGCGAGTTGGTCATGGTGATCCTTTCTGCGGTGGTTCTGACTCCCATGGTAGGAAGCAGATGTCACGGAAGAATCACGGAGAGGTTCTTAAAGAAACACCATTGGGTCACCAAGCCATAGGCTGCGGGCCCGCTCGTCTGGTGCCCTCAGCGGGCACGAATAAAGCCGTCAATCCAGCGTGATCACCACGGGCGCGTGGTCGCTGGGGCGCTCGTTCTTGCGCGGGGCTTTGTCAATCGCGCAGGACTTCACCCGGTCTTTGAGCACATTGCTCACCAAAATATGGTCAATGCGCAGACCGCGGTTGCGCCGGAAGGCCATGTTGCGGTAGTCCCACCAGCTAAAGCTTTGGGGTGGCTGGCCAAACAGGCGCAGGCTGTCGGTCATACCCAGTGCGATGAGTGCGCGCAGGTGGTAGCGCTCTTCATCCGTGCAATGGATGGATCCTTGCAGACCTATCGGGTCCCATACATCCAGGTCGTCGAAGGTGATGTTGTAGTCGCCCATCAGCACCAGGCGCGGGTGCGTTACGAGTTCCTTCTTGAGCCAGGCGCGCAGGCCTTTGAGCCATTCCATCTTGTATTCAAACTTGTCGCTGCCCGGCTCCTGCCCGTTGGGGAAATAGGCGCCCACCACGCGCAGGCTGGATTCGCCCTCGCCGAACGTGCCGGTGATCACGCGCGCCATGTCATCGTCAAAACCGGGGATGTTCTTCACCACATCGGCGGCGGGCGTGCGCGACAGCAGGGCCACGCCGTTGTAGGTCTTCTGGCCAAAGCACTGGCTGTGGTAACCGGCTTCTGCAAACGCCTCGGTGGGGAACATGTCGTCCGACAATTTCAGCTCCTGCAGCGCCAGCACATCGACCGGGTTGGCCTTCAGCCAATCCAGCACCTGGGGCAGGCGGACGGTGAGGGAGTTGATGTTCCAGGTGGCAAGTTTCATGGTGGGTTTTTCAGTGATCAGGGCAGGGTGTTCGCAAGGCAGCGGCACTATAGTCCCTGCATTGTGCCCAACTGCTGGAGGATGTGACCATGCTGTTCCTGCCCCGTTCCAGGCCCGGTGCCATCGGCGCCGTGTTGCTGCTTGCCCTGTGTTTCACATGCGCCGCGCAGGCCGCCGAGCCGGTGCATGTTTCCCTCATCGCCATCAACGATTTCCACGGCAACATCCAGCCCCCCAGCGGCAGTGTGCTCATGCCCGATGCGGCCAACCCCGCTGGCACGCGCGTGGCCGCGGGTGGTGCGGCCTACCTCTCCAGCCTGGTGCAGCAGCTCAAAGCCCGCAACCCCGGCCACAGCCTGGTGGTGGGCGCGGGGGACCTGGTGGGCGCCACACCGCTGGCCTCCGGCCTGTTCCATGACGAGCCGACCATCGAAGTGCTCAACCAGATCGGCCTGGATGTCTCCAGCGTGGGCAACCACGAGTTTGACAAGGGCCGCACCGAGCTGCTGCGCCTGCAAAACGGGGGCTGCTACCCGCGAGCGGCCGAGGGCTCCAGCGGCACCGTGGGGGTGGACACCTGCATGAATGCGGGCAGTTTTGCCGGGGCAAAGTTCCAGTACCTGGCGGCCAACGTGCTGGATACGGCCTCGGGCCAAACCCTGTTTCCCGCCACCGCCCTGCGCGAGATGGGCGGCATAAAAATCGGCTTCATTGGTCTGACCCTGCGCGCAACACCCTCTGTGGTCACACCGGCCGGTGTGGCGGGCCTGCAGTTTCTGAGCGAGGTGGCCACGGTCAACCGGCTCGCGCCCCAGCTCAGGGCGCAAGGTGCCGCGGCCGTGGTGGTGCTGATTCACCAGGGCGGGCAGACCAGCGCGCGCACTGTGCAAGACAAGACCTGCCCGGATTTCAGCGGCCCCATCCTGGCCCTGGCCGACCAATTCGACAGTGCGGTGGATGTGGTGGTCAGCGGCCACACGCACCAGGAGTATGTGTGCGTGCGCCCGGACGGCAAGCTCGTCACGCAAACCGGTTTCTATGGCCGCCTGGTGTCCTTGGTCGACCTCAGCATCGACCCGGTGCATCGACGCGTGCTGGCCAAGGACGCCAACAACCTGGTGGTGCTCAACGGCGCCACGGTGAAAGACGCCAATGGAATCCCGCTGCCCCTGCCGCAAGGCGCGGCAGCCCTGTCGCCTGACCCGGCGGTGGAGGCCATCGTGCGGCGCTACGGCGACCTGAGCGCGCCGCTCTCCGACATGGAAGTGGGGCGCCTGGCTGCCGCGCTGGACCGGCGCACCAACGCCGCCGGTGAAAGCACGCTGGGCGCGGTGGTGGCCGATGCCTACCTGGCCGGAACCTCAGACCCCAGCTACGGCGACCGGGCCGCGCAAATTGCCTTCACCAACCCGGGTGGTCTGCGCGCGGATTTGGGCAGCAGCCTGGCGGTGACCTTTGGCCAGCTCTTCAGCGTGCTGCCCTTCAACAACAGCCTGGTCACCATGGACCTGACCGGTGCGCAGTTGCTGCGCCTGCTGGAGCAGCAGTGGGAAAAGCCGCAGCCACCCGGCGGTCGCGTGCTGCCGGTCTCCAGCGGTTTCAGCTATGTGTGGGACGCCAGCAAGCCCGAAGGTGCGGCGCCCGGCAAAGGCCAGCGCGTGGTGCCGGGCTCCATGCGCCTGCACGGCGAGCCCATGGCCATGGAGCAAAGCTACCGGGTTACCGTCAACAGCTTCATGGCCTCGGGCGGCGACGCGCTGGGCGTCTTCAAGCAAGGTCGCAACGTGCAGGAGGGCGAAACCGATCTGGTGGCGGCCAAGCTGTACTTCAGATTGAAGGGCATCTTGCCGCGCCCGCAGATGGGGCGCATCCAGCGGATCAACTGAGGCTGCCTGCAGCCATGCCTTTTCAGCGCTGTGGCGTCTTGCCCATCTGCGCGCGGTAAACATCGACGCAGGAGGCCACCATGCGCTCGGCGGTAAAGTGCTGCCAGTACCGGGCCTCTGCCCTGCGGCCCATCTGGGCTGCCACCGCAGGATGCTGCCACAGGAACTGCATGGCCTGCCTGAGTGCCAAAGGGTCGCTCGGTGGTACCACCAGCCCGGTTTCATCCGCGATGTTGATGAAGGTGGTGCCCGTGCCGATTTCACTGGACACCATGGGCTTGCCGTACATGGCCCCTTCCAGCAAGGAAATGCCAAAGGCCTCGGAACGCTGGTGCGAAGGAAACACAACAGCCAGGCACAACTGCAGCAGCGCCACCTTGTCTTCGTCCGGCAGATGGCCCTGGAAGTGGATGTTGCGCAGCTTGAGCCGCGCGACCTGCACCTTGAGCTCCTGTTCAATCGGGCCGGCGCCCACAATGACCACGGGAAAATCCGTTTCACTTGCGGCTTCGATCAGGATGTGCAAGCCCTTGTAGTAGCGCAACACGCCCACAAACAAAAAGAATTTCGGCCCCAGGCGTTGGCGCCACTGCGCCAGCCTGTCTGCGTGCGGCTCGGGGTAGGTGGACTTGTCCAGGCCAATCGGAATCACGCTCACCTTGTGGCGGTGCCTGGCCAGCACGTCGCTGGTGGCCAGGTAATTGGGCGAGGTGGCAATGATGTGGCTCACATCGGCCAAAAACCGGTCCATCAGGGGACGGTAGATTTTGAGCAGATTCTTCTGGCGGATGATGTCGGAGTGGTAGGTCAGTACCGACGGCTTTTTGACCCGCGCCACAAAGTGAACCAGATCCATGAAGGGCCACGGGTAGTGGTAATGGACCACATCCGCCTGCCTGGCCAGCCTGGCAAAGAGCGGGATGGCCGACCAGGACACGCCGGTGGAGGCCAGCTGGAAGTTGAGTCTGGCGCGGTGCAGGCAATAGCCTTCCATGGCCACGGTCTCAGGCACTTGCTGGCTTGTGAGGGACAGCACGTCCACCTGCACACCCATGGCGGCCGTGCCGCGGGCCAGCTGGGTGATGAGCTGCTCGACCCCACCCATGCTGTCGGGAAAAACGGTTTTGTAGAAGTGCAGTACGCGCATGGCTTCACTTCAGCTTGCGCACCGGCACGCCAACGTAGGTGCCCGTTTCGGTGATGTCGGCTCGCACCAGCGCACCGGCGCCAATGGTCACGCCATCTGCCACCTGCAGGCCGTCAATGACCGTCGCACTGGCGCCCAGCATGCAAAAAGCACCCAAGGTGCTGCGCCCTGCCAGGGTCGCATGCACGGCCACATGGCTGTGGTCACCCACGCGGCACTCGTGCTCCACGGTGGCGCCGGTGTTGATGATGCAGGCCCTGCCGATGTGGGCCATGGGCCCGATGTGCGCATGGTGGCCCACAAAGCAGCCCGGCCCGATGTGGCTTCCCGCACCACAGCTTGCCAGCGGCGATACCAGCGATACCAGCCTCAGGCCCTGGCGCTCAATGCTGTCGCAGAGCTGATGGCGGCGCTGGTTGTCTCCCAGCGCGGCAATGGCGTCGCAGGGCAAGCCCCAGGCCGCTGGCAGATGACGCACCACCGGGTGGCCCAGAAAGTGTTCGCCCGCGCCTGCGTGGTCGTCCACAAACAGCAGACTGGTGTACCCACAGGCCAGCGCCACATCGGCCACGCTGCGGGCATGGCCGCCAAAGCCCATCACCACCAGCTTTTTGGCGCTCATGGGCTGGCCTGCGGGCACGCCTGTGCGGCCAGTTGGTCCAGCACCTGTACATGCTCGCGCACTACGTCAGTCCAGCTGCGCTGGCTCAGGCGCGCCCAGGTTGCCTGCTGGAGGGCCAGCAGGGCTGCGCGGTTGTTGACCGCCCAGGCGATGCGTTCGGCACAGTCCCGCCAGTTGTGCGGGTCGAAGAAGGTCGCCTCCTGCACCTCGGGCTCGGTCAGCACCTCTTCGGTGACCGCAATGCGGGCCATCACCACCGGTGTGCCGACCGACAGCGCCTCGGTCAGGGTGAAGGGGCAACCGCCTTCGCTGAGTGAGGGGTTGACGGCCAGGTCCGCCAGTTTGTAGCAGGCAGCCAGCTCCGCAACGTCCAGCCGGTGCAAAAAGATCACATCGTTTTCCAGCCGGTGGTCGGCGATGAAACGGGCCACGCCGGACGTGTCGCCGGGCCGCCCGGTCAGCACCAGCTTGTGCCCCAGGTAGCGCTTGCGCAGCAGGTGCTCAAATGCACGCAGCAGCATCAGCACGTTTTTGTTGGGCCGGATCTGGCTGGCGTAGAACAGGAACTTCAGCTCCCGGTTCTGGAAGCCGGCGGTGTAGTGGGGCCGCGTGCTGCGCTGCAGGGCCTGCATGAACAGGGTCTGGCAATAGTGACGGGAGGTCGCCTGCGGGTCGGCAAAGCCGCGGATGGTGACGTGCCGGTCCAGCGCATTGGGCGCATGCGCTATGACGGTTACGCGCGCCGCTGAAACACCGTAACGGTCCACCAGCGTGCGCCATTTGACGGTCTCGCTGTAGGTGAGGAAATTTTCGCCACCTGCGATGGCGCGGCCTACCGCCTCGAAGGTCCGCAGCGTGCGCTCGCCACCCAACTCGGCAAAACCCAGCGGAAATTCGGACAGCACCACATCGGGCACGCACATCAGGCGCGGCGCCTGGATGGCGTTGAAGGCGGGCCAAAAGGCAGTGGGGCAGTACCAGGCCCGCACACCTACCAGCGCGTCGATGCTGCGCTGCATGCGCCGGGCCTCCTGCTGGTTCATCTCGTCAAACAGGCGCAGCACCCAGCCCTCCTGCTGCGGCACAGCGAAGAGGGCAGACACTTTTTTGCGCCGCGCCGCCCACGGGCCGCGCAACAAGCGCCTGCCGTGCCGTGCGGCCACTTGCAGCACGCGGGAGCCAAGCACCAGCGCCCACAGTGGCAGCGCCAGCAGCACCAAGGGCAGCACCAAGGGCAGCACCACGCAGGACAGCAACAAGACATGCAGCACAAACCCGACCAGCGTGGCCGGGTCGTGCACGGCCACGGCCCAGGCGCTCATGTGCTGCCACAGCGCAGACCCATGGCGCTGCAGGGCAGCGCAAGCGCGCTGCAAACGCCCGGGGTGCCTTTTGCGGCCGCGCCAGGCCCGCAATGCCTCAAAGACCCTGAGCGCATAGGGCTTGCCGACAGGGGCCACGATGTCAAAAGCACCCGCGGGTACCTGTTCACTTTCGAACAGGGCTTGTAGCGTTTCAAGCGACCAGCTTGGGCAGACAATACAAAAGCGCACATCCGTCAGCGCCTGCGCGCCCCTGAGGAACTGGGCCAGGTGCCGACCCAGTCCCTCGGCACGCAAATCCACCGTGGGTGGGTATGCCAGGTAGATGCCGTAATGCTTTACAGGCATGCCCGCACCTCCTGCCAATACGCCGTGGCATGGGTTTCAAGGCGCTGCGCCTGCAACTGCTGCGCGGTGGGCAGCTTGCGCTGCTGTGCTGCGGCGTGCTGTTCCATGTGCTTGAGTTGCTGCGCCATCTGCCTGGGCGAGTCGGCGTCCATCCAAGCCAGGTGCAGTGCAAATTGCGTGTCGATTTCGCGCATGGCGGGGTAATCGCTGGAGAGGGCGGGCACACCCATGCAGGCCGCCTCAATCACCGCGAAGGTGCCGTTGTCAATGCGTGCGGCATGCCACAGAAAGCCGGCGCCGCCCAGCCGTTGCCGGTACGCCGCATCGGGCAGTTCGCCCAGCCATTGCACAGCCTTGCGCAGGGCCTTACTGCGGGCAAAGACGTCGGCCATGGCGCGCAGGTGGGGCAGTTTGCTGGTGAGCATGCCGCCGGTGTTCACGCCAGTGACCCGGCAGGCCCACTGGCCGCCCAGTTCCTCGTAATAGATCAGCAACGCTTCTGCCGCATGCAGGTGGTTTTTGTGGGGCGCGGCGTTGGTGGTCCAGAGGAAGTAGGGCCGTGTGCGGTCTTTGTCGTCACGCACTTCATTGGCCCTTGGCAGGATTGGAAAGTCCGGCGCCAGCATCGGCAGCTTGCCCACCTTGCGCGGGTCGATACCGGCATATTGCAGCGCATCCCGGCGCGCAAATTCGGTGCTGACGAGCACCCGCGTGGCGCCACGGGCCGCCAGCAAATACGGCTGATCGGTGCCGCGCGGCAGCAAATCCTGGTAGCGCTGGAGGTAGTCGTACACCATCAGCACCAGCGGCCTGAGCGGCAGCACCGGGTGCTGCAATCGGTCGCTGATGAACAGCCACAGCCCACAATCCAGCAGTTGCGCCATGCCGTCATCGGGCGCCATGTAGTGGGCATGGGTGGGCTCCCAGTCCGCATAGCCCGCGTAGCGCATGGCGCGTCTGGCCTCTGCTGCGCCCAGCGTCTTCCATTTGAACGCCCGTCGCCCGATCGTGGGTGGCCAATCGGCAAACGCGTCTTCCGGGTAGGTGGTGCCATCGTCCAGGTGCAAGAGCACGATGTCCGCGTCTTCTGCGCACTGGCGGCTGCCCAGGTGCAGGGCCTGCGCCAATGCCAATGCGCCGCGCAAGCTGCCGCCCCGGTAGCCCACGGGCAGCACCACCGCAATGCGCCTGCGCTGCGTCTGCGGCGGGCGGGCGGCCTGCTCGGCGCGCCAGGCCTGCAGCTCGCCCGCAATGCGCGCCAGGCCCTGACGCCAGGCCGGTTCGCAGTTCTCTGGGCGCATGGCTTCGAGCAGCACCGCTTGGCTCGCGCGGATGCGCCCGATCAGATCCTGGTCGTCGGCCAGCAAGCGCTCCACCTTGCTGCGCGCTTCTGCCACCGACACGCAGCGGCCTGGCAGCCCTTGGCCACCCAAGCGGTCCAGCATGCCCCCGGCCATGAACACCAGCGGCATGCCGGCGCGAATGGCTTCAAAGGGGTGGTAGTG
>CANCCF010000084.1 GCA_947374485.1 Comamonadaceae bacterium | reverse complement strand
AGGGCTGGCGGCACAAAGCAGGCGGTCACACGGTCCAGCTCGGCCTGCGTGATGGTGTGGGGAGCGCCATCGCGCGTGATGATTTGCGCGTATTCGGCTTCCACCTCGTCGATATAGCGCTGGCCTTCGGCCTTCACCAGAATCTTGATACGGGCTTTGTACAGGTTATCGCGACGGCCCCATCGGTTGTACACGCGCACCACCGCTTCCAGGTAGTTCATGATCTGGTTCCAGGGCAGGAAGCTGCGGATAACGCTGCCAATCACCGGCGTGCGGCCCATGCCGCCGCCCACCAGTACGCGAAAGCCCAGATCACCGGCAGTAACGCCCTGCGTAGCATCGTCCTTGTCTGCCTTGATCAGGTGCAGGCCCACGTCATGCCAGTAAGTGGCCGCGCGGTCGGCAGTGGCGCCACTGATGGCGATCTTGAACTTGCGCGGCAGGAAGGCGAACTCGGGGTGCAGCGTGCTCCACTGGCGCATGATTTCGGCAAAGGGGCGCGGGTCGGCAATCTCATCCGGCGCCACCCCGGCCAGCTCGTCGCTGGTGATGTTGCGGATGCAGTTGCCGCTGGTCTGGATGCCGTGCATGTCCACGGTAGCCAGCAGGTCCATCACATCGGCACTCTTGGCCAGCGGTATCCAGTTGAACTGCACGTTCTGGCGCGTGGTGAAGTGGCCGTAGCCCACCGGCAGGTGCGTGGTGCCCCAGGTGGCCTGCGTGCCGATGGCCTTGTCAAACACTTCCTTGGAGGGGTGGTCGTACTCGCGGGCGATGCGAGCCAGCACGCGCAGCTGGCGGCTGGCGAGTTCGCCATAGGGCACGGCCACGCGCAGCATGGGGGCGTAGCGCTGGATGTACCAGCCGTTTTGCAGGCGCAGGGGGCGGAAGTCTTCATCGCTCAGGGTGCCTGCCAGGTTGCGCTCCAGCTGGTCGCGGTGCTGGTCGGCACGGGAGCGGATGAACTGGCGGTCAAAGTCGGTGTATTGGTACATGGTTCTGCAGGCCCGCGTTACAGGGCAATGAGTTTCAGGCCCGCGTAGGCCAGTAAAAAGGAAAGCAGCGAGCGTATCAGGCGTTCGGGTGCTTTGGTCGTGAGGTGCGAGCCAACCCAGATGCCGGGAAGGCTGCCACACAGCAATGCCGCCAGCATGCTCCAGTCGACTGCCCCCAGGGTGGCATGGCCCAGGCCCGCCACCAGCGTCAGCGGCACGGCGTAGGCGATGTCGGCGGCGATGATGCGGTTCAGCGGCAGCAAGGGGTAGAGCAGCATGAGGGCCGTGACGCCAATGGCACCGGCGCCCACGGAAGTCAGGGTGACCAAGGTGCCGATAACCGCGCCAAACAGCAGGGGCAGGCTCCAGTGCTTGGGCGTGGCGGCTGCCACTTCCTGGCCCAGGGCTATGTGTGTTGGGCTGACCTTGCCACGAACGGCCTTGTAAAACGTGGCAGCAGCCGTAAGCAGCAGGGCGCAGCCCAGCGTGGTGGTCATGACGGCCTGCACCTTGGGGTCGGCCGGGCCCACGGTGTGCAGGATGTACAGCGTGATGAGGGACGCGGGGATGCTGCCGGCCGACAGGTTGCGCACCACAGCCCAGTCAATGCGCCCGGCGCGCGCCAGTTTCACCGTGCCGCCCATCTTGGTGAAGGCGGCAAACAGCAAATCCGTGCCCACTGCCAGATATGGCTTGATGCCGAAGACGAAGATGAGAATGGGCGTCATCAAGGAGCCGCCCCCCACGCCGGTGAGGCCGACGATGGTGCCAACGATGAATCCCGCAATGACAAAGGCTAATTCTTGCATCCGGACTAATGTAGTGAGCTTGTCTTAGATTGAAAACGATATTTTGGCTATACCGATATGCGGGAGGTGAATAAGCTTGTGCGGATTTTGAAGAGGGTCGTTTGGGAGGGGACTTGGATTGTGCGGAAGCAAATTCAGCAGAAAACCCCGCCGGCTTGCGCCGCAGGTACACAAAAGGCCCAGCCTGAGTCCAGAAGTGACTTCATCCCAGTGCGTGTGACTGAAGGTCAGTAAGACCCCCGCAGCTCCCGCATCCGCTCCTCAAAATAACTCCCCACCGTGTAGCGCTCCGACAGCACCACCTCGCGCGAGGGGTGCAAAAACAGCGGCAGCGAAATGCGCGACTTCTTCGCCGCCTCGCCTGTGGGGTTGAGCACCCGGTGCACGGTGGAGGGGAAGTAGTGGCCCGAGGCCTCTTCCAGCATGTCGCCGATGTTGACGATCAAGAGGCCAAAGTCGCAGGGCACGTCATGCCAGGCCTCGTCCTTGCCCAGCACCTGCAGGCCCGGCTCGGTGGCGGCGGGCAGGATGGTCAGCAGGTTGATATCGCCATGGGCGGCGGCTCGCACGGCACCCGGTTCTTCCTGGCCAGTCAGCGGCGGGTAGTGCAGCACACGCAAGAGGGTGTGGTCGCTGCCGTCGAGCATGCGGGACAGGGGCATGGAGTAGCGCGCCTTCACCTCGGGCGGCGAATTGTCGTCCACCCATTGCAGCAGGGTGCGTGCCAGCGCGTTGGCCAGGCCGTAGTAGTGGCGCGCCGCGTCTGACACCTCGGCGGGGTAACGGCCCCAGGGGTAAATATGAAAGAACTCTTTGACGTCCTTTTTGTTGTGGTTCTTGGCCGTCTCAGACACCTTGGGAGAAAAATAGCCGTCGAACTTCACCGGGTCTTGCGGGTATTTGCTTTTGGCATCGCTCTGGAAAAACGCCAGCCACTCGTCGTAAATACCCTGCACCAAGGTCTGGCTCAGTGGGTGGTTTTTCAGCACGCCAAAGCCGGTCTCGTGCAGGCTTTTGCAGAAGTCTTGTGGGGCTGTGGGGCTGTTGAAGTCAACAATCGGCAGGTGCATGGAAACTCTCCGGGTCAGGATCTTGCAGTCAGCGTGGCAGCCAGTCGCTCATCAGGGTTTCTTCCAGCACGCGGCTGGCACCGTGGGCATCCACTTGCATGCAGGCGTGGGTCAGCGCGTCGTCCGACTCCCAGCCCGCCTGCGGGTAGTCAATGCGCTTGCGCCGCAGCATGGTCTGGCCTTGGGCCAGGCCGTCCACCGCCACACGCATTCGGCCGCTTTCCAGCTCAAAGAGCTCGGGATTGGTCAAGTAGATGAAAGCCAGCACATCGTGGCCGAAGCAACCGTGGATCTTGGCCACATGGGGGTAGAGGTCGCTATAGAAGTTGGCGTAGAACTTCACCGCGTGCAGCAGCGTGTCGGTCGCCACATGCTGCTGGTGCCTGGCAATTTTTTCAAACAGGGTCACCGGCAGGATCACCTGGTGCGTCACATCCAGGCCCACCATGGTGAGCTTCCAGTCGGCGCAAAAAACGAGGTCGGCGGCGTGCGGGTCGTTCCAGATATTGGCCTCGGCCACGGGTGACACATTGCCGGGCTCCACCACCGTGCCGCCCATGAGGATCACTTCACGCAACAGCGTTGGCAACTCGGGCGCCAGTTTCAGTGCTGTGGCCAGGTTGCCCAGCGGGCCCACTGCTACCAGCGTGATCTCTCCGGGGTGGGCGCGTGCCATGTCCACGATGTACTGGGCCGAGGAGCGCGGGTCCAGCACGTTGTGGGTGGCGAGGCGGCTGGGCAAATTGCCCAAGCCGTCGGCGCCGTGGATGAAGTCGGGCGGTGCCTCACCCGGCTTGACCCAGGGCTTGGCGACGCCCTGGGTCACCGGCACCTCAAAGCCGGCAATGGCCGTGAGGTAGAGCGCGTTGGTGGCGGCCTGCTCCACGGTGACATTGCCGAAGGTGGTGGTGATGCCGACCACGTCCACACCGGCATGGGCCAGCGCGTAGTACAGGGCCATGGCGTCGTCTACGCCGGGGTCGGTGTCGTAGATGACCTTGCGGGGGGCGTTGGTGTGCATGGACTCTTTCAGCTTTCAGTTCAGGCCGCACAGCGCGCGCAGGGCGGCGAGTGCGGCGGGGTTGTTGATGTCGGGTTGTTGCTGCAACAGCGCCGCCACTTCTGCAGCGTCCGGAATGCTGCTTTGTGCACCTAGCCGGGTGCAGGCCAGGGCCGCAGCGGCGCTGGCATGGAGCAGGGCGGCGCCAAGCGTCTGCCCTTGGCTCAAGGCGGCGCACAGGCCGCCGCAAAAAGTGTCGCCCGCGCCCGTGGTGTCCACGGGTGTCACGGCAAAAGCGGCTTGCAGGTGCAGGGCGCCTTGCTGTCGGGCCAGGCAGCCTTGGGAGCCCAGTGTCACCACCACGGTATGCACTGCCAGGCGGGTCATGCATTCGGCCACACTGCCGCTGTGCTGGGCCACGGTGGCCAGTTCACCTTCGTTGACCACCAATATGTCCACCAGTGCCAGCAGCTCGGGCTCCAGTACTTGGGCCGGAGCGGCGTTCAGCACCACGGCCACACCGGCCTGGCGCGCGGCCTGGGCATAGGCCTTGACGGTGGCCAAGGGCGTTTCCAGCTGCAGCAGCAAATGGGTGTAGCCGACCAGCGGCGGCAGATGCGAGGGCAGCAGACAGGCGTTGGCACCGGGTGCCACGGTGATGGCGTTCTCACCGGACTTGGAGAGGCAAATGAACGCGGTGCCGGTGGGGTGCTGTGCGTCGCGCACGGTATGCAGTTGCACACCGGCATCCTGCAGCGATTGTTCCAGCGGCTTGGCAAAGGCGTCTTGCCCCAAGGCCACCAGCATGTGCGTGATAACCCCTCCGGCGCGCGCGCAGGCCACGGCCTGGTTGGCGCCCTTGCCGCCGGGGAAAGTTTTGAAGTCGTGGCCGAGCACCGTTTCGCCGGGCGCGGGGATGTGGTCCGCGCGCACCACAAAGTCGAGGTTGGCGGAACCGGCTACCAGAATCATGGGTGTCCTTTGTGCATGAGGCCTTGCAGCAAGCGGCTTATTGTGCCGTCTAATCACGCCATGCCCATGACACCCCGCAAACCGACTGTCGCGCTGATTGGCGGCGCCAATCTGGACATTTCAGCCCTGCCGCACAGCAAAGCCTTGATGGGCGACTCCAACCCCGGGCGCATCCTGTGCAGCCCCGGCGGCGTGGCACGCAATGTGGCCGAAAACCTGCTGCGCCTGGGGGTGGATGCCCGCCTCGTGAGTGTGCTGGGGGATGACGCCTTTGCTGCCGCGCTGCAACAGGCTGCCACGCGCATCGGGCTGGACCTGTCGGCCTGCACGACTTTGCCCGGCCAGCGCACCGCCACCTATTTGTCCCTGCACGGTGTCGATGGCGACATGGGCGTCGCCGTGAATGACATGGACATTCTGGAGCAGCTCAGCCCCGCGCTGCTGGCACCGCACACAGCGCTATTGCACGCGGCCCAGGCTGTTGTGGTGGACTGCAATGTGCGCCCCGATGTGTTGCAGTGGCTGTGCACCGAACTGCGGCACCCGCTGCTGTTCGCCGAGGCGGTGTCTGTGGCCAAGTGCCACAAGCTTTTGCCCGTGCTGGGCCAACTGCACACCTTGAATGCCAACCGCATGGAGGCGCAGGCCCTGAGCGGCTTGTCCATCGCCGATGCGCCTGAAGCCCGTGCCGCAGCCCTCGCCCTGCACCAGCGCGGGGTGCAGCAGGTGGTCATCAGCTTGGGCACCGAAGGTGCTGTCTGGTGCGATGCCGCAGGCATCACGGGCCACCGGGCGGCCCAGCCGGTGGCCATGGCCAGTGCCACCGGGGCCGGTGACGCGTTGCTCAGTGGCCTGGTGTATGGCCAGTTGCAGGACATGCCATTGGACCTGTCAGTGGCTTTTGCCATGGCCTGCGCCGAGCTCACCTTATCCAGTACATTCGCCAATTCACCCGCACTGGGTGTGGCCGCCGTGGCCGCACACCTGGAATACCAAAAGACATGACAAGCCAAGCCTTTCTGGACATCGCACCCGAGGTGCAACACGCCCTGGCCAATGGCCGCGCCGTGGTGGCACTCGAGTCCACCATCATCTCGCACGGCATGCCTTACCCGCACAACGTGGCCACGGCCCTGCAGGTGGAAGACGAGGTGCGCCAGCATGGTGCCGTGCCCGCCACCATTGCCATTGTGGGAGGGCGCCTCAAGGCCGGGTTGTCGCGCGAAGAAATAGAACAACTCGGCAAAGCGGGCCATGCGGTCACCAAGGTCAGCCGCCGCGACATTCCGTTCATCGTGGCCGCCCGGGCCAATGGCGCCACCACCGTGGCTGCCACCATGGTGATTGCCGCCATGGCCGGTATCCGCGTGTTTGCCACCGGCGGCATTGGCGGTGTGCACCGGGGCGCCGAGTCCAGCTTTGACGTGTCGGCCGATCTGCAGGAACTGGCGCAAACGCCGGTGGCCGTGGTCTGTGCCGGGGCCAAGTCGATTCTGGATTTGCGTCTGACGCTGGAGTACCTCGAAACCCAAGGCGTGCCCGTGGTTGGCTACCAGACCGATGCACTGCCCGCTTTTTTCACGCGCGACAGCGCCTTCCGGGTGGACTACCGGCTGGACTCTGCGGCCCAGATTGCCGACGTGCTCAAGGCCAAGTGGGCCATGGGGTTGCAAGGTGGCATGGTTGTTGCAAACCCCATCCCCGAAGCCTTTGCCATGCCGCGCGAGACCATAGACAAAGCCATCGAGCAGGCCTTGCAAGAGGCCACGCAGCAAGGCATTGCAGGCAAAGCGTCCACGCCCTTTTTGTTGGCGCGGGTGAATGAATTAACCGGGGGTGACAGTCTGGCGTCAAATATCCAACTGGTGCTGAATAACGCGCGCCTGGCTGCCGCCATCGCCATTGCTTACCAGGCCCACTGAAGGCACAAGCACCTTGGCACGCCAAAAAATCATCATCGACACCGACCCCGGTCAGGACGACGCGCTGGCCATTTTGCTGGCGCTGGCGTCCCCTGAGCTGGAGGTGCTGGGCATTTGCGCGGTGGCCGGCAATGTGCCCCTGGCCTGGACGCAAAAAAACGCCCTCAAGATTTGCGAACTGGCGGGCAAAACCGGTGTGCCCGTGTACGCAGGCGCCAGCCGCCCCCTGGTGCGCGACCTGGTTACCGCCGAACACGTGCACGGCCGCACGGGTCTCGACGGCCCGGACCTGCCGGAGCCCAGCATGGCGCTGCAAGCGCAGCACGCGGTGGACTTCATCATTGACACCATTCGCCTCGAGCCCGCGGGCGAGGTCACCTTGTGCACCCTGGGGCCGCTCACCAATGTGGCGCTGGCCCTGCAGCGCGCACCCGACATTGCCGCACGCATCCAGCAGATTGTGCTGATGGGCGGCGGCTTTTCGGAGGGCGGCAACATCACGCCCGCGGCCGAATTCAACATCTATGTGGACCCGCACGCGGCCCAAGTAGTATTTGCCAGCGGCATCCCTTTGGTGGTGATGCCGCTCGACGTCACCCACCAGGTGCTCACCACGCGCCAGCGTGTCGCCGCCATTGGCGCTTTGGGCACGCCGGTGGCCCGTGCGGTGGTGGAGTTGCTGGAATTTTTTGAGCGCTATGACGAGCAAAAGTACGGCAGCGACGGCGGCCCCCTGCACGACCCCTGCGTGATTGCCTGGCTGCTGCAGCCCGCTTTGTTTCAGGGCCGCCACTGCAACGTGAGCATTGAATGCAGCTCGGAGCTGACCATGGGCATGACGGTGGTGGACTGGTGGCATGTCACGGAGCGGCCGGCCAATGCCATGGTCATGCGCACGGTGGATGCCGACGGTTTTTTTGCCCTGCTTACGGCGCGGCTGAAAACCCTATAAGCGCCGCACCGGTTAGTCTGTAATATTGATTTTTTCAACCTGCAATCAACGGAGAACCTCCATGCAAATTCTGAGCAATGTGAAACTGGGCGTGTTGGCCGCAGCAATGGCCGCGAGTTTCGCAGCCGTGGCCGAACCCGCCATCATTTATGACCTGGGTGGCAAGTTCGACAAGTCCTTCAACGAAGCCGCCTACAACGGCATGGAAAAGTGGAAGAAGGAAACCGGCAAGAAGTACCTGGAATTTGAAGTGACCAACGAATCGCAGCGCGAGCAGTCGGTGCGCCGCATGGCCGAAAAAGGCGCGAGCCCCATCATCAGCGTGGGCTTCTCGCAAGCCTCTGCGGTGGAAAAAGTGGCCAAGGAATTCCCCAAGCTGAACTTCGCGATTGTCGACATGGTGGTTGAACTGCCCAACGTGCAGTCCGTCGTCTTCAAGGAACAGGAAGGCAGCTTCCTGGTGGGCGCCATGGCGGCCATGGCCAGCAAGAGTGGCAAGGTCGGCTTTGTGGGCGGCATGGACATCCCCCTGATCCGCCGCTTTGGCTGCGGGTACGAGCAGGGCGCCAAGTTTGCCAACCCCAAGGCCGAGGTGTTTGAAAACATGACCGGCACCACGGGTGCTGCCTGGAACGACCCGGCACGCGGTGGCGAGCTGGCCAAGGCCCAATTTGCCAAGGGCGCGGATGTGGTGTTTGCCGCAGCGGGCGCCACCGGCATGGGCGTGTACCAGGCCGCCAAGGACAGCGGCAAGCTGGCCATTGGTGTGGACAGCAACCAGAACCATCTGCAGCCCGGCACCATGCTCACCTCCATGCTCAAGCGCGTGGACGTGGCCGTGTACAACGTCTCCATGGGCTTCAAGCCCGGCATGACTGTGCTGGGCCTGAAAGAAGGCGGCGTGGATTACGCCATGGACGCCAACAACGCCAAGCTGGTCACCGCCGACATGAAGAAGAAGGTGGACGCAGCCAAGGCCGACATCATCAGCGGCAAGATCAAGGTGTCTGACTACATGGCCGACAACGCCTGCAAATACTGATTGCGAACTGATCTCCTGACCGCTTGAACGCAACAGCAGAAGCGGCACCGCTTGCGGTGCACATGCGCGGCATCCACAAACGCTTTGGCGCAGTCCAGGCGAATGTGGATGTTTCATTGGGTGTGCGCGCGGGAACCGTGCACGGCCTGGTTGGCGAAAACGGCGCGGGCAAGAGCACGCTGATGTCGGTGCTGTACGGCTTTTACCGGGCCGACCGTGGCTCAATCGAGGTGAATGGCCAGCCGGTAGAAATCCACAACGCCGACGACGCCATTGCCCAAGGAATCGGCATGGTCCACCAGCACTTCATGCTGGTGGACACACTCACTGCAATTGAAAACGTGATGCTGGGCGCCGAGCCCCACTGGCTGCTGCTGCGCGCTACCCACCAGGTGCGCGGCAAGCTCGAGGCGCTGATGCAGTCCACCGGCCTGCACGTCAAGTTGGATGCCCTGGTGGCCGATCTGGCCGTGGGCGACCGCCAGCGCCTGGAGATTCTCAAGGCGCTCTACCGGGGCGCCAAAGTCCTGATTCTGGACGAGCCCACCGCCGTACTGACACCGCAGGAAACCCTGCAGCTGTTTGACGTGCTGCGCGGCCTGCGGGCGCAGGGAGCCACCATTGTGTTGATTACCCACAAGCTCAAGGAAGTCATGGGCTTGTGCGACTTTGTGACCGTCATGCGTGCCGGGCAGGTGGTGCAGGAGCTGCCCATTGCCGAGGCCACCATTGCGGGCCTGGCCGAGGCCATGGTTGGACGCAAGGTGAACATGGGGCGTGTCGAAGGCGAGGCACGCCAGGGCGGCGAAGTGCTGCTGGCCGCCAGCCAATTGGAGCTGCGCGACAGCCTGCAGGTGCTGCGCCTCTCGGGCATTGATGTGCAGCTGCGCGCCGGTGAAATCGTGGGCATTGCCGGGGTTTCTGGCAATGGCCAAAGCGAGTTGCTGGACGTGCTCAGTGGTCTGCTGACGCCCACCCAGGGCGCATTGACGGTGTGCGGTCAACGCTTCACACCGGCCCAGTGGCTGGATCCCCAAACCGCCAGGCACCTGGGCCTGGCCCATGTGCCCGAAGACCGCCATGCGCGCGCGCTGGTCATGGCCTTTGGTGCCTGGGAGTCGGCGGTGCTGGGCTACGACGGCCTGAGCGCCTACCGCAGCGGCCCCTGGATGCGCCACGCGGCCATGAAGGCCGCCACCGCCCACATGATGGAGCGCTTCGATGTGCGCCCGCGCGACCCGGCCCTGGTGAGCAGCAAGTTCTCCGGTGGCAACCAGCAGAAGCTGGTGTTGGCGCGTGAGCTGGGTCAGGCCCCCAAGGTGCTGCTGGTGGGCCAGCCCACGCGCGGCGTGGACATTGGTGCCATTGAATTCATTTACACCCAGCTGCGCGCCATGCGCGACGCGGGCTGCGCCGTGCTGGTGGTGTCCAGCGAACTGGACGAAATTTTGGCCCTCTCCGACCGGGTGATGGTGATGAACCAGGGCCGCATCGCCGGTGAGCTGGCCATTGCCGATTGCACCGAAGCCGGTCTGGGCCTTTTGATGACCGGAGGAAACGCATGAGTGTGCCCAGTACCCTGCCACGCTGGGCCGACCTGGTGCTGCTACCCGTGGTCTGCCTGGCCGTGGCCCTGCTGGCCGCAGCCGCCGTGGTGGCCATGGTGGGGCAAAGCCCTGTGGAAGTCATGACCGCCCTGGTGCAGGGCGCGTTTGGCAGCGCGCGGGGCCTCTCCTACACGTTGTACTACGCCACCACTTTTATCTTTACCGGCCTGGCCGTGGCCGTGGCCTTCCATGGCGGCCTGTTCAACATTGGCGGCGAAGGTCAGGCGGTGATGGGGGGCTTGGGCACGGGGCTGGCTGCTCTCTACCTGTCCGCCAGCCTGCCCGCCTGGGCCATGCTGCCCGTCATGCTGCTGGTGGGCATGCTGTTTGGCCTGCTGTGGGCGGCAGTGCCCGCGTATTTGCAGGCCTACCGCGGCAGCCATGTGGTCATCACCACCATCATGTTCAACTTCATTGCCAGCTCGCTGCTGGTCTATCTGCTGGTCAACCACCTGCGGCCCAAGGGCATGATGGCGATTGAAAGCAAAGTCTTTGCCGACTCGGCCAAGCTGCCCAGCGTGCAGCAGGCCCTTGGCTGGCTGGGTGTGGAGTGGCCCGCGTCCCCCTTGAATGTGAGCCTGCTGTTGGCGCTTGTAGCCTGTGGGGTGGTGTATCTGTTCTTGTGGCGCAGCCGCGCGGGTTACCGCTTGCGCGCGGTGGGCTCCAGCCCCAGTGCGGCGGAATACGCGGGCATCCACTCCAAACACCAGACGCTGATTGCCATGGCCATATCCGGGGCTCTCGCGGGCATGGTGGGCATGAATGAAATTGCCGGGGTCAGCGGCAAGCTGATTCTGGAGTTTGTGGGCGGTGCGGGCTTTACCGGCATTGCCGTGGCCTTGATGGGGCGCAACCACCCGGTAGGCATTGTGTTTGCCAGCGTGTTGTTTGGCGCGCTGTTCCAGGGCGGTGCCGAAGTGGCCTTTGATGTGCCCGGTTTCAGCCGCGACATGGTGGTCATGCTGCAGGGTTTTATTGTGCTGTTCTCGGGCGCCATGACCTATGTGATTGCGCCTGCAGTGGCAGCCGGCCTGCGTCTGGTGCCACGGGCTGCGGGGGTGCGCCATGGATGAAGCGTCTCTGGGCGCCTTGCTGGCCTCCACCTTGCGGCTGGCAACGCCGCTGATTTTGTGCGCGCTGGCAGGCTTGTTCTCCGAGCGCTCCGGCGTGGTGGACATTGGCCTGGAGGGCAAGATGCTGTTTGCCGCTTTTATTGCGGGCGCCACCGGTGCCGTCTCCGGCTCCACCAGCCTGGCGCTGCTGGCGGCCATGGGTGTCGCGGTGCTGCTGTCGTGGATGCATGGCCTGGCCTGTGTCAGCCACCGGGGCGACCAGGTGGTGTCGGGCGTGGCCATCAACATCATTGCCGTGGGGCTGACCGTGGTGCTGGGCATTGCCTGGTTTGCGCAGGGTGGGCAGACGCCGCCAGTGGCCACCAGCGTGCGTATCCAGCCGCTGTTCCCGGAGGCGGGCACGTTGCTGGGCTTTATCCCTTACATGGGCCGCGTGCTGGGCGAGGGCTTTTTGACGCACAGCGCGCTGGTTTACTTTGCCTATGCGCTGGTGCCCCTGGTGTGGTGGCTGTTGTACCGCACCCGCTTTGGCCTGCGCCTGCGCGCCGTGGGCGAGAACCCGCACATGGTGGATGCGGCCGGGGTCTCGGTGCTGCGCCTGCGCTACACCGCGCTGACCCTGAACGGCTTGCTCTGCGGCCTGGCCGGCAGTTATCTGGTGCTGGCGCAAAGTGCCAACTTCTCCGCCAACATGACGGCCGGGCGCGGCTTCATGGCGCTGGCGGCCCTGATCTTCGGCCGCTGGCAGCCCTTTGGCGCGCTCTGGGCCTGCCTGCTGTTCGGCTTTCTGGACGCCGCCGCCATCCGCCTGCAGGGCGTGGCGCTGCCACTGGTGGGCGAGGTGCCGGTGCAGTTCATCCAGGCCTTGCCCTATGTGCTGACGGTGGTGCTGTTGGCCGGGTTTATCGGCAAGGCCGTGGCACCCCAGGCGCTTGGCAAACCATACTTGAAGGAACGCTAGCCCGCTCTTGCGGCGGACATCCCCGTCCACGCAAGCGCCAGCGCCAGCCATGCACTAGCATCGGTTCCGCGCAGCCACAGTGCCCGCGCCAGAAAGGTGACAACCCTATGAACACAAAAAAACCGTTGGAACGGCTGGCCATTGGCATGCTGTTGCTGGCCCTGGTGTGCCTGGCCGTGGAACTGCTGGCAGGCCCGATGTACCGCCTGCAGTGGCTGGCCCTCAAGGCGGCCTTGATGACCATGCGTTGGGCAGCCACAGTCGCAGGCGCCGTCTGCGCACTGGCCGTGCTATTGGCCCTGCTGGGCTGGGGCAGGCTGGCGCCTGACGCGCGCAGGCAAGCTCTGGCGGCAGCCCTTTTGTCGCTTGTGGCCTTTGGGCCCCCGGCTTACTTATGGAGCCAGGTCAACCAGTTGCCACACATCCACGACGTATCCACAGATACCCAGGACCCACCGGGCTTTGTGGCCGTGCTGCCATTGCGCCAGCATGCACCCAATGGGCTGGACTACAGCGCGGCCGTTGCGGCGCAGCAAAAGCAAGGCTACCCGGACATCGTTCCGGTGGTTCTGACCATGCCGCCGCAGCAGGCCTTTGCGCGCGCGCAGCAGGTGGTGCAGGCCATGGGTTGGGAACTGGTGGCTGCGCAGCCCGCCGAGTTGCGCATCGAGGCCACGGCCACCACGCTGCTGTTTGGCTTCAAGGATGACGTGGTGATCCGCATCCGCGCGGAGGGGCAGGGCAGCCGGGTTGATGTGCGTTCCGTATCCCGCGTGGGCGGCAGCGATTTCGGCACCAACGCCGAGCGCGTGCGTGCCTTCCTGCACAAGTTGCAGCAGCCCTGACGAATCGTCAAAGAACCTACCGAAAGACCCATGGGAAAAACCATTGCCTGGATTCGCCGCTTCTCCTGGAGGGATGCCTTGGTGTCCACCGTGCCGGTGGTATTGCTGCTGGCCGCTGCCGTGTGGGCCGCGCTGCACTTCATAGACCCGGCGCCGCGCATGCAGGTGGTGATGGCCACCGGCGCAGAGGACAGCGAATACCGGGAGTTTGCCCAGAGCTATGCCAAACAGTTGGCCGAAGACGGCGTCACGCTCGATGTGCAATCCAGCGGCGGCGCGCTGGACAACATCAAGCGCTTGCGCGACCCCGATGACTCGGCGCGGGTAGCCTTTTTGCAGGACGGCCTGGCCGACACCGAAGAGAGCCACGCATTGGATTCGGATGTGGAACTGCTCTCGCTGGGCGCGGTGTCATACGAGCCGATCTGGATCTTTTACCGCGGCAAGATGCCGCACACCCGCCTGTCGGACTTGCGGGGCAAGCGTATTGCCGTGGGCAGCAAGGGCACCGGCACCCAGGTGCTGGCGCTGCGCCTGCTCAAGGCCAGTGGTGTGGAGGCGGACAACAGCCACTTTGTCTTTGCCGACCGCAAACAGGCCCAGTTGCAGTTGCAGGAGGGAGACGTGGACGCGGCCTTCTTCATCGGTGCGCCCGAGTCCAAGCAGGTGCGCTCGCTGATGGCCTTTCCCGGCCTGCGCGCCATGAACCTGGACCAGGCCGAAGCCACCACGCGCCAGTTCCCCTACCTGCACCACCTGGTGTTGCCGCACGGTGCCATGGACCTGGCGGCCAACGTGCCAGCCCGTGAACTGCACCTGCTGGCCACTACCACCACCGTGGTAGTCACTGGCAATCTGCATCCCGCCATCGTGGCCTTGCTCATGAAAGCCATGCAGACCACCCATGCCAAGGCCGATTTGCTCAATGCACCGCACGCCTTTCCGGCCGTCAAGGACACCGACTTTCCACTCAGCAAGGATGCCGAACGTTTTTACAAGTCCGGCCCGCCGTTCCTTCAGCGCTACCTGCCGTTCTGGCTGGCCACGCTGGTGGACCGTGCGGCCCTGGCCATCATCCCCTTGCTGGCCATCATGGTGCCGCTGTTCCGCGCGGCGCCCGCGCTGTACGGCTGGCGCATACGGCGGCGCATCTACCGCTGGTATGGCGAGCTAAAGTACCTGGAAATCCAGGCCCAATCCCTGCAGCCGGGTCAGGCGTACGACGATTTGCAGAAGCAACTCGACCAGATCGAGTCCAAGGTCACGCATGCCGTGATCCCTCTGGCGTTTTCCGAGCACGCCTATGTGCTCAAGGAACACATCGACCTGGTGCGCCGCAAGTTCAGGCCCTAAGCACCTGCGCATTGGCGACGCAGTCGATTTGCAACTGTTCGCCAGCAGGCAATTAACCGGAGTATTGGCATATTGGCAGTGGGTTTGTCTGTCCGTATGCAATTTATTGTTGTTTCATTTTGCGAATATCCGTACGGATAGGGGCAAACACCAGTTGGATTTTTTGGGATTCTCACTAATCTGAACTGGCAATTGGTGTGGCGTGCATCAGAAGAGCAAAAGCGGCGCTACCACCCATTGATATCCATTCAGGGGTTACCAATCCGACTTTTGAGGAGATTTCAATGCACTTCAACGGGCAATTTTTCGCATGGCTGTTGCGTCCGCTCTGGGCGCTAATGGCCATCCTTCCCGCACTGGTCTGGGCCAATGCCGATGTTGAAAAAAACATCGCCAACCCCGACAACTGGGCCATGCAGGCTGGTGACATGTTCAACCAGCGCTATTCCAAACTCAAGCAGATCGACACCACCAATGTGGGCAAGATGCAGGTGGCCTGGACCTTCTCCACCGGCGTGCTGCGTGGCCATGAGGGCTCGCCACTGGTGATCGACGGCAAGATGTACCTGCATTCGCCGTTCCCGA
>CANCCF010000083.1 GCA_947374485.1 Comamonadaceae bacterium | reverse complement strand
ACGTTGTTCAGCCAGTGCCAGCGCCTCGGCATTGCCCGACAGCACCAGGGTGTCGCCGTCCTGCAGCAGCGTTTCGGCATCGGGGGCCAAGGGCGTTCCGGGCCCGCGGCGCAAGCTGAGCACGCGTACACCCAATGAATCCAATGCATAAGCCGCCAAGGGTCGCAGGGGCCCACCAACCGATGGCGCCAGGGTGACCGTGGCCAACCGCTCGAGTTGGAGTTCGTCTACCGAATTGTCGTCCGCCCCGTGAAAAAAGCCGCGCAGCAGGTTGTAACGCGCATCGCGCTGCTCCTGCACGATGCGGATCACCCGGCGCATGGGCACGCCGACCAGCGCCAGCGCATGGCTGGCCAGCATGAGCGAGCCCTCAATGGCTTCGGGCACCACCTCGGTGGCGCCAGCGGCCTGCAGCTTTTCCAGGCTGTGGTCGTCTTGGGTGCGCACAATCACCGGCACCTGGGGCGCATGGGCCTGGGTGTTGGCCAGCACTTTGAAGGCAGCCGCCTCGTCCAGATAGGTCACCACCAGCGCGCTGGCCCGCGCCAGGCCCGCCGCCTTGAGGGCCTGCAGGCGCGCGGCATCGCCATACACCACCGCATGTCCGGCACCTGCGGCCTGGCGCACGCGGTCTGGGTCCAGGTCGAGAGCCAGGTAGGCAATGCCCTCGGCCTCCAGCATGCGCGCCAGATTCTGGCCACAGCGGCCAAAGCCGCAAATGATGATGTGGCCGCTGACGTTGATGGACTTGCGCGCAATCGTGGTCATCTGCAGCGACTGCTGCAGCCACTCGGTGGAGACCAAACGCAGCACGATGCGGTTGCTGTGCATCACGATGAACGGGGTGAGGACCATGGACAGCACCATGGCCGCCAGAATCGGGTTGAGCAAGGCCGCAGGCACAAGGGAATTTTCTTCAGCCAGCGTCAGCAACACAAAGCCGAATTCACCAGCCTGCCCAAGGTACAGCCCGGTGCGCAGTGCCGCCCCCGTGGAGCTGCCCAGGCCCCGCGCCAGCGCAGTGACCAGCGCTACCTTCAGCAAGGGGGGAATCAACACCAGCAGCAGCACCAGCCCCCAGTTTTGCAGCACCAAGTGCCAGTCCAGCAGCATGCCGATGCTGATGAAAAACAGCCCCAGCAGCAGGTCGTGGTAGGGGCGAATGTCGGTTTCCACCTGGTGCTTGTATTCGGTCTCCGAAATCAGCATGCCTGCAATAAAGGCGCCCAGCGCCAGGCTCAGTCCGGCCTGCTCAGTCAGCCACGCCAGCCCGAGGGTGATCAGCAGCAGGTTGAGTACAAACAGCTCGTCGCTCTTGCGCCGCGCCACCAGGGTTAGCCAGCGCCGCATCACATGCTGGCCGCCCACCAGCAGAAGGGTCACCAGCACCGTGGCCTTGAGCGCGGCCAGGGCCAAAGCAGTTGCCAGGTGTTCGGCCGAGGCGCCCAGTGCGGGCACCAGCACCAGCAGCGGCACCAATGCCAGGTCCTGGAACAGCAGCACGCCCATGATGCGCTTGCCGTGTTCAGAGTCCAGCTCCAGGCGCTCCACCATCAGTTTGACGACGATCGCGGTGCTGCTCATGGCCAAGGCGCCCGAGAGGGTGAGTGCGGCCCTCCAGTCCATGCCCCACAGGCCGGGCAGCCAGTGGGCCAGGGCCAGCAGGGTCGCACTGCCCACCAGCATGGTCAACACCACCTGCAGCAACCCCAGGCCCAACACATGCTGGCGCATGGCCCGCAGCTTGGGCAGGTTGAACTCCAGGCCGATTACAAACATCAGGAACACCACACCAAATTCACCCAGGTGCTGCACCGCCTCCACACTTTGCGACAGGGCCCGTGTGTTCGGCCCAATCACCACGCCTACCCCCAGGTAGCCCAGCATGGGGGGCAGCTTGAGCAGACGGCAGGCCACCACGCCGAGCACAGCGGCAAGCAAATACAGAAGGGCGATTTCCAGTCCGGTCATGCATCGATACTAGCAAGCGCGCCGCAGCGGCATGCGGCTCTATAAAATGGCCGGATGACCGCCCCTGCTTCCCCCGCTCCCCACGCCTCAATCGCCTCTGGGGCCATGGCCCAGCGTGCCATTGACCTGGCAAAAGAAACCCTGGCCATCGAAGCCACCGCGGTCATGGAACTACAGGGCCGCGTAGGCGCCTCCTTCGCCCAGGCGGTGCAGATGGTGCTGGTCATCCGTGGACGCGTGGTGGTCATGGGCATGGGCAAGAGCGGCCATATCGGCCGCAAGATGGCGGCCACCCTGGCCTCTACGGGAACGCCTGCCATGTTTGTGCACCCTGCCGAGGCCAGCCATGGTGATCTGGGCATGATCACCGCGCAGGACCTGGTGCTGGCCATCTCCAACAGTGGTGAATCGCAGGAGATGGCGGTGCTGCTGCCGGTGCTCAAGCGCCTGGGCGCCCCCTTGATTGCCATGACCGGCAACCCCCAAAGCACCATGGCGCAACATGCCGACCTGTGGCTCGACAGCGCCGTGGCCAAGGAGGCCTGCCCCCTCAATTTGGCGCCCACGGCCAGCACCACGGCCCAAATGGCCCTGGGCGACGCACTCGCCGTGGCCTTGCTGGACGCCCGGGGTTTTCGCGCCGAGGACTTTGCCCGCTCGCACCCGGGCGGCGCGCTCGGGCGCAAGCTGCTCACCCACGTCAGCGATGTGATGCGCAGCGGCGATGCCGTGCCCCGTGTGGCACCCGATGCCCGCTTTGGCGACCTGATGCGTGAAATGAGCGACAAGGGCCTGGGCGCGGCCGCCATCGTCGATGCGCAAGACCAGGTGCTGGGCATCTTTACCGACGGCGATTTGCGTCGCCTGGTGGAGCAGGGGCGCGACCTGCGCAGCAGCGTGGCAGCCGACGTGATGCACCCGCAACCCCGCACCATTGGCATGGGCGCACTCGCCGTGGACGCCGCCGAACTGATGGAGCGCCACCGCATCACCAGCGTGCTGGTGCTGGACGCACACGGGCGTTTGTGCGGCGCCGTCAGCAGCAACGATTTGATGCGCGCCAAGGTCATCTGATGCAGCCCGCCATCCACTTTGACCCGGCCCTGTTGCTCAAGGCGCAGGGCATACGCATTGTTTTTTTTGATGTGGACGGCGTGCTCACCGATGGCGGCCTGCTGTACTCGGAAAGCGGCGAAACCCTCAAGCGCTTCAACACGCTGGACGGCCATGGCCTCAAGCTGCTGCAAAAGGCGGGCATTACCCCGGCGGTCATCACCGGGCGCGACTCCAAGCCGCTGCGCAACCGGCTGGAAGCGCTTGGCGTGGTGCACACCCACTTTGCAACCGAAGACAAGGCACCTGCCGCCGAAAAGACACTGCAGGCGCTGGGCCTGCAGTGGAACCAGGCCGCCGCCATGGGCGACGACTGGCCGGACCTGCCCCTGCTGCGCCGCGCCGCCTTTGCCGCAGCGCCGGCCAATGCCCATGTGGAGGTGCAGGCGGTGGCCCACCATGTGACCCGGGCACAAGGTGGCTCGGGGGCGGTGCGCGAGTTGTGCGACCTGCTGCTGGTGGCCAGTGGGCACTATGTGGACCTGCTGGCCGGGTTCAGCCATTGATGGGGCGTGCATTGGCCCTGGTGCGGGAGTTGGGCGACCGTTTTTTACTCTATTTGCCGCTGGCCTGCATGGCGGTGCTGGCGCTGGGCAGCTACTGGGTGGTGCGCAGCGTGCCTGCGGCAGCCATTCCCACAGCGCCGCGCGTGCAGCAGCATGTGCCGGACTACTTCATGGAAGGGTTTGCGGTCAAAACCTTCGACGCCAATGGCCGCCTGCGCAGCGAAGTCAGGGGAGACAAAGTGCGCCACTACCCCGACACGCAATGGCTGGAGATTGACGGCATCCGCATCCGCTCATTTGATGCCCAAGGCCGTCTGACCACCGCATCGGCGGATCGCGGCCTGACCAACGAAGACGGCTCTGAAGTCCAGCTCATGGGCCACGCGCTGGTGGTGCGCGAATCCGCCGCCAAAGCGGGGGAAAAGGTAGGCCCCGGCATGCAATACCGCAGCGAGTTCCTGCATGCCTTTCTGAACACGGAACGCCTCAAGTCGCACAAGCCGGTGGAACTGCAGCGCGGAGCGGACCACTTCACCGCCGATGCGATGGACTTTGACAATGTGGAGCAGGTACTGCAGCTCGACGGCCGCGTGCATGGCACGCTGGTGCCCACACCCCAGCGCTGAAAGGACACACCATGGCCCCACTGGTCTACATCACCGGAGCCTCCAGCGGCATTGGCCAGGCTCTGGCCTGGCGCTTTTACCAGGCGGGCTTTCGCCTGGCGCTGGTGGCCCGTCGCGGCGAAGCCATGCAGGCGTGGGCGCGCGAGCAGGGAATGGATGTTTCACGCGTTGGCATTTACAGCGCCGATGTGGCTGATATCGACAGCATCGTGGCGGCCGGCCTGCGGTGCATCAGCAGCCAGGGCTTGCCGGATGTGGTGGTGGCCAATGCGGGCATCAGCGTGGGCATGGACAGCAGTGTGCGCTCCGATCTGGGCGTCATGGCGCGCACCTTTGCCACCAACAACACCGGTCTGGCGGCTACCTTCCATCCCTTTGTGGGGCCTATGTGCCGGCGTGGCTCCGGCACCCTGGTGGGCATAGGCAGCGTGGCCGCCATTCGCGGCCTGCCGGGCCATGGGGCTTATTGCGCCAGCAAGGCGGCGGTCGTCGCCTACTGCGAAAGTCTGCGTGGCGAACTACGTGCCTGTGGCGTGAAGGTGGTGACGCTGTGCCCGGGCTACATCGACACACCGCTGACACGCCAGAACCGCTATGCCATGCCCTTTCTGATGCCGGTGCAAGATTTTGCCGATGCCGCGTTCCAGGCTATTCGCGCAGGCACCAGTTACCGGGTGATTCCCTGGCAAATGGGCATGGTCGCCAAGGCCCTGCGTGCCTTGCCCAACCGGCTTTTTGACAAGCTGCTGGCGGGTCGCCCGCGCAAGCGCCGCGTCGACGAGGCCTGAGGGCCCATCCAAAAGCGCGCTCCGCAATCACCCGCGTCAGGGCCAAACGCAAAAAAGGACCCGAAGATCCTTTTTTGATGCAGAGAGCTGCTTAGTAGCTGGAACCGCGGCCACCGCCGTATCCACCACCACCGCCGCCGGAGCGTCCACCGCCACCGCCGCCGTATCCACCGCCGCCACCACCGCCGGAACGACCGCCACCACCGTAGCCGCCACCGCCGCCAGCACCACCACCGAAGCCGCCGCCGCCGGAGCGGGGGGGACGGGGTTCCATGGGACGGGCTTCGTTCACAACCAAACCGCGACCGCCGTATTGTTGGCCGTTCACGCCGCTGATAGCCGCTTGGGCTTCTGCATCGCTGCCCATTTCCACAAAGCCGAAGCCCTTGGAACGGCCAGTGTCACGTTCCATCATGACTTTGGCGCTGGTAACGGTACCGTGGGGAGCAAATGCTTGCTGCAGGTCTTCGTCACGGAAAGAATATGGCAAATTGCCAACGTAAAGTTTGTTGCCCATTAAGGACTCCTCAAAATAACTCAAAACGCGATGGAGTCCAAAACCGCAATCAACAAACCATTAAAGACTTAGAGCAGACGCGAAACTGACTAAACACCGCAAACTTCCCTGCCAGAATTCTGACAAGGCATATTCATTATGCGCCAATTTTCAAAACATGGCGAATTTTTTATCTCTCCAAGAATCTCTGGGCGGGCTCAGTCGGGTGTGGTGTATCCGCGCCAAGCCTTCAGTTGGTTGCGCATACCCAACATTTGCCGCGCAAAGCGCGGACAGGCCTTGCAAACCAGCAGATGCAAGCGCAAGGCCAATCGGTTGCGCCATTCCAGCTTGCGGTCTTCCCGCGCCACCATCAGCAGGGTGGCCTCCTTGCAGGTTCTCGTCAGTGGCATCATGGTTGGGTGGCCTTTCCGTACCAGTTCAATTCCAGGCATTCGCGCAGCCGCAGGCGGGCACGGTGCATTTGCACGTAGAAGTTGGTCGCAGTCAGTCCTAGCTCCTTACACACTTCTTCGCTGCCGAGCTCCAGCCACTCACGCATCAGGAACAAACGCCCCTGCACGGCGGGCAGCTGGTTGACACAGGCCTCCAGCACTTCAAAGAATTGGCGACTGCTGGTCTGCTGCTCGGGGTCGCCCCAGTCGGCAGGAGGTTCGACGTAATGGCCATCGGCCTTGAAGCCCAAATAGTCCAATGGGTCTTCGCCCTCATCGCTGGCGTCTTGGGTCTCATAGACCTCACGGCCACGCTGACGCAGGGCGTCAATAACCTTGTGCTTGAGAATACCCACCAACCAAGTCTTCAGTTGTGAGCGGTTGCCAAAGCCCTGCGGCTTGGCCAGGGCTGCCACCATGGTTTCTGATACCGCATCTTCTGCCCACGCTTCGTTGCGCAATTGCAGTCGCGCGAACTTCATCAAATAGCTGTGCAGATCAGCGACTTGCTGCTCAAAGCTTGGCAGGGCAGTGGTAGAAGCGGGCATACGCGATCGGGACTTGGTGGAGGTGCTGCGGCGCAGTGTATACCGGGTGCTGTGTACCGGATAAGTCAAATGAGTCCGCTCACCCTGTAAGAACAGTCGCCCAAAGCGGACTAAAAAATAACCGGCAATCAGGAAGCCAACTGAAAGCTGGTTACCCTTCCTTCTCATTCATTACACAGAAAGACAATTGCCATGAAACAAGCCCAATTGATTGCCGCCACTGCTGCGACCCTCATGACCCTGATGCTGGCCTCCGCTCCGGCCTCCGCTGCAGAAAAAGAAAAGTGTTTTGGCATCGCCAAGGCTGGACAAAACGACTGCGCCAGCACCACTGGCGTGCATTCTTGTGCGGGCCAGTCCAAAGTCGATATGGACAAGGCCGAGTGGAAATATGTAGCCAAAGGCACTTGCAAGGACATGAAGGGCATGACCGCGGACGAGGCGGGCAAGGCCAAGATGTAAGACAGGCTGCCATGCCGGCCAATGCTAACCCCGTGCCTTCGGCGCTTGGCCTCAAACGCCCGGAGGTCGGCATTGGCTGGCGGCACCCGCATTACGCGCAGCTGCTCGATGAAGTGCCCGCGCTGGATTTTCTGGAAGTGCATTCTGAAAATTTCTTTGCCCCCGGCGGTGCTGCCTTGGCAGTGCTGGAGCGTGGGCGCAGCGCCTATCCCGTCAGCCTGCATGGCGTGGGCCTTTCCTTGGGGTCGGCTGCAGGGCTGGATACCTGGCATTTGCAACAGCTGGCCCGTCTGGTGGAACGCTTAGACCCGGTGCGGGTCAGCGACCACGCCAGCTTTGCCCGCGGCAGCTATGCGGGCGGCACAGTCCATGCCGCCGATTTGCTGCCCCTGCCCTTTACCCGCGAAGCGCTGGATGTGCTGTGCGCCAATGTGCAGCAGGTGCAGGACGTATTGCAGCGGCCCTTCATGGTAGAAAACCTGTCGGCCTATTTGCAATGGAACGCACCGGCCGAACAAGCGCTGGAAGAAACCGACTTCCTCAACACCTTGTCACAACGCACAGGCTGCGCATTGCTCATCGACGTCAACAATATTTACGTCAATGCCTTGAACGCACAGGCTGCAGGGCTGTGCAGCGACCCCGTGGCCAGCTGCCGCGCGTGGCTGGCGCACATTGCGCCCGGGAGCGTAGGTGAGCTGCATCTGGCAGGCCACTGCCGCGTCAGCGATGGGCATGGAGAGATCGTTATCGATGACCATGGCAGCCGGGTCGGAGCTGAAGTCTGGGCTCTGTACGGCCATGCGCTAGCTTGCTTTGGTCCTGTGCCCACCTTGATTGAGTGGGACACTGACATTCCGGCCTTGGCCGTGTTGCTGGACGAAGCGACCCGCGCCCGCGCTTTGGCGCAGCACGCACTGATGGAATGCGCATGACACCGCTGGCCCTGCAGCAGCAGGCCCTGCTGGAGGCCTTGTTTGACTGGCCCGCGCGGCAGTCTTCAGAGCGATTGCTGCGCCATGCCAACAGCATGGGCAGCACACCGGGGCGTGGCCTTGCCGCCTACCAGAGCAATGGCCACGCGCTGGCCGAGCGTGCCCTGCTGGCCGCTTACCCGGTGCTGGCACAGATGCTGGGCGAGGCCAGCTTTGCGGACCTGGCGCGCGCCTTCTGGCATGCCCACCCGCCCGTGCATGGTGACATGGCGCGCTGGGGCGAAGGCTTGTACGCCTATGTGCAGGCCAGCGCGCAACTGCAAGACGAGCCTTATTTGCCGGACGTGGCCCAAGCCGAATGGTTTCTGCATGCCAGCGCCTTGGCGCCCGACCACGTGGCTGAGCTGTCCACTCTGGCCCTGCTGACGACTGACGACGCGCAAACCCTTGCGTTGGCGCTGGCGCCTGGCCTGGCGACCCTGGAGAGTGCTTGGCCGCTGGCCAGCATTCTTCTGGCCCATCGCGAAGGCAAGCCCTCGTTGGCCGAAGTGGGCATGCAGTTGCAAGAGCGCATTGCGCAGGACGTGGTGGTCTGGCGTGCGGGCTACCAGCCGCAACTGCGCCAGGCTTTGCCGGGCGAACGGCTGCTGCTGCGGGCACTGCAGGAGGGCCATGCGCTGGAGGCGGCGCTGAACCGGACCACAGGACTGGACTTTGCCCAATGGTTACCCCTGGCTGTACAAACCGGCCTGGTGCTGGGTGCCAGCCATTGCCCCAAACCCGATTGACAGGAGACCGACATGACACCCACTACCTTGACGCGCACACCGGGCGCGATGACGCGATTGCAGCAGCTGCCCTTGCTATGGCAATGGATGGAGATTCCCTTGAACGCGCTGCAGCCTGCGCTTGCCCTTGTGGGGCGGCTGTATGTGGCACAGGTGTTCTTCCTCTCGGGGCTGACCAAATTGCGCGATTGGGACACCACCCTGGCCCTGTTCCAGGATGAATACCACGTGCCGCTCCTGCCGCCGGAACTGGCCGCCTGGATGGGAACCTGTGGCGAGATCGGCTTGCCGCTGTTGCTGGTGTTGGGCCTGGGTGGTCGTTTTGCATCCATGGGCCTGCTGGTGATGAACGGGGTGGCCGTGCTGTCCCTCGCCGAGATTGCGCCAGCGGCCTTGCAGCAGCACATCAGCTGGGGCATTGTGCTGGCTGCGCTGGCCGTGTTTGGTGTGGGACGCTGGTCGGTCGACCACTGGCTGGAGCGCGCGTGCCGCACGCCATGAAAAGCTGCGTGCGCTGGGCTCTACGGGTTGACCTCGCGAGCCGGCGCGGCATTGATGTTATGGATGGACAAAGTGGCGCCATCGATCCCTTCTTCCTGGCTCATGCAGGCCCAGTCTGGCCTTGAGCAGCCGTTACACGGCAAAGCTGGACGTCCCTTCCACTAGCCGCATCGGAGTGCCAAAGTGGAAGGCGTGTTCGACCATCCGATGCGAAAGGAGCGTCTACCACCGAGACTGCAACGATTGGCATTGATCTGGCAAAGCACGTCTTCCAGGTCCACGGCGTTGCCAGGGCTGGCGCGTCAGCTCTCGGCAATCAATGGAGGCGCGAGTAGATCTTCAGCTTCTTGGTGCAGATGCCGCCTTGCCTGATTGGCATGGAGGCCTGCGGGGGCTCGCACTTCAGGGCCAGAAAGCTGTTGCAGCTCTGCCATCAGGTTCGCCTGATGGCACCCCAGTTCGTCAAACCCTAGGTCAAAACGCAGGTCACACCTCCCACCACCAGCTCGCCCAGCGGGTGCCTCAGGTCCGGGACTGCGTACGCCGCCACCAGCCCCGTGGCCCACGCGCATGGAGCCGGGGCCGTTCTTGCCCATCCGCAGTGCCACGAGGGTGCCGCCCACCTTGCGAAAGCCTGACCGTCATGTCGGGAGTAGATCATTCACTGCGCATCTGGCCACAGCTTGGAAAGCAGGTTTCTCGCGATTCGTGAGTTGGCGTAGTCTGATATATGGTCATCGTAGCTATACAAAAAACGGCCCTCCTGCGTGACGGTACACAAGTTGGCCGGAATGTCACAAAGCCACGGCGTTGGATCGAGAACAATGAGCTTTGGGTTGGCCTGCTGAAGCCGCGCGACAAAGTGCTGATAAGCATCTGTGCCGGCCAAATGGGTGCTGTAGGGCAAGCGGCAACGGGAATTTCCCTGTCGGAAAAACACCTGATTCAGCCAGGGGCTGCTGGTCATGCCACCGTTGATGCAGTCATTGGGGTCTGGAAAGGTAGGGTTGTCCTTTACAAAAATGACCCTCCTGCCCATGGCACTCCAGTGCGCAATGACTTGTGTATAGCGGCTCAGCATATCCAGCAGCGCAGGCTCGCCGAGCGCGCCGTCAATCAGGCCGGTCTCTGCGTTGACCCTGAACATGCCACGCAGCGCGTTCACCAGAAAGATATCCCGCAAGCTGGCATGGGCATCAATTGCCTCCATGGCGCTTTTGACTTGCTGGTGTTCTTGACCCCACAACAAATTGACGGGCCCCATCACCACACCATGACGGCGCGGCGCAAATTCGCGCACCATGCCATAGTAAAGCGCCTCTCCCTTGCTGTCGCCCAGCACCACATAGTCCGGCGCTGCCACTCCCTCACTGAGACACCAGTCCATTCCTTGCAGTTGCGTGCCGCTGAGCAGGCAGGTAGGGCGCAGACGCGCACGATCTTCGCCGACCACTTTGGTGCGGGTGTCTGCGGCCAGGATCTGGTCGTGCCGGAATGGCAAACCCTTTTGCACATTGATGGTGTGGCCAACCAGAAGCATGGCCAGCATGGCCACACACAAACCTGGTGTCAGGGCA
This sequence comes from Comamonadaceae bacterium, assembly GCA_947374485.1. Lineage (GTDB taxonomy): Bacteria > Pseudomonadota > Gammaproteobacteria > Burkholderiales > Burkholderiaceae_C > Allorhodoferax. The sequence goes on along the minus strand of CANCCF010000083.1, from coordinate 4,522 downwards.
GGCCTCTCCTTGCCAAATCGGATAGGGCGTTCCACAAAGCAGTAAGTCAACCAGGCCAACACCATCGCGCCAAGTACCAGCATCAGTCGCACCGCGATCGCAGGCGTATGGCCCACCACGATGCGCGCCATGGACAGCAATGGCCAGTGCCACAGATAAAGGGGGTAGCTGATCAGTCCAATCCAGACCAACAAGGGATTGGCCAGGATGCGGTGGTTTATCGCCGACTGCATGCCCGCTGCAATCAGCATGGCGGTACCGCAGGCGGGCAACAAAGCCCAATAACCCGGAAAGACACTGGAAGGCGTGATGTAACAGGTTGCCAGCGCCAGCAATAGCAGTCCCAAAGGCGCGCCAAAGCGGCTCCAATACGTAGTCTGCAAATGTCCTTGTCGACCCAAGTGAGCCACTCCGGCGCCCAAACACAATTCCCAAAATCGTGCCAATGGCGAATAGAAAGCGGCCACGGCATCGTGTCCCACCAGCCAAAGGCTGTAGCACAGGGAGGTCCCCAAGCACGCCAAGAGCCACAGCAGTACGCGGGCACGCAGGCGCGTCAACAGATACAGAGCCAATGGCCAGACCAGATAGAACTGTTCTTCAATACCGAGCGACCAGAGGTGGAGCATCGGCTTGCTGTCTGCCGCATTGTCAAAATAGCCGGCCTCCCGCCAAAACAGCAGGTTGTCCAGGAATGCCGCACCACCCGCTACATGGGTGCCGAGTTGGCGGTATTCGCTGGCCGTCAATACCATCCAGCCATATGCCAGGCAGACCACCATGACCAGCAGCAGGGCGGGAAAGATGCGGCGTATGCGACGTGTATAAAAGTCCGTGATACGAAAGCTGCCCTTCTCCAGGCCATCAAAAATCAAACCGGAAATCAAGTAGCCGGATATGACAAAGAAGACATCGACGCCAACAAAGCCGCCCGGCAGAACAAGCGGAAAGGCATGGAAGATGACAACCATGGAGATTGCCAGGGCCCTCAGTCCATCGATATCGGGGCGGTAGGCGTGGCGGGTCTTGGACGCTTGGCCCGCCCGGGCGGCGATAAGGCTCATTTTTAGTTGGAATGGAAAGGGCGTCCCGACCGATTATGGGCCAGGCATGCGCATTCAATCTGCGGAGACGCGATTTGCTAGAATGAAACAGCGCCAATTTGCTCCAGCTTGCGGGCGCTTTACAAATACAGCTAAAGACGGACCGACCCAGACTCCCGGCCTCGTTGAATGCGACGCCGGGTTTTTTGTTTTTGGGGTCTTCTGGGGGATCTGGATTGGAAAAGAGCTTGTCAACACCGGGTGAGCCACTGGTTGCCATTGCGCAAAGCATGCACTTTGCAGAGCCGCTGCCCTTGCAAAGCGGGGCGGTGCTGGATGGCTACCAGCTCAGCTATGAGACTTACGGCACGCTCAATGCCGACCAATCCAACGCCGTGCTGGTGTGCCATGCGCTCAACGCCTCGCACCATGTGGCGGGCGTGTATGCAGGCCAGGACAAATCAGAGGGCTGGTGGGACAACATGATCGGCCCGGGCAAGGCGCTCGATACCCACCAGTTCTTCGTGATTGGCATCAACAACCTGGGTTCCTGCTTTGGCTCCACCGGCCCCATGCACACCAACCCCGAAACCGGGCGTGCCTATGGCGCCGACTTTCCGGTAGTCACGGTGGAAGACTGGGTGGACGCGCAGGCGCGGTTGCTGGACGTGCTGGGCATCCAGAAGCTGGCTGCCGTGATGGGCGGCTCGCTGGGCGGCATGCAGGCCTTGAGCTGGACTCTGCGCTACCCCGGACGCGTGGGGCACGCTCTGGTGATTGCCAGCGCGCCCAACCTGAACGCCGAGAACATCGCCTTCAACGAGGTGGCGCGACGCGCCATCGTGACCGATCCGGATTTTCACGGTGGCCACTTTTACGACCATGGCGTGGTCCCCAAGCGCGGCCTGCGCATCGCCCGAATGATTGGGCACATCACCTACCTCAGTGACGATGTGATGAACGAAAAGTTCGGCCGCCAGTTGCGTGCTGCCGCCCTGGCCGCCCAAAACGGCGGGCCCGAGGCCCTGACCAACTACCTGTACAGCACCCAGGACGCCGAGTTCCAGATCGAGAGCTACCTGCGCTACCAGGGCGACAAGTTTGCCGAGTACTTCGATGCCAACACCTATTTGCTCATCACCCGCGCGCTGGATTACTTTGATCCGGCGCGCAAGCATGGTGGCGACCTGAGCCGGGCGCTGGCAGCTGCCACCTGCAAATTCCTCATCATCAGCTTCACGACCGACTGGCGCTTTGCCCCCAAGCGCAGCCGCGAAATCGTCAAGGCCCTGCTGGACAACCGGCGCCAGGTGAGCTACGCCGAGATCGACGCGCCACACGGCCACGACGCCTTCTTGCTCAACGACCCGCGCTACAAGAATGTGGTGCGCAGCTATTTTGAGGGCGTGGCCCGTGAACTGACTGCGGCGCGCGGCACAGAGGTTTCCCCATGAGCGACGCCACCATCCAACACGCCCTTGCCGAACTGGTGCCGCGCGGCGCGCGCGTGCTCGACCTGGGGTGTGGCGACGGCGCCATGCTCGATTACCTGCAGCGCGAGCGCGGCTGCACGGGCTACGGCATCGAGATTGCCGACGCCAATGTGCTGGCCTGTGTGGCGCGCGGCGTCAACGTCATCCAGCTCAACCTGGACGAGGGCCTGGCGATGTTCGAGGACGCCTCCTTTGACGTGGTGCTGCAGATCGACACCCTACAACACCTTCGCAACGCCGAGGTGATGCTGCGCGAGACCGCGCGCGTGGGCCGCGTGGGCATTGTGGCCTTCCCCAACTTTGCCCACTGGCCCAACCGGCTCAGCGTGCTGAGGGGCCGCATGCCAGTCACCAAGCGCCTGCCCTACCAGTGGTACGACACGCCCAACATCCGCGTGGGCACGCATGCGGATCTGGCCGACCTGGCCCGGCGCAGCGGCCTGCGCATCCTCGACAGCTTTGGCCTGCAGGACGGGCGCACGGTGCGCTTTGCGCCCAACTGCCTGGCTGGCACATCGGTCTACAAACTGGCACGATAGGAAGCACCATGAACGCACACCTGCCCCACCACACCCTCAACGCGCTGAATGCCAAGCAAGCGCTGCAGCAAGTCAGCAGCGCCTGGGACGACAGCATCGTCGCCGAGCTGAGCGACTACATTGCCATCCCTGCCAAGTCGCCCATGTTCGATACCGACTGGGCTGCCAACGGTTACCTGGACACCGTGGTGCGCAACACCGCTTCCTGGATCGAAGCGCAAAAGGTGCCCGGCCTGCGTCTGGAAATCGTCCGTCTGTCAGGGCAGACGCCGGTGCTGTTCTTCGAGGTGGCCGCCACCCGCAGCAACGCCCAGCAAACCGTGCTGATGTACGGCCACCTGGACAAGCAGCCCGAGTTCTCCGGCTGGCGCTCGGACCTGGGCCCCTGGACCCCCAAGTACCAGGACGGCAAACTGTACGGCCGCGGTGGTGCGGATGACGGCTATGCCGCCTATGCTGCCATTGCCGCCATCCAGGCGCTCAAGAGCCAGCAGGTGGAGCATCCGCGCATCGTTGGCCTGATCGAAACCTGTGAGGAAAGTGGCTCGCCCAACCTGCTGCAGTATGTTGATGCGCTGGGCGCCCGTCTGGGTGATGTGGGCCTGGTGGTCTGCCTGGATTCGGGCGCGGGCAACTACGACCAGCTCTGGCTCACCAACAGCCTGCGCGGCGTGGCCGGCGGCGTGCTCAAGGTGCAAATCCTGACGGAGGGCGTGCACTCGGGCGACGCCAGCGGCCTGGTGCCGTCGAGTTTTCGCATCATGCGCCAGGTGCTGGACCGGCTGGAAGACAGCGCCACTGGTCGCCTGCTGCCCGCCGCTTTTCATTGCGAGGTGCCAGCCGAGCGCCTGGCCCAGGCACGCGCCACGGCGGCCATATTGGGCGAGGCCGTGCACCAGAATTTCCCCTGGGCGCACTACGACTGCGATGGCGCCAAGACCTTTGCCCTGCCCACCACCACCGACCCGCTGCAGGGGTTACTCAACCGCACCTGGGCGCCCACGCTCAGCGTGGTGGGGGTGGACGGCTTTCCGGACATGAAGGATGCGGGCAATGTGCTGCGGCCCTTTACGGCCTTCAAGCTCTCACTGCGTCTGCCGCCCCTGGTCGATGCCGAAACCGCCGTGCAGCAGCTCAAAACCCTGCTCGAAGACAACGCGCCTTACCAGGCCAAAGTTACGTTTGACGGCCACGGCGGTGCCAATGGCTGGAACGCGCCCAGCACCGACGATTGGTTTGAAAACGCGCTCAACGACGCATCGCAAAGCTTTTTTGGCGCACCTTGCGGCACCATAGGCCAGGGCGGCACGATTCCCCTGATGAGCATGCTGAGCAAGGGCTTCCCCAAGGCGCAGATGATGGTCTGCGGCGTGCTGGGCCCCAAGAGCAATGCGCACGGGCCGAACGAGTTTTTGCATGTGCCCTATGCCAAAAAACTGACCGCAGC
>CANCCF010000082.1 GCA_947374485.1 Comamonadaceae bacterium | reverse complement strand
TCGGACATTTCGTCGAGGTGGCGGCTGATGAGCAGCAGGCCTCCGCGCGTGACCAGAAAGAAACTGTAGAACAGGTAAAGCGCCAGCAGCAAGCCCACGCCAAGTACCACGGCAGACCCGATGCGCTGGGTTTGCATGCCATGGATGCGCACCTCCAGCAGAGCGTCCAGGGTGTCGAGCAGGCGCAGGCCCAAGGCCCCTTGTGCCTGGCTGGCCTTGGCCGCAGCCGCCACCAGCGCGCTCTGGCTGGCCGGTGAAAAGTCTTGCGCCTCCATCAGGGACTTGCGCACCAGGCCCAACAGGGCGGCACTGGTGTCCAGCGCCTCGCTGGCCTGCAGCCGGGTCGCCAGCGCGGCATTGAAAGCCTGCGCCTTTTGCAGGCCGTCCTGCATATTGCCCAACTGGAACTGCGCCAGCGTGGCGATTTCCACCAGGCTGCGCAGTTGCTCGGGCTGGGCCGCACCGGCTTTTTGCAGGGCTTGCCCCAGGCTGGCCAGCTTGGCCGTGTTCTCGGCCAGGTCGGGCAGGCGGAAAAAGACGGCGTCCATCAGGTAGTAGGAGTCGATGTCCGGGTCCAGCGTCAGGTTGGAGGCATCGGTGGCCTGGGCCAGCAGGGTCTGGAGGGCCGCCAGGTACTCGCTGTGGCGCTTGAAGGCGGTGTCTGCGCCGCCTTGGGCACTGGCGGCAAAGGCGCTGGCCACGGCATCAAAGCCCTTGGCCAGCCCCAGCGCAACGCCGGCCTCCTGCTGCGTGGCAGCCAGCTTGTCCTGCGCGGTCTTGAGCGTGGCCTGCGCCGCCTCCAGCGGCTCGGCGGCAGTGGCGGCGCGCCGCAATTCCTGCGCGGCCGCCATCACGGGCAGCAGGGCGCGGTTGTATTGCACGCCAATGCGCTCCCTGGCGGAGAAATCGAACTGGGCTGAGATGTTGGAAAAGTAGGCCCAGGCCAGCCAGGCCATGGGCCCCAGGAACATGGAGCAGATCAGCCCGGCCTTGAGCACAAAGCGCAGGTTGCGCATGAGACGGATGCCGGGCCCCCAGATGCCATGCGAGTGGCCGGACTGGGGCGGCTCGTCGTCGCCATCGGTGGGGGCCAGGAACTGGCGCAGCTCGGCGCTCAGCTGGCTCACGGCCATGCCCTTGGGGGGTGCCGTCCAACGGCCAGTGCACAGTGTGTCACGATCATTTATTTACCTTGCATTCACGGCCAACCGGCTCGTGCTTTTGCTGGCGCAAGCAGGCGCTGTCTCCCTGCACAATGCCGATGCGGATTTATCAAATTATCACCAAATCCAGTTTAATGGAAATCGGGTTGCCCAGAAGACTTATTGCTTCTGCCGTCCGATCAGGCCCCCTGCAGGTATAAAGCGGCAACACAACAAACAAAGGATGGCCCCATGGAATGGATGAAACCCGAGGTTCTGCTGGGCTCTGTGGTGTACGCGCTGGCCGGTGTGCTGATTTTCTGGCTCAGCTTTCTGGTGATCGACAAGCTCACGCCCTACAACCTGTGGCTGGAGATTGTGGAGAAGCAGAACCGCGCGCTGGCGCTGGTGGTGGCAGCCATGTCGCTGGGTATCTGCATCATCGTTGCCGCCGCGATTCATTGAAATCAGAAAACCCCAGCCCGGTTGAGCTGGCGCTGCTGACCTCCGTATTCGTCGTCTCGGCCTGCGGGCTGGTGTATGAGCTGGCGGCCGGGGCCTTGGCGTCCTACCTGCTGGGCGACTCGGTGCTGCAGTTCTCCACCGTGATTGGCGCTTATTTGTTTGCCATGGGCGTGGGCTCGTACCTGTCGCGTTTTCTGGAGCGCCAGCTCAGCGCGCATTTTCTGCGCATCGAGCTGCTGGTGGCGCTGGCCGGGGGCCTGTTGCCGCTGTTGCTGTTTGTGGCCCATGCTGCCTTGCCCGGCTCCTTTCGCTTCGTGCTCTACGCCATGGTCACGCTGGTGGGCATTCTGGTGGGGCTGGAGATTCCGCTGGTCATGCGCATGCTGAAGAAAAACGTGGCCCTCAAAGACCTGGTGTCGCAGGTGCTGACCTTTGACTATCTTGGCGCGCTGGCGGTCTCGATTGCCTTTCCGCTGATGCTGGTGCCCAACCTGGGTCTGGCGCGCACCGGCCTGCTGTTCGGCCTGATGAATGCGCTGGTGGCGCTGTGGGCGCTGTGGCTGTTCCGCCATGAACTGCGGCATGTGCGCGCCCACGCCATGGCCTGCGTGGCGACTCTTGCCGCTTTGACAAGCGCCTTTGCCTGGGCCAGCCACATCACCACCTGGGCCGAGGACCGGCTCTACCAGGACCATGCGGTGATCGCGCTGACCACGCCCTACCAACGCATCGTCGTCACCCACGCGCCCGGTGAGGGCCGCCTGGGCTACCGCCTGTTTTTGAACGGCAACCTGCAGTTTGCCGAGCGCGATGAATACCGCTACCACGAGGCCCTGGTGCACCCGGTGATGGCCGCCTTTGCCGAGGGTGGCGCGCCAAAGAAGGTGGCGGTGCTGGGCGGTGGCGACGGCATGGCGGTGCGCGAAATCCTGAAGTACCCGGGAGTGGAGGCCATCACGCTCATCGAGCTGGACCCGGCCATGACGAAACTCTTCACCGAAGAGCCGGTGCTGGCCAAACTCAACGCGCAGTCGCTGTCTTCACCCAAGCTGACCATTGCCAACACCGATGCCTTTGGCTACCTGGAGCACTCGGCAGAAATGTTCGACGTGATCGTGGTCGACTTCCCCGACCCCACCAATTTCTCGGTGGGCAAGCTCTTCACCAATGCGTTTTATGCGCTCTTGGACAAGCACCTCTCGGCCAGCGGCTATGCGGTGATCCAGACCACCTCGCCGCTGGTGGCACGCAAGAGTTTCTGGACCGTGGTGCATACGGTGGAGTCGGTGGGCCTGACTGCCACGCCCTACCACGCACACGTGCCCAGCTTTGGCGAATGGGGTTTTGTCATCGCCAGCCGCAGGCCCTACCGCTTGCCCATGCAACTGCCCACCGGCCTGCGCTTCCTGAACACCAAGAGCCTGCCCCTGCTGTTCGACTTTCCGCAGGACATGGACGCCGTGCCCACGGAGATCAACCGCCTCTCCAACCAGGTGCTGGTGAGCACCTATGAGGAAGAGTGGGGGCGGGTGGCGAAGTAGTTACAACAGCATTCCGCCGGAGACCTCAATGCGCTGGCCATTGACCCAGCGGTTGTCCTCCGACACCAGCGAAGCAACCATGGGGCCAATGTCCTCGGCCTCGCCTACACGGCCGAGCGCGGTTTGCGCCGAGAGCATGGCATTCACCTGCGCGTTGTCGCGCACCGCGCCGCCATTGAAGTCGGTGGCAATGGCGCCGGGCGCCACCACGTTCACCGCAATGCCGCGCGCTCCCAGCTCCTTGGCCATGTATTTGGTGAGCGTCTCCACCGCGCCCTTCATGGAGGCATAGACGCCATAGCCGGGGAAGGCAAAGCGCGTCAGGCCCGAAGAGATATTGACGATGCGCCCACCGTCGCGTAGCAGCGGCAAGAGCTTTTGCGTGACGAAAAAGGTGCTCTTGAAATGCACGTTGACCATCTCGTCAAACTGCGCCTCGGTGGCCTCCGTCAGCGACACGTACAGGCCACTGCCCGCGTTGTTGACCAGCACATCGAAGTGCGTGGTGCCAAAGTGGCTTTGCAGGGCAGCGCGCACCTGCTCGGCAAAGGCCGCAAAACTGCTGCTCTGTGCCACATCGAGCGGCAGGGCCACGGCCTTCTGGCCCATGGCCACAATCTCGGCTACTACGGCTTCTGCGTGGGCGGCCTGGGCCTTGTAGGTGAGGATCACGTCCACGCCCTTTTTGGCCAGGTTCAGGGCGGTGCTTTTGCCCAGGCCCCGGCTGCCACCGGTGACGATGGCGATGCGTGGGTTGCTTGTGTTGGTGGTCATGGAAAGCTCCTGTAAGGTGACGAGAAAATTGCGGTATGGGCTGGAGTCTATGGCTTGCGCAGTAAGCCATAAAGACGAATAGTCCGATTGCTTTGTTCAGTAAACTCCAACAATGAATCTGCTGGAACACATGCGCATTTTTTCGCGCGTTGCCGAACGCTCCAGCTTTTCCCAGGCTGCCGACACCCTGGGCCTGCCGCGGGCCACGGTGTCCACGGCCGTGCAGCAACTCGAAAACCTGCTGGGCGCGCGCCTTTTGCACCGCACCACCCGCAAGGTGCTGCTGACGCAGGACGGACAGGCTTTTTACGAACGCTGCACCGATGCCCTGGCCGACATGGACGAACTGCTGCCGCGCCGGCCCGCCCGCTGCGCGACATGCGCATGGTCAACGCGGCCAGTCCGGTCTATCAGGCGGCCTGCGTGGCGGGGCTGGGCATCATCCAGGCGCCTTACGTGGGTCTGCGCGAGTTGCTGGCCAGCGGGACACTCATCCGGCTGCTGCCGGAATGCGAAGCGCGGCCCATGCCGCTGTCGCTGGTGTATGCGAGCCAGCGCAACCAGTCGGCCCGGGTGCGGGTGGTGATGGACTGGCTGGCGCGGGTGGTGACGGAACACTGCGCGCAGGATGCGGGGTGATGGTGTGAATGCATTGCCAATGCCAACGCCCTTGTGCTGCGCCAGACCATGTCCATCGCGCTAAACCGTCGCCACCTTGTTGCCGCCACGGCGGGTGCGGCTGCCGCATCCTTGCTGTCCGTGGCGGGCTGCAAAGCCGCGCCCGACATGCAGGGCGGCTTCACCGGCATCAACCTCGCGCGCGGCCATCTGTTGCGTGACACCAAGGCCTGGCCCGCACCGACGGTGCAGCGCAAAACCCGCGTGCTGATTGCCGGGGGGGGTGTTGCGGGTCTGGCCGCCGCGCGCGCCCTGCGCCTGCGCGGCATGGATGATTTTGCGCTGCTGGAACTCGAAGACGAGGCCGGTGGCAATGCGCGCGGTGGCAGCCTAGGCGGCATGGCCTGCCCGCTGGGAGCGCACTATTTGCCACTGCCCAGTGACGACGCGAGCGATGTGCAAGATCTGCTGGAAGAACTGGGCCTGCGCCAGCGCGTGGCCGGGCGCTGGCAGTACGACGAGCGGCATCTGTGCCACAGCCCGCAGGAGCGGCTGTTTTTCAACGGCGCCTGGCAGGACGGGCTCTTGCCGGTGCAAGGTGTGGGCGAATCGACCTTGGCGCAGTACCGCGCCTTTGCAGCACTTGTGGAGCAGGTGCGCAAAACCGTGCACTGGAGCATTCCGGCCTACCGCTCACCGCACACGCCCTTCAAGCAGGTGCTCGCCGCCATCCCCTTTGAGTCCTGGCTGAATCAAAACGCGCTGACCGATAAGTACCTGCGCTGGTACCTGGACTACTGCTGCCGCGACGACTACGGTGCAGGCATTGTCACCGTCTCGGCCTGGGCCGGCCTGCACTACTTCGCCAGCCGCCATGGTTTCAATGCACCGGGCGCCGAGTCGGGCGAGCGCGAGGGGCTGCTCACTTGGCCCGAGGGCAATGCCTGGCTGACGCGGCGCATGGCCGCGCCTCTGGGAGAGCGCCTGCACACCGGGCAGATCGTGCTGCGTATCGAACAGGGTACGCATGGCGTGGAAGTGGATGCCTTCAACACCGCCAGCAACGCGGTGGAGCGCTGGCAGGCCGAGCAGGTCATCGTGGCACTGCCCGTTTTCATTGCCGCACGTGTGCTGCAAAACCCGCCTGATTTTTTGACGCAGACCGCAGCGCGCACCGTGCATGCGCCCTGGCTGGTGGCCAATATTCACATCGAGAAACCTTTGTACGACCGGCCCGGCCCGGCCCCGAGCTGGGACAACCTGATCTACGGCGACGCCGACACTGCACCCGGCCTGGGCTATGTGGACGCCATGCACCAGAGCCTGCTGCCCGTGGTGGGCAGCACGGTGCTGACCTACTACCGCGCGCTCGGCAACGTGGCGGGCGGCCCGGCGCAAGGCCGCGAATGGTTGATGAAAAAGCCCTGGATGCAATGGCGCGACGAGATCCTGGGTGAACTCTCCGTCGCCCACCCCGACCTGCGGCAAAAAGCCACGCGCATGGATATCACCCGCTACGGCCACGCCATGGCCATCCCGGTGCCCGACAAACAAGGCCGCGTAGGGCAGGTTCCACCGGTCTTTGGCCGCATCCGCTTTGCGCACAGCGACTGGGCGGGCTACTCGGTGTTTGAAGAGGCCTTTGCGCTGGGGCATCTGGCGGGCTCCGTCTGAAATGAAAACAGTAGGATGGCGCCCATGTCCACACTCAACTTCGGCTTTGTTGTCGTCCCCAATTTTTCGCTGATCGCGCTCAGTGCCTGCGTGGACCCGCTGCGCCTGGCCAACCAGGTCATGGCACGGCCGCTGTACAAGCCCGTGCTGCTGTCGCTCGATGGCGGGCTGGTGGCCTCAAGCGACGGCATCATGGTGATGTCAGACCATTCGCTCGCAAGCGCCCCACGGCTGGATACGATTTTTGTGATTGGCCCCAACCCCATACCCCGGCGCGGCCTGAGCGCGCTCACCATCTGGCTCAAGAAGGCGGCAGGTGCGGGCATTCCTCTGGCCGGTGTGGATACTGGCGCCTACCTGATGGCGCAGGCCGGGCTGCTGGACGGCTACCGCTGCACCATCCACTGGGAAGACCAGGAGGCGATGGTGGAGCGCTTTCCCAACATCATCGTGACCCAACATTTCTTCGAGGTGGATCGCGACCGTCTGACCTGCAGCGGCGGCGTCGCGCCGCTGGACCTGATGACCTACTTGCTGACGCAGCCACCAGGCAGCCGCCAGCTCGCCGACGAGGTGGCCAGCTTGCTGATTGCCGACCGCCGCAGCCTCACCGACACACAGACCGTATCCGTGATCCACCAGAGCCGGGTGACCGATTCCACCACAGTCGATGCCCTCAAGCTCATGGAAGCCAATATCAGCGAGCCGCTCACCATTGCAGAGATTGCCGAGTTCGCCAAAGTGGAACCGCGCAGCCTGCAGCGGCGCTTCAAGAAGCAGCTGGGCAAGACGCCTGAGCGGGTCTATCTGGACATACGCCTCACACGTGCGCGCATCCTGGTGCAGCGCAGTGACAAAAGCCTGCATGACATTGCCGCCGAGACCGGCTTTGCTTCGGCCTCGCACCTTACGGCCCGCTACACCCCCCGCTTTGGTGCATCGCCCCGTGCAGACCGCCTGCAGCGAGGAAGAGGATTGTCGTTTTAAGATATTCAATAGACGTTATTAGATTTTCGTTCAATTTTCACCATGCCGTAAATGTCAGCGATCCAGCAGTAAATTCCACTCACTGCACCAGTGATGTGCGCATTGTCATTCAAAATGGTGCATGGGTAGAAACCCTGACTTTTGCCGAAAAAATATGCAGTCTTTTTAAGACAATAAATTGTCGAAATAAGACATTATTTGCAAGGGGTCTGCCTGCACACTTCGGTCAAGACAACAAACGAACCGGAGTAACAAAATGGCAATGCCCGATCTCATCTACATCGACAACGGCGAAAAAGTCCGCAACAGTTTCAGCCTGGGCGAATACGCCAGCCGCATCGCCAAACTGCGCGCCATGATGGCCAAAAAGGGCGTGGACAGCGTGCTGTTCACCAGCTACCACAACATCAACTACTACGCCGATTTTGTCTACTGCCAGTTCGGCCGTTTCTACGGTCTGGTGGTCACGCAGGACAAGACGGTATTGATTGCCGCCAACATCGACGGCGGCCAGCCCTTCCGCAAGGGCGTGGCCGACCGCGCGCTGATTTACACCGACTGGCAAAAGGGCAACTACTTCCGCGCACTCAAGCAAGAGATTCCCAACAGCGGCACCCTGGGCCTGGAATATGACCACCTCCCGCTGGAGCGCCTGGAGCAGATCCGCTCGGTGCTGCCAGGAGTCACCGTCACCAACATTGCCACCGACTGCATGCAGATGCGCATGATCAAGTCGGCCGAGGAAATCGAGTTCATCACCAACGGCGCCAATGTGTGCGACATCGGTGCCGCCGCGCTGGTGGCCGCCGTGAAAGAAGGCGTGCCCGAGTACGAAGTGGCGCTGGCCTCCACCCAGGCCATGGTGCGCGAGATTGCCAAGCGCTACCCGCACACCGAGCTGATGGACAGCTGGACTTGGTTCCAGTCCGGCATCAATACCGACGGTGCCCACAACCCCGTCACCACCCGCAAGGTGCAGCATGGCGACATCCTCAGCCTGAACTGCTTCTCCATGATCTCGGGCTACTACACGGCGCTGGAGCGCACCCTGTTCTTCGGTGAAGTGGATGCCGCCTCGCGCAAGCTGTGGGAGGTGAATGTGCAGGTGCACGAGGAAGGCCAGAAGCTGGTCAAGCCCGGCGTGCGCTGCTGCGATGTGGCCCTGGAGCTCAACAAGATCTACGAAGCGCACGACCTGCTGCAGTACCGCACCTTCGGCTACGGCCACTCGTTTGGCGTGCTCTCGCACTACTATGGCCGTGAATCGGGTCTGGAGTTCCGTGAGGACGTGGACACCGTGCTGCAACCCGGCATGGTGGTGTCCATAGAACCTATGATCATGTTGCCCGAAGGCATGCCCGGCGCTGGCGGTTACCGCGAGCATGACATTCTGGTGGTGACGGAGACCGGCCACGTGAACATCACCGGCTTCCCGTTCGGACCCGAGCACAACGTCATTCCGGCCTGAACCCCGACACCAACCCAAGCAGCACCATGAGCCAGCCCTTTGTCAAATTTGAGCGCGTCGAAAAAACCTATGACGGCACCCAGCTGGTGGTGCACGACCTCAACATCGACATTGCCAAGGGCGAGTTCCTGACGCTGCTGGGGCCGTCGGGCTCAGGCAAGACCACCACCCTGATGATGCTGGCCGGGTTTGAGACCGCCACCTCGGGCGAGATCTATCTGGATGGCAAGCCCATCAACGCGATTGCGCCCGAGCACCGCGGCATCGGCATGGTGTTCCAGAACTACGCGTTGTTTCCCCACATGAGCGTGGAAGAGAACGTGGGCTTTCCGCTCTCGGTGCGCAAGGTGCCGCCTGCGCAGGCCAAAGAAAAAATTGCCAGCGCCCTGGCCAAGGTGGGCCTGAGCGGCTTTGAGTCGCGCCGCCCGGCACAGATGTCGGGCGGGCAGCAGCAGCGTGTGGCGGTGGCCCGTGCCCTGGTGTTCGAGCCCAAGCTGGTGCTGATGGACGAGCCCCTGTCGGCCCTGGACAAGCAGCTGCGCGAGCAGCTGCAGTACGAAATCAAGCGCCTGCACGACGAGCTGGGCATCACCATTGTGTATGTCACCCACGACCAGACCGAGGCCTTGGCCATGTCGGACCGGGTGGCGGTTTTCCACCAGGGTCGCATCCAGCAGATCGACACGCCCACCAACCTGTATGAGCGCCCGGCCAATGCCTTTGTGGCCCAGTTCATCGGCGAGAACAATACCCTGACGGGTCGTGTGCTCTCGGTCAGCGGCGATCGTTGCCGCGTCGAACTGCCGGGCGGCGTGCAGATGGATGCCATGGCCGTGGGCGCGCTGCGTGCCGGAGCCAGCACCCGGCTCTCCGTGCGCCCCGAGCGCGTGCACCTCAACCCGGCCACGCCCATGGATACGCAGGTCAGCGCCACGGTGGTGGACGTGATCTATCTGGGCCGTTATGCCCGTGTGCGCCTGAAGACCTGCGGGCTCGAAGAATTCATCGTGACCCTTCCCAACGATGGACGCGATCTGGTGCTGGCAACTGGCACACAACTGGCCCTGGGCTGGAATGTGGCCGACTGCCGTGCGCTGGATGGCGAATGAGTGACTCTATTTTTTTCTCAACATAAAGGTCTGACCATGTTCAACAAAATCCACTTTGGAGTGCTCGCTTTGGCGGGCACTGCAGTTCTTTCGGCCACGCCCTTGGCTGCGCAGGAAATCACCGTCACCGCCTGGGGCGGCGCTTACACCAAGAGCCAGGAAGAGGCTTACTACAAGCCCTTCACCGCCAAGACCGGCACCAAGGTGCTGATCCAGGACTACAACGGCGACCTGGCTGAAATTGCGGCCCAGGTGAAGACCGGCAATGTGAAATGGGACGTGGTGGATGTGGAACTGGCCGAGGCCATCAAGGGCTGTGAAGAGGGCCTGTTTGAAAAGATCGATGCTTCCAAATTGCCAGCCGGTGACAACGGTACGGCGGCCGCCAAAGACTTTGCACCCGGCCTGGTGACACCCTGCGCGGTGGCCACCATTCTGTACGCCAACGTGGTGGCCTACGACAAGGCCAAGCTCGGTGCCAAGGGCCCCAAAACCCTCAACGACTACTTTGACCTGGCCAAGTTCCCCGGCAAGCGCGGTATGCGCAAGAACCCCAGCGTTAACCTGGAGTGGGCGCTGATGGCCGACGGCGTGGCCCCGGCCGATGTCTACAAGGTACTGGCCACCCCGGCCGGTGTGGACCGCGCCTTCAAAAAGCTCGACACCATCAAGCCCAGCGTGGTCTGGTGGACTGCAGGCGCCCAGCCGCCCCAGTTGCTGGCCTCCGGTGAAGTGGTCATGACCAGCGTCTACCACGGCCGCATCTTCGATGCCAATGCCAAGGACAAGCGCGAGTTTGCATTGGTGTGGGACGGCCAGGTGCAGGTGCCCGATCTGTTTGTGGTGGTCAAGGGCAGCAAGAATTCGGCCGCCGCTCAGGAATTCGTGCGCTTTGCCACCTCCACCACGGCATTGGCTGAACAGGCCAAGTGGATTCCTTATGCTCCCGCCCGGGCCTCTTCGCTGGCCAAGATTGCCCCTGCCACCCAGGAATGGCTGCCCAACGGAGGCCACGCCGGACGCCAGATGCTCACCAGCGCCGAGTTTTGGTCCGAGTACGGGGATGACCTGAACAAGCGCTTCTCCGCCTGGCTGGCCAAGTAAGTCACGTAGAAGGCATTGCCACCATGAACAGCACGGACCATCTCGTCAGCCGCTTGCGCAAGGCCGAGCGCAAGGGCCATCTGCGTGCCTATGCCCTGATTGCCCCGCTGTTCATTTTCGTGGCCCTGAGCTTTCTGCTGCCTTTGGGCAGCGTGTTGCTCAACAGCTTTTATGACCCGGTGATTCCCGAGGGTTTGCCACGCACCGTGGCGACCCTGGAGCAGTGGAACGGGCCGCGCACCCTGGTACCGCCCGAACCAGTGTTCGAGGCGCTGGCGCAGGACCTGAAGCTGGCCATGGACAATGAGAAGGCCAGCCCCATGGCCACGCGTTTGAACTTTGAAGAGACCGGCTCGCGCACCATCTTCATGCGCGCTGCCCGCAAGGTGGGGGCGCAGGAGAGCGGCCCTTGGAAACCGTTTTTTGAACAGGTCGATCCAGGCTGGGCGCAGCCCGCCATCTGGGGCACCATCCGCAACCTGCACTCCAGCACCCACACCCTGTTCTTCCTGCAGGCGCTGGACATGAAGCGCCAGAGCAATGGCGAGGTGGCAGCGCAACCCGAAGACCAGCGCATCTACGTCAACATTTTTTTGCGCACCGTGGGCGTGGCGCTCTCGGTAACGCTGGCCTGCCTGGCCCTGGGTTTCCCGATTGCCTACCTGCTGGCGCACCTGAAAGACAAGACCGCCAACATGCTGCTCATCCTGGTGCTGCTGCCGTTCTGGACCTCGCTTCTGGTACGCACTACGGCCTGGGTGGTGCTCTTGCAAAAAGAGGGCGTGGTGAACTCCCTGCTGGGCAGCCTGGGTCTGATATCCGAGCCGCTGCCGCTGATCTTCAACCGCTTTGGCGTGGTGGTGGCCATGACGCACATTCTGCTGCCCTTCACCATCCTGCCGCTGTATTCGGTGATGCGCGCCATACCTCCGTCCTTTGTGCGCGCGGCGCGCTCGCTGGGTGCTGGTCCCTTTACCGCCTTTGTGCGCGTTTACCTTCCGCAGTGTCTGCCGGGCATCAGCGCAGGCGCGCTCTTGGTGTTTATCCTGTCGCTGGGCTACTACATCACCCCGGCCCTGGTGGGCGGTGCCACCGACCAGATGATCAGCTACTTCATTGCCGACAACCTGGGCCGCTCGCTCAACTGGGGGCTGGCTTCCGCCCTGGCAGCCATCCTGCTGGCGGCTGTGCTGGCGCTGTATGCCGCCTATGACCGCCTCGTCGGAGTTACCAACGTGAGGTTCGGATGAGTCACACCGCTTTGCCCCTGTACACCACGCCGCTGCAACGCCTGGGCCATTGGGCCCTGCTGCTGGCTTGCGCTGCCATTTTCCTGTTCCTGATTGCGCCGGTGCTGGTGGTGATGCCGCTGGCCTTCAACCAGGACCCGTACTTCAACTTCCCCATCCATCACTGGAGTCTGCGCTGGTTTGAAGATTTGTTTGGCAACCCGGTCTGGCTGCACGCCATTGGCAACAGCATGGTCACTGCCGTCTGTGCCACAGCGCTGGCCACCACCCTGGGTACGCTGGCCTCGGTGGGCCTGAACCACCGCAACCTGCCGGGCAAGCGCCTGATCATGGCGGTGCTGGTCTCGCCCATGATCGTGCCGGTGGTGGTGCTGGCCGTGGGTGCCTATTTCTTCTTTTCGCGCCTGGGCATTGCCAACAACCTGCTGGGCATCATCCTGGTCCACGCCGTGCTGGGCATGCCCTTTGTGGTAA
Source organism: Comamonadaceae bacterium (assembly GCA_947374485.1). GTDB lineage: Bacteria > Pseudomonadota > Gammaproteobacteria > Burkholderiales > Burkholderiaceae_C > Allorhodoferax. Next base: position 2,693 of record CANCCF010000082.1, on the reverse strand, counting down.
TCACGGTGAGCGCCACGCTGGCAGGCTTTGACATGGGGCTGGTACGTGCCGCGCGCAGCCTGGGTGCTTCGCCCCTGCTGGCCTTCAGGCGCGTCATGCTGCCGCTGGTCTGGCCGGGGGTTCTGTCGGGTGCGCTGTTTGCTTTTGCCACCTCGTTTGACGAAGTGGTGGTGGTGCTGTTTCTGGGCGGCCCGGGCCAGACCACGCTGCCGCGCCAGATGTGGTCGGGTTTGCGCGAGCAGCTCTCGCCCACCATCCTGGCCGCAGCCTTTGTGCTGATCATTATCTCGGTGCTGATGCTGCTGACGCTGGAACTCTTGCGCCGCCGCAGCGTGGCCCTGCGCGGCATCCGGGAGTAAGCGGGCACAAAAACCGAGATGTCAAACAACAACTACGAAACCGGACGCCTGAACCTCCCCTTTGTGGGCCACTGCACCTTTGGTAAAGCGCCCGTCCAAACCGACTGGAGCAAAATTGACGCAGATGTGGCGATCCTGGGCGCGCCCAACGATATGGGGACCCAGTGGCGACCGGGCGCACGCTTCGGTCCACGCGGCATTCGCGAGGCGTCCACCCTGTTTTCATTTGGCCACGCCGGCGCCTACGATTTTGAAGACGACACCATGTACCTGACGCAAGACCAGGTCCGCATGGTTGACGTTGGGGACGCCGACATCGTGCACACCGACATGGCCCAGAGCAATGCCAATATCGAGTGCGCTGTGCGCACCTTGCTAGACCAGGGCGCCATGCCGGTGGTTCTGGGCGGCGACCATTCCATTCACGCCCCGGTAATCCAGGCCTATGCGGGGCGCGGACCTATTCACATACTGCACATTGACGCGCATCTGGACTTTGTGGACGAACGCCACGGCGTCAGGTATGGCCACGGAAACCCTTTGCGCCGCGCCTCGGAAATGGAGCACATTGTGGGCATGACACAGATTGGCATCCGCAATGTGTCCTCCTCGAACCGGGAGGATTACAACGCCGCGCGCAAGGCTGCTTCCACTATCTTGTCGGTGCGGGATGTGCGTCGCCTGGGCTGCGCGGGCGTGCTGGAAAAAATACCCCGGGGCCTCTCCTACTACCTGACGATCGACATAGATGGCTTCGACCCCTCTATCGCTCCCGGCACCGGCACCCCCAGCCACGGCGGCTTCCTGTACTACGAGGTACTGGAAATCATCCAGGCACTGGCCAAGCGCAGTGGCGGCAACATCGTGGGCATGGACCTGGTCGAAGTGGCACCTGCCTATGACCCGAGCGGAGTGACTTCCATTCTGGCGGCCCAACTGCTGCTCAATAGCATCGGCTACATATTCCACGCCCGCAGTCAAACAGCAAAAACTCCAGGCGCGACGTTTGCGCAGCTGTGATTTTCATAAACGGATACCTTCGGCCAGTGCGATGAAATGGATGGGCAACAGCTTCAGGTTAAGTGCCTTGATCAGCACGTCCACTTTGCGACCGTACATGGCGCGCGACACCCGGGAGGCCAGCCGGGCCGAGAGCAGGGCGGGCTCAGTCACCGCCACATCCATTTCCACCAGCAAGTCCACATCGCCACCACGCGCTTCATCGTGCACACGCGAACCAAAAAGCCAAACGCGCGCGTCGTCCCCCGCAAGCTGGGACACACCCGCGCGGATGGCAACCATTTGGTCTGGAGTGATGCGCATGCATCCATATTAAGCGCAAGGCCGATGGTGGGTCCATTGTCCTTATGATTCCCATCGTGAGACGCAAACTGTCCGTCGCCTTCATCCTGGCGCCCAACTTCACCCTGCTGGCCCTCTCGGCCTTTGTGGACACCTTGCGCCTGGCCGCAGACGAGGGCGACCGCAGCCGCCCGATTGCCTGCGCCTGGACGGTGCTGAGCGACACCATGCGCCCGGTGCGCGCGAGCTGTGGCATCAGCGTCAACCCGGATTCCGAGCTGCAGGACCCCCAGCAGTTTGACTACATCGTGGTGGTGGGTGGCACCTTGGTGGCCGACCTGCTGTCCAAGGGCCTGGCCGCCTATGTACAGCAGGCTGCCAGCGCGGGGGTGCCGCTGGTGGGCATTTGCACCGGCAGCTTTGTGCTGGCGCGCCTGGGTCTGATGCAGGGGCGGCGCAGCTGCATCAGCTGGTTCCATCACGCCGATTTCCGCACCCTGTACCCGCAGCTGCAGTCCAGCTCGGACGAACTCTTCATCATCGACGGCGACCGCCTGACCTGCGCCGGTGGCACCAGCGTGGTCCACCTGGCCGCGCACCTGGTGAAGCAGTATTGCGGCGAGGCGGCCGCCGAAAAGGCCCTGCGCATCATGATCGAGCAGGCCACGCTGCCCGCGCGCTTTGCACAGCCGCAACCCTTTCAAACCCCCAAGACGCGCGACCTGCGCGTGCGCAAAGCGATGCTGCTGATGGAGCGCAACCTGGAGTCGCCGCTCTCGGCCGAATTCGTGGCGCGCCACGTGGAGGTGAGCGTGCGCCAGTTGGAGCGCCTGTTCAAGACCGAGGTGGGTTGCAGCCCCAGTGCCATGGCCCTGCGCATCCGTCTGGCCCATGCGCACAGCCGCCTGCTGCACGGGCAGGAGCCGGTGGCCGACATCGCGCTGCAAAGCGGCTTTGTCAACCGCTCGCATTTCGCCAGCAGTTTCAAGCTGGCGTTTGGGCTGACACCCAGCGAACTGCGGACGCAGCAGC
>CANCCF010000081.1 GCA_947374485.1 Comamonadaceae bacterium | reverse complement strand
GCAGGTGTGGCGAACCTGACGACTGCCCAGGTGCAAGCCATCACCACGGCAGGCATTGCGGCCTTGACCACCGCGCAGGCTGTGGCGCTGACCACCGCACAAGTCGTGGCCCTGACCTCCGCCCAGGTGGCCGCCATCACCACCACCGACATTGCAGCGCTGACCACGGCCCAGGTGGCCGCGATCGAGGTCGTCGATGTGGCAGCCCTGACGCTGGGCCAGGTAGGTGTCCTGACAACGGCACAGGCGTCCTCCCTGACCACCGCGCAAGTGGTGGCCCTGACCACGGCCCAGATAGGGGCCATCACCACCACCGACATTGCCGCACTCACCACCGCGCAAGTGGCGGCGATTGAAACCGTGGATGTGGCGGCCCTGAAGACCACACAGATTGCGGCGCTGACCACCGCAGGTGTGGCGAACCTGACGACCGCCCAGGTGCAGGCCATCACCACCGCTGGCATTGCGGCCTTGAACACGGCGCAGGCCGCAGTACTGACCACCGCACAAGTGGTGGCGCTGACCACGGCCCAGATAGCGGCCGTGACCACGGCCGATATTGCAGCCTTGACGACAGCCCAGGTGGCCGCAATTCAAACGGTGGATGTAGCCGTGCTGAAGACCACGCAGATTGCGGCCCTGACCACTGCAGGTGTGGCCAGCTTGACAACGGCGCAGGTGCAGGTGCTGACCACCGCAGGCATTGTGGCCCTGAGCACCGCACAGGTGGTCGCCCTGACGACGGCCCAAATCGTGGCCCTGACGAGTAGCCAGGTACTGGCTCTCTCGACGACGGACGTCGCAGCCCTGACCACCTCGCAGGTCGTGGCGATTGAGACGAGTGACCTTGCAGTGCTCAAGACCACGCAGTTCCAGGCCCTGACGACGGCAGCCATCCAGGCGCTGACGACCTCGCAAATCGAGGCCCTGACCACCACGCAGGTGATGAATCTGACCTCTGCGCAGTGGGGCGCGCTGACCACGACCCAAATCCAGGGCCATCTGGCCATGGGAACCCCCATCGCGCTGGACCTGAACGGCGATGGCGTCAAGACGCTGGGCATCACCAGCGGCGTCAACTTTGACCTGTTTGCCACCGGCAACAAGGTGAGTACCGGATGGGTCAGCGGCAGCGACGGCCTGCTGGTCATGGACCGCAACCATGACGGCGTGATCAGTGACGGCTCGGAACTGTTCGGCTCGTCCACCACCCTGGCCAATGGCACAAAAGCCACAGACGGCTATGCCGCCCTGCGTGAACTGGACAGCAACGGCGACGGTGCCCTCACCAGCGCGGATGCGGCCTTTGCAAATCTGCAGGTCTGGGTGGACAGCAACTCGGACGGCTTGACCGAAACCGGTGAGCTCAAGTCCCTGGCCGATCTGGGCATCAGCAGCATCAACACCCTGGCCACAGATGGCGCCACCTCCGACAACGGCAATGTGCTGGGGCTCACCTCCAGCTACACCACCACGGATGGCGCCACACACGCCGCCGCTGACGTGTGGTTTGTGGCCGACCGCCAGGCCGCCACCGCAGCGACCACCAGTGTGGACGATGCGATTGCGGCCCTGAACCCGGCTGTGACGGACACGGCCCTGGTGGCAGCACCTTTGCCGGTGGAAACGCTGGCTCCGGATGCGGGCAGCCTGAGTCTGGTGGGCGACACGTCCAACCTGCGCACGCAAGTGAGCGGCATGGCGCAGGCCATCAACAGCTTCAGTGGCGCGCAGTCTGACCTGGGCAGTGCTACAGCCGGATTGCCCTCGCTGGACGGCGCAACCGCGCAAGCCAACCCGGCCACGCTGGCGGTGGCCAGCATGGTGGACGCCATGAAGCAGTTCGATGCCAATGGCAACCTGGTGGGAAGCTCAACGCCGCTGGCCGCATCCCTGACGGGAGTGACGGGCAGCACCTTGGATCCCAACGGCAACACGCTGCTGGCCAGCCCGGGCACCAAGCTGCCAGGCTAAGGCTTGGTGTGGCAAGCGCAGGGGAGGGTGCCAGACGGTGCCCTCCTTTGCCGGGCGGGGGCATTGGGAAATGACCGCGAAACCCCTTCCTCTTTGAAGGACCGACAGCGCGGCTGCATGCTGAAATGGTGATTCCCCTACGGAATGATCATCCATGGCAGACCGGTTTCCCCACTCCACAGTCCAGTGCATCGCCGCCTTGGCGCAGCACCACCGCCTGCCGGTCAACCCGGAGCGCCTGGTGGAGGACTATGCACTGGTCAATGAGGAACCGGCCACGGCCACGGTCTTGCGTATTGCCGCCGACATTGGCCTGAAGGCCAAGCACGACACACTGACCTGGGGCAACCTGCACGCGCAAAGCGGCGTGTTCCCGCTGATTGCGCGCATGGAGGACAAGAATTGCGTCATCGTGGTCGGCTTCTCGGAGCAGGACGGCGGACGTGTGGCCATCCTCAATCCCATGGCGCAAAACGCCACCGAGGTGCTGATGCTCAACCAGAGCCAGTTCTGCGCGCTCTGGCACGGCGAAGTCTTCTTCATGAAGCGCATCTTCGGCGTCACCGAGCAAAGCCAGCCCTTTGGCCTGCGCTGGTTCATCCCCGAGATACTCAAGCAAAAAGCCGCCCTGCGCGACATTGCCATTGCGGCCATGGCCATGCATGTGCTGGCCCTGGCCTCGCCCGTATTCTTCCAGCTGGTGATTGACAAGGTGATGGTGCACCAGAGCCTGTCGACGCTGTGGGTGCTGGGCATCGGCATTGTGATTGCGCTGGTGTTCGATGCCTTGTTCAGCTTTTTGCGCCAGTTGCTCACACTCTCGGCCACCAACAAGATCGACATGCGGCTGACCCGGCGCACCTTCGGGCATTTGCTCTCGTTGCCGATTGAATACTTCGAGACCACCACCGCCGGTGTCATCACCCGCCACATGCAGCAGGTGGAAAAAATCCGCAACTTTCTGACCGGCAAGATGTTCTTCACCGTGCTGGACTGCACCTCGCTGCTGCTCTTCCTGCCCATCCTGTTCACCTACTCGGCCAAGCTGGCCTTCATCACCCTGGCCTTCACCTTTCTGATTGGCTGCGTGGTGGCGGCCATGGTGCCGGTGTTCCAGCGCAGGCTCAACGCCCTGTACCAGGCCGAGGGGGAGCGCCAGTCGATGATGGTGGAGACCATCCACGGCATGCGCACCGTCAAGGCGCTGGCCATTGAACCCGCGCAGCGCCGCCTGTGGGACCAGAAATCGGCCCAGTCCATCAACATGCACTTTCGCGTCGGCAAGATTGCCATCACCGGTGCGGCCATCACTGACCTCTTGGGCAAGCTGCTGCCGGTGGTGATCATTGTGGTGGGCTCGCAGGAGGTGTTCGACCAGGCCCTGACGGTGGGTGCCCTGATCGGCTTCCAGATGATTTCCGGGCGGGTGGTGGCGCCGCTCATTGCCATCGTCGGTCTGGTCAACGAATACCAGGAGACTGCGCTGTCGGTGCGCATGCTGGGCGAGGTGATGAACCGCCCCTCCGAGGGCCGGGCCAGCGCCGGTGGCCTGCGCCCCGCGCTGGCCGGGGAAATCACTTTTGACAACGTGACCTTTCGCTACCCCGGCTCGACGGCAGCGGCGCTGGACGGCGCCAGCTTCACCATTCCAGCCGGTTCGGTCGTCGGCATTGTGGGGCGCAGCGGCTCCGGCAAAACCACGCTCACCAAGCTCATCCAGGGCCTGTACGGCGTGCAGGAAGGCGTGGTGCGCTTTGACCGCACCGATGCACGCGAGATCGAGCTGGCCCATTTGCGCCGGCAAATTGGTGTGGTGCTGCAAGAGAACTTTTTGTTCCGTGGCACCGTGCGCGACAACATTGCCATGGCCAAACCCGAGTCCACCTTTGAAGAGATCGTGGCCGCCGCCGAGGCTGCGGGTGCGGCCGAATTTGTGGAGCGCCTGCCGCTGGGCTACAACACCCTGCTGGAAGAAAACGCCTCCAACCTGTCGGGCGGGCAAAAGCAGCGCCTGTCCATCGCACGCGCGCTGCTCACGCGCCCGCGCATCCTGATCCTGGACGAAGCCGCCAGCGCGCTGGACCCGGAGAGCGAAGCCATCTTCATCAAGAACCTGTCGCGCATTGCGGTGGGCCGCACGGTGGTGATGATCTCGCACCGCCTGTCCACCCTGGTGAATGCCGACGCCATTCTGGTGATGCAGCACGGCAGCCTGATGGACAGCGGCAAACATACCGAGCTGCTTACGCGCTGTGAGACCTACCAGCATTTGTGGAACCAGCAGACGGCGCACGTATGAAACTCTGGCCGTTCAAAAAGACAAGCAAAGCCACGCCGCAGAAGCTGGAGCCGGGTGAGGCCGCCTGGGCCACGCCCGGCGGCGGGGCACAGCCCAAGGCCGGGGCCGACGCCAAGGAAAAGCGCAAGAGCAAGGGTCGAACGGTGGTGGAATACCTGCCCGACGCCGACGAGATCGAGCGCAGCCCGGTGCCGCGCATGGCGCAACTCACCTTGCAGCTGCTGCTGCTGGCCTTTGTGGCCTTTGCCGTGTGGGCCAGTGTGTCGCAGCTCGACAAGGTGGTGGTGGCCCAGGGCCGCCTGGTCAACCCGCTGCCCAATGTGGTGGTGCAGCCGCTGGAAACGTCGATTGTGCAAAGCGTGGATGTGCGGGTGGGGCAGGTGGTGAAAAAGGGTGACCAGTTGGCGGCCATGGACGCCACCTTTGCCCAGGCCGACGAGTCGCAACTCAAGCTGCGCCTGGAGAGCCTGGAGACCCAGGTGCGCGGCCTCGAGCAGGAGCTCTCGGGCGCGCCTGCGGTGGCGCAGGCGGAGGGCAATGCCGACAGCCGCCTGCAGGCCGATTTGCTCACCGAGCGGCGTGCCAACTACAAGGCGCAGCAGGCCCGCATGCTGGAGCTGGCGGCCAAGCTCAAAGCCTCGCTCACCACCAACCGCCTGGACCAGCAGCAGCTGGCCTCGCGCCTGCGCTCGGTCAAGGAGATCGAGGCCATGCAGGAAAAAATGGTGGCGCAAAAGTTCGGTGCCCCGGTGCAACTGCTTGAAGCCCAGCAGCGCAGCAAGGAGGTGGAGCGCGATCTGGAGCTCACCCGCAACAAGGAGCAGGAAATCCGCCGCGACCTGGCTGCGGCCGACTCCGAGCGCACTGCGTTCGAGAGGGGTTGGCGCCAAAAGACCATGGAAGACATGCTGACCGCCTCGCGCGAGCGCGACGCCATCCAGGAGCAGCTGCAAAAGGCGGACCGGCGCCACAAGCTGGTGGTGCTGACCGCGCCGGTGGATGCAGTGGTGCTCGACATTGCCAAGCTCTCGCCCGGCTCCATCGTGAAAGAGGCCGAGACCTTCTTTACGCTGGTGCCGCTGAACGTGGTGATGGAGGCCGAGGTGAAAATCGATTCGCTGGACGTGGGGTATATCAAGCTCGGCGACCCGGTGCGCTTGAAGCTCGACGCCTTCCCCTTCCAGAAGCACGGCATGCTCGACGGCACGGTGCGCACCATCAGCGAAGACGCCTTCAAGCGCGACGCGGCCGAGAAGAGCGGCACCGACGCCTACTACCTGACCCGCATCACCCTGAAGTCCACCACCCTCAGCAACCTGGCTGCCAGTGCGCGTCTGCTGCCGGGCATGACGCTGAACGCCGAAGTGGTGGTGGGCCAGCGCTCGGTGATGTCATACTTGGCTTGGCCCTTGACCAAGGGCATGAACGAGGCGGCCAGGGAGCCGTGAAGCAGTGGCAATTGGCAAAGGCTGGTGTGGGGAGCACAGGTGAAAATTGGCCTGATACAAACGCGCGGCATCGGTGACATCGTCATTGCGGCCCCGATTGCGCAGCATTTTGTGGCGCAAGGACACGAGGTGTTCTGGCCGGTGGACCTGCGCTTTCTGGCGTTTGTGCAGACGGCCTTTCCGGAAATACGGTTTCTGGGTGTGGACCCGGACGTGACCGGCAACGCCACTGCCGCTTATTTTTACGCCAATCCCCTGCAACAGTTGCAGCAAGCCGGGTGCGGGCAGATTCACCTGCTGTACTCGCAGCTCACGGGCTTTGCCGCCAGCCATCCGCACCTGGCGCACGCACTCAAGTTCGATGAATACAAATATGCGGTGTGCGCTGTGGGTTTTGCCCGCAAGTGGGCGCTGCAACTTCGGCGCGACACGCTGGCCGAAAGCAGGCTCGCAGAGCGCCTGGGCATTGAGCGGGAGTACGTGGTGGTGCATGAGCAGGGCTCGGACTTCAGGCTACAGATCGATCTGCCGCAGGACGTCAAGGACCGCTACCAGGTTGTCAAAATTGAGCCGCTGACGGCCAATCCGTTTGACTGGCTGGGCGTGCTGGAGCGGGCGCAGATGTTTGTCGGGGTGGACAGCTGTTTTTCCAATCTGGTGGAGCAGCTCGACCTGTGCCCGCAAAAGTACCTGTTTCTGCGCTCAGGCGTGCATTCAACCCCCGTCTTGAAAAATAACTGGCAATTCAGGTGACCCTATGAAACTCAATCTCGGTAGCGGCAACAAGACCCTTGAGGGCCATCTCAATGTGGACAAGTTTGCCGGCAAGAGCACTGACATTGTTTTTGATCTGGAGACCACGCCCTGGCCCTGGGCCTCGGATTCCATCGAGGCCGTGAGCATGATCCATGCGCTGGAACATATGGGGCGTGACACGGATACTTTCCTCAACATCATCCGTGAGCTCTACCGCATCTGCGTGGACGGTGCAGTGGTCACCATCCACGTGCCCCATCCGCGGCACGACAATTTCCTGGGAGATCCCACCCATGTGCGCGGCATCACACCGCAGCAACTGACGCTGTTTGACAAGCTCAAAAACGATGAGTGGGTTGCGGGCGGCGTGTCGTCGGCCACACCCCTGGCGCACTACCTCGGTGTGGACTTCCACATTGGCAATGTGACCACCGTGCTGGACCCTTACTACTACGAGCAATACGCAGCGGGCACTCTGACGCTGGATGCCATCAACCTGAAGGCGCGCGAGTTGAACAACGTGATTGCCGAGTACCACATTGCATGGGTGGTGCGCAAGGCTGCGGCGAGGGTTGCCCATGTTTGACATCAGTATTTGTGTACCAACCTACCAGCGCGCCGGCTTGCTGCGGCAGTGCCTGCAAGTTCTGGCACATTTCGAGTCCAGGGACTTCGAGCTGCTCATCGGCGACAACGCGTCCGGCGATGGCACGGCGGAGGTGGTGGAAGAATTCAGGCCGCATTTCAGGCACCTGGTTTATTTGAAGCATCCGGAAAACATAGGTTTCGCCAGAAACATGGACGCGCTGTTGCGCAGTGCCAGCCGCAAGTATGTGTACATCGTGAGCGACGATGACCTGCTGTACGAAGGCGCATTGCGTCTGGCCCGCCAGGTGCTGGAGACCAACGACACGGTGAGCGCCGTGGTGGGCGGCTATACCGCCGTACGCAGCCTGGATCTGGAGGCCCGGGTGGACTACAGCGACGCCACGGCCACCCTGTTTCAGCAGGGCGAGTACCCGTTGCTGATGGATAACCTCCATGTCTGCGACGGGCAGCCGTTTATGCGCCGCGCCACCTTTGAGCAGCACTGCTCCTATTTGAACCGCACCGGCGCGCTCATTCCTCTGTATTTCACCTTGCTGACCCATGGCAGTCTGGTGGTGGTGAACCGTCCCTTTTTCCAGCACCGCAACACCGGTGTCAGCCTGTCGGGGCGCATGGCGGATGCCTGGTTTCTGGACATGGCCAATGCGGACATTGAACTGGCCGTGGCACAGGCCATGGAGGTGTTTCCGGCAGAGAAAGTGGCGGCCATGCGGGACAAGCTGCTGCAACTGCTGTACTTGCAGTCTGCGCGCATGTCACTGCACCAGAAGGCGCCCTATCTGTTGTGGTTGTTCGTCAAACGGCTGCTTGCCGTGCGCGGTGCCGAGCCCGATTTTTTGTTGAAATGCGAACACCATTTCAGCCATGACTTTGTGCTGGACCGGCTGCAGACCATGGTGGTGGATGCGCAGTTCCGGCGCATCGGCTTTTGTGGCGGTGAAATCGCACAGGCCATGGTGGCTGCACTCAGCCCCTTGTGCCCGGGCATTGGGTTCGTTCCTTGCGACGATGCGTCGGACCCTGCGCCCCTGGATGCGGTGATTTGCAGCAGCCGTGCCGACCTGCAGGCGCAGGCCCACCAGGTGCGGGTGATTGCCATACAGGAGGTCTTCAGCCAGGTGCGCATGACCTCACACCCTTGTGAACTCGGTGTGTTCCACGCCCGCCTGGTCACCTTGTACCGGGAGCCCGCGGTCAACCAGACGCTGGGCGTGGCAACGCAGGCCTTCTCGGTTCTTTGCTCGCCTTATTGAATTACGCCGTCGCGTGACCAGGCGCTTTGCCTGTCTGGCCTTCTGCGCTTGCAAGCTGCATCTGCATATCGGCGTAGACCGCCTCCAGCTTGCGGCAAAAATTTTGCGTGTCAAAAAGCGGCTGGCTGCTGGCATTGGTGCGTAGCTGTGCCTTGAGCGCAGCCAACTTTTGCGGGTGCTGCGCCAGGTCCAGCGCAATCGCCTCATAGGCTTGCAGCGAGTGGCCGATCAACTGCGGCAGCCCGGCTGCCTGCAGCACACTGCCCGCCACCCGTGAGGGGAAGGAGCTGCCCATGCGCGTGACCACCGGCAGGCCAGACAGCAGGGCATCGGCCGCAGTGGTGTGTGCGTTGTAAGGGTAAGTGTCCAGAAAAATATCGGCCTGGCGGTAGCGCGCCAGATGGTCTTCCACCAGCGGCACGCGCTCGGCAAACACCAGGCGCTCGGGTGCTATGCCATGGGCCTGGGCCTCGCGCCGCAGGTTGGTGCGGGCCACCTCGCTGCGTGAGACCAGCCACAGCACGCTGTGCGGTACCTGCTGGAGCAGGCGCATCCACGCCGCGAAAACCGCGGGGGCAATCTTGTAGTCGTGGCTGAAGGAACAGAACACCAAGGCGCCCTCGGGCAGGCCGCATTCCTGGCGCGTGGGGGTTCGCTCGGCAGGCCGCACCGAGTTGTCCAAAGGCAGGTAGCTGTCGGGCAGGTAGGCCACTCGTTCCGCGTAGTGCTGCTGCTGGTCCAGCGGGATCACCTGCCGGTCGGCAATGATGTAGTCGTAATAGTCCACGCCCATGCTTCCCGGGTAGCCCAGGTAGTTGACCTGGATGGGGGCAGGGCGGTGGGCAAAGACGGCGGTCTTTGTGTCGGAGGTGTAGCCGCCCAGGTCCACCGCAATATCGACTTCCATGCTGCGCATGAGCTGGGCGATTTGCAGCGCATCCAGGTCCCGGGCGTCGATGAAATGGTCAAAGGCCTTGCGCATGCGCGCGCGCAGCCGGCTCTGATCATCCACACCCAGCGAAATGGCAATGGTCTCAAAGCGGCTGCGGTCATGCTGTTCCAGCACCCCGGCCATCAGGTGGCCTACCGGGTGCTCGCGCAGATCCGGCGAGACATAGGCCACGCGGATTTTCTTGTGGGCATAGGCTTCACCGTTCCATAAGTGGCGCGCTTGGGGTGGGCAGTACTGGCTGGCAAAAATGCGGGCGGCTTGCAGGTGTTCTGCGGCCTGGTCGGATGCCGACATAAAGGCCAGTGACTTGCACACCCGCTTGCCCGCCTGCACGCCTTCAAGAATACGCTGCTGCAGCGGCTCCAGGCCACGCCAGTCGCAGATGTGCATGCGCTCATAAAACAGCAGCCCCAGGGCGTAGTCATAGTCCGGTGCCACCGTGGTCAGGCGCTCGAACAGCGCGATGGCCGCTTCACTCTGTTTGAATTCCGTGAGCAGGATGCCGCAGTTGGCCAGGGCAGCGGTGTGGTCCGGCTGGATGGTGAGGATCTGGTTGAAGCGTTCCAGCGCCTCCTTGTGGCGAAACAGGGAGCGCAACAAAGCGCCACTGTTGAGCAGCACCTCCACATAATCCGGCTGGATCTGCAGCGCCTGATCGAAACTGGCCAGCGCGGCGGTCCTCTGGCCCATGCTCTGCAACACGCTGCCGTTGAGGTACCACAGTGGCGCGAACGCCGGGTTGGTGGCCACGCCTTTGCTGCAAAGAACAAAGGCTTGTTCCAGCTCGCCTGCCTGCAGGTACAGCAGGCTCAGGGAATACAGGGCATGCGCGTTTGTCGGCTCCAGTTCCAGGGCCTGGGCAAACAGGGCCGCCGCGGCGTCGCGCTGCCCCCGGTTCTGCAGCTCAATGCCCTGAATGAGTTTGTCGCTGACGCCCGTGCCCGCCTGTCCTGTCATGTGCGTTAAACCTGCATATTCATGATGTCAGTGTAAGCCTGCACCATCCGATTCCTCACATGCAGCGTGGCAGCAAAGCCGATCTGTGCCTTCTGGATCGCCACCATGGTCTGCTCCAGGCTGACGCTGGGGTTTTCCATTTGCACTTCCTGCTGCAGGCGGGTGGATTCGTTTTGCGCCGCGCTCACCGAATTCAGTGCGCTTTTCAAGGCGCCGGAGAAGCCGCCGCCCGCCTCTGCCACACCGGCCGCCGCACCCGGGCGCACGCCCGCGCCGGGGCGCACCGGGGAGGGCATCGTCAGGGGGGAGAGTTTGAGGTCCATGGCAGCTTCCGGGAGAACTTGATTGGGGCTAATACTAGGTGCGAGGCTGGGTGCCCATTATTTTCAATTGGGGGGTAAAGCCAGCGCTTTTCAGGCTAATGTTTTACGGGGTGGCTCGAATAATCAGACCCAATCGCATGGCTCCATGGGCCCTGCACTATTGGAAGCCCCCTATGTCCGCAACAAACGCTATTCCCCTGAACCCCAGTGTCTTCCAGCGCTTCAATGGCCTGGAGCAGGGCCAGCGCCTGCGCCTGGTGCTGGGCATTGTCTTGTTCGTGGCGATTGCGGCGGTGGGCTTGGTGATGGGCCGCCAGGCCGAGTGGCGGGTGCTGTACTCCAACCTGGCCGACAAGGATGGCGGCGCCGTCATCGCCCAGCTGGGCACCATGAACATCCCCTACAAATATTCCGAGGGCGGCGGCGCCATCCTGGTGCCCGCCGACCGGGTGCACGATGCGCGCCTGAAGCTGGCCTCGCTGGGCCTGCCCAAGGGCTCGGTGTCGGGCTTCGAGATGATGGAGTCGAACCGCTTTGGCATGACCCAGTTCCAGGAGCGCCTGACCTTCCAGCGCGGGCTGGAGGGCGAGCTCACCCGTTCCATCCAGTCGATTGGCTCGGTGGCCAATGCCCGCGTGCACCTGGCCCTGCCCAACCAGAACGGCTTCTTTCGTGACCAGCAAAAGCCCTCAGCCTCGGTGCTGCTGAGCCTGCAGCCCGGGCGCAGCCTGGACAAGACCCAACTGGCGGGCATCGTGCACCTGGTGGCCTCCAGCGTGCCGGAGATGGACCCCAACGCCGTCAGCGTGCTGGATGACACCGGCAAGCTGCTCTCCAAGGTCAATGGGGCAGGCGCCAGTCTGAATGGGGATGCCGAGCAGCTGCAATACGCCCAGCAAATCGAGCAGGTCTACAGCCGCCGCATCCTGGACATTCTGGAGCCGCTGGTGGGCGCGCAAAACGTCAAGGCGCAGGTCACGGCCGAGGTGGATTTTTCGCAATCCGAGTCCACCACCGAAAGCCACAAGCCCAACCTGCAGCCCGACACCAGCGCCGTGCGCAGCCAGCAAACCGTGGAAAGTACCAACGGCAGCTCGGCCACGCCCTCGGGCGTGCCCGGTGCCACGTCCAACCAGCCACCGGCCCAATCCTCGGCGCCCATCAACGGCCAGCCGCAGGCGCTCACCGCAGCCGGGCAGTCGGCAGGCAACAACAGCGTGAAAAAAGAATCCATCGTCAACTACGAGGTGGACAAGACCATCAACGTGGTCAAGGGTGCCACCGGCGTGGTCAAGCGCATCAATGCGGCCGTGGTCATCAACAACTTCGTCAAGACCGATGACAAGGGCAAGGTCACCAGCACGCCGCTGACCGACGCGCAACTGGAGAAAATGAACGCCCTGGTGCGCGAGGCCGTGGGCTTCAACAAGGACCGGGGTGATTCCGTCAACCTGATGAACGCGCCCTTTGTGGAAGAAAAAGTGACTGCGGTGGACATCCCGCTGTGGCGCCAGCCGGTGGTGGTGGACCTGGCGCAAAGCCTGGCCTGGCCGCTGGGCACCCTGGCCCTGGCTGCGCTGGTGCTGATGGGCTTTGTCAAACCGGCGCTGAAGACCCTGGCCGAGAGCCGCCCGCATGTGCGCGAGGTGCAGCTCGACGCCATGGAGTCCGAAGAGCCCGAGCGCCCCCAGCTGGCCGCGCCCAAAGCGCACAGCGAGCCGCCGGCCATCAGCGATTCCGAGCTGCGCATGGAAGAAGCCCGCCAACTTACGCGTGACAATCCGGCTGCGGTGGCTAACATCGTGAAAACCTGGATCAACGGGGAAGCGGCTGCCTAAAGCCTATCGGCTGTAGCGGGCGCACCGAACAAAACACTATGCCAAACGAAGACGGATTGCAAAGCGCGGCCATTCTGATGATGTCCCTGGGCGAGGCCGAGGCGTCGGAGGTCTTCAAGCATTTGTCCCCCAAGGAAGTGCAAAAGCTGGGCGAGGCCATTGCCAAAACGCAGCAGATCACCCGCGAGCGGGTGGACGATGTGGTGGCCAAGTTCCACGGCGTGGCGGCTTCCCAAAGCCTCTTGGTATCCAACTCCGGCGACTATGTGCGCTCGGTGCTGAAATTGGCCCTGGGCGACGACAAGGCCGCACTGCTGATTGACCGCATTCTGCAGGGCGGCGACGTCTCCGGCATCGAGAGCCTGAAGTGGATGGATCCGCTGTCGGTGGCCGAGCTGCTGCGCAACGAGCACCCGCAAATCGTGGCCGCCATCCTGGTGCACCTGGAGTTTGACCAGGCCGCCGATGTCTTGAAGCAATTGCCCGAGCGCCAGCGCAACGAGGTCATGCTGCGCGTGGCCACCATGGAAGGCATTCAGCCCACTGCCCTCAAAGACCTGAATGAAGTGCTGTTCAACGTGCTGGCCGGTGGCGACAAGATCCGCAAGGCCTCGCTGGGTGGCGTGAAGACGGCCGCCGAGATGATCAACCTGATGGGCACGGCCATCGAGGGCACGGTGATCGAATCCATCCGCAGCCACGACGCCGACCTGGCGCAGAAGATCATGGACAAGATGTTTGTCTTTGACGATGTGCTCAAGCTCGACGACAAGGCCATCCAGATGGTGCTGAAAGAAGTGTCCACCGATGTGCTCATCGTGGCCCTCAAGGGCGCGCAACCCGAGCTCAAGGACAAAATTCTGGCCAACATGTCCACCCGCGCGGCCGCCACCCTCAAGGAAGACCTGGAGTCGCGCGGCCCCATGCGCCTTTCGGAAGTGGAGGCGCAGCAAAAGGAAATCCTCAAGACCGTGCGCCGCCTGGCGGACGAGGGCCAGATTGTGATTGGCGGCGGAGGTGGCGAAGACGCCATGGTCTGATGTCACGCGCCCACTCCTCTTTCATCCCGGCCGAAGATGTGGTTGCGGCAAGCGACTGGGCCTTCGACCCGGTCGACCAGGCCGCCCTGCGCTTTGCCGCCAAGGTCAAAGCGCAGGCCGAGGCCGAAGACCGCGCCCGCGATGGGTCAGCCCGCCAGGCCGGTTTTGCCGACGGCTATGCGCAGGGGCATGCCCAGGCCACGCTCGAGGGCCAGCGCCTCATCACCGAATACATCGCCACCCAGGGGCAAGACGCGGCGGACCAGTTTCTGGCGCTGTTCCGGTCGGCCCAGGCGCAGGTGGAGCAATCGCAACAGGCGCTGGCCCAGGGCGTGCTGGAGCTGGCCTGCGAGCTGGCGCGCCAGGTGCTGCGCCGCGAGCTCACCGCCAACCCCAACGCCCTGCAGCCGGTGCTGCGTGAGGCGCTGGGCATGCTGACGGTGGACACCAAGATGGCCGCCGTGCGCCTGCACCCGCAGGACCTGGAGGTGATGGCCGACGACGTGGCGCGTGAATTCCCCAACCTGAACCTGAGCCTGGTGCCCGATGCCAGCGTCAGCCCTGGCGGCTGTCTGGTGGAGGCTGCGGGCACGGTGGTGGACGGCACGGTGCAGCGCCGCTGGCACCGGGCCGTGGCCAGTCTGGGCCTGGAGTCGAGCTGGGAGGCAGACCTCGATGTCCGCTGAAGATCTTTTGGAGGCGCCACAGGCGCTGGACAACACGGCCAGTGGCGAGGCCGCGCAGCCGGTGAGCGCCGAGCTGGCGGGTAAAGCCGTGGATGATGCGCTTGCCGGAACGCAGCTTCCCTGGAACGATTTTTTTCAGCGCGCCCAGGGCCGCGTGCTGCGCAGCGCCACCCCCGAGGTGCGCGGCACCCTGACCCGCCTGGCCGGGCTGGTGCTGGAGGCCAGCGGCCTGCGCGCCCCGGTGGGCTCGCAGTGCCTGGTGACCTCAGGCCTGCGCGCGCCCGTGCTGGCCGAGGTGGTGGGCTTTGCCAATGACCGCGCGTTTCTGATGCCAGCGGGTGACGTGCACGGCCTCTCCAGTGGCGCCAGCGTGGCGCCTGCGCCCAGCTTTGTGCCGGTGCCGCGCCTGCATGCTGCGTCTGCCGCCGACTTTGCTTCGGACACCGGCATGCTGCGTCTGCCGCTGGGCCCAGGCCTGTTGGGCCGGGTGGTGGACTCGCAGGGCCAGCCGCTGGACCGCATGGGCCCGATTGCGGATGTGGCAGCGCAGCCGCTGGAGCGCAAACCCATCAACGCCATGGACCGCGACCCGGTGCGCCACAGCCTGGACACCGGCGTGCGCGCCATCAACGCCCTGCTGACGGTGGGGCGCGGCCAGCGCATTGGCCTGTTCGCGGGCTCGGGTGTGGGCAAGAGCGTGCTGCTGGGCATGATGGCCCGCTACACCCAGGCCGATGTGATCGTGGTCGGGCTGGTGGGTGAGCGGGGCCGCGAGGTGAAGGAATTCATTGAAGACATTCTGGGCGCCGAAGGCCGCGCCCGCTCGGTGGTGGTGGCGGCACCGGCGGACGCGCCGCCGCTGCTGCGCATGCAGGGGGCGTCGTATGCCACGGCGATTGCCGAGAGCTTTCGCGACCAAGGGCAGCACGTGCTCCTGCTGATGGATTCGCTCACCCGCTACGCCATGGCGCAGCGCGAGATTGCGCTGGCCATTGGCGAGCCACCCGCCACCAAGGGCTACCCGCCGTCGTGTTTTGCCAAGCTGCCGCAGCTGGTGGAGTGCAGCGGCAACGGCTTGAATGGCGTGGGCTCCATCACCGCTTTTTATACCGTGCTGACCGAAGGCGATGACCAGCAGGACCCGATTGCGGATGCCGCACGCGCGATTCTGGACGGCCACATCGTGCTCTCGCGCAGCCTGGCCGAGGCCGGACATTACCCCGCCATCGACATCGAACAATCCGCCTCGCGGGTGATGCACAACGTGGTCTCGCGCGAGCACTTCGAGCTGGCACGGCGCTTTCGCGCGGTCTACTCCAAGTACGAGAAGAGCCGCGACCTGGTGCAAATTGGCGCCTATGCCCAGGGCTCAGACCCGGCCTTGGACGAAGCTATTGCCCTGCACGAGGACATG
>CANCCF010000080.1 GCA_947374485.1 Comamonadaceae bacterium | reverse complement strand
GGGCGGCCTGGTGGTCATCGGCCACGGCGCGCAGGGCGCGCCCGGTGGAGGTCTTCTGGAAAAAGACACTGAGCAGGGCCACCAGTGCGGCGGCGATGATGGCAGCGTAAAAGTCCTCCTTGTTGATCAGGATGCCGCCTTGAAAAGTGCTCTCCAGAATCATCACCGGGTCCTTGGGCATGCCGATGTCGATCTTGTAGATGCTGCTGCCAAACAGCGACTGGCCCAGGCCTTCCAGGAAGTAGGTAATGCCCAGGGTGGCCATCAAGAGCGTGGTGCCTTCCTGGTTGACCAGATGGCGCAGCACCAGGCGCTCGATGATCCAGGCCACCCCAAACATCACGACGCCGGCGCCGACAAAAGCCAGCGCGTTGACGAGGAAGAAATTCGTGATGCCCAAGAGTGGAATCCACTCCGAGAAGCGCGCCATCGCCAAGGCTGCAAACAGCACCATGGCGCCCTGCGCAAAGTTGAAGACGCCCGAGGCCTTGTAGATCAGCACAAAGCCCAGCGCCACCAGCGAATACAGCATGCCGGCCATCAGGCCGCCCAGCAAAGTCTCTAAGAAAAAAGCCATGGTTG
Organism: Comamonadaceae bacterium; assembly: GCA_947374485.1. Taxonomy (GTDB): domain Bacteria; phylum Pseudomonadota; class Gammaproteobacteria; order Burkholderiales; family Burkholderiaceae_C; genus Allorhodoferax. The sequence continues at coordinate 15,021 of CANCCF010000080.1, read as the reverse complement.
AAATCCTTAGTGCGAGGTGCCGAGGTACGCGGAAATCACGTCTGCGTTGTTGCGTACTTCATCAGGCGTACCGTCGCCAATCTTCTTGCCGTAGTCCAGCACCACCACGCGGTCGGAGATGTCCATCACCACGCCCATGTCGTGCTCGATCAGCACGACGGTGGTGCCGAATTCGTCGTTCACGTCCAGCACAAAGCGGCACATGTCCTGCTTTTCTTCCACGTTCATGCCGGCCATGGGTTCGTCCAGCAGCAGCACCTGCGGCTCCATGGCCAGGGCGCGGCCCAGGTCCACGCGCTTTTGCAGGCCGTAGGGCAACTGGCCCACGGGCGTCTTGCGGTAGGCCTGGATTTCCAGAAAATCAATAATGCGTTCCACCGCCTCGCGGTGCATGATTTCCTCGCGCTCGGCCGGGCCCAGTCGCAGGGCCTGCATGAAGATGCTGCTTTTGATTTTGAGGTTGCGCCCGGACATGATGTTGTCGAGCACGCTCATGCCCTTGAACAGCGCCAGGTTCTGGAAGGTGCGCCCAATCCCCATGCTGGCCACCTGGTGGCTGTCCATGTGGCCAAAGGTCTGGCCACGGAAAGTGATGGAGCCAAGTTGCGGACGGTAGACGCCGTTGATGCAGTTGAGCATGGAGCTTTTGCCCGCGCCGTTGGGGCCGATGATGGCGCGGATTTCATGCTCTTTCACATTGAAGGAAATATCCGTCAGGGCTTTGACGCCACCGAAACTCAAGCTGATATTTTTGACGTCCAAAATGACGTCGCCTATTTTCTTCGTGCTCATGCTGCAGCCTTCACGGGGGCAAATGTCTTCGCATCGTCCAGGCGCAGCGTGGCGCTGACGCTGCCGGTGCGACCGTCTTCAAATTTGACAACGGTCTCGATGAACTGGCTGGTCTTGCCTGCGTACAGGGCGTCCACCAAGACGCTGTATTTGTCGGCAATAAAGCCGCGGCGGACCTTGTTGGTGCGGGTGAGTTCGCCGTCATCGGCATCCAATTCCTTGTGCAGAATCAAAAAGCGGCTGACCTGGCTGCCCGCCAGGAGCGCGTCGGCGCTCAGGTCGGCGTTGACCTTTTCCACACACTCCTGGATGAGCTGGTAGACCTCGGGCTTTTGCGCCAGATCGGTGTAGCCCGCATACGGCAGGTTGCGCCGCTCGGCCCAGTTGCCCACGGCGTCGAAGTCGATGTTGATGAGCACGCAGACTTTCTCGCGCCCGTCGCCATAGGCCACCACTTCCTTGATATGCTGGAAAAATTTCAATTTGTTTTCTACGTACTTGGGCGCGAACAGGGCGCCGTCGAAGGCGCCGCCCTGGATGCGGCCCACGTCTTTCACGCGGTCGATGATCTTCAGGTGGCCGTGGCCATCCAGAAAACCGGCATCGCTGGTGTGGTACCAGCCGTCCAATGTCAGCACCTCGGCGGTGGCGGCCGGGTTCTTGTAATAGGCCTTGAAAAGGCCGGGCGACTTGACCAATATTTCGCCGTTGTCGGCCACCTTGATCTCCACCCCGGCGCAGGGCACGCCCACGGTGTCGGCACGGGCTTCGGTGTCGGGCTGCAGGCAGACGAACACCGCAGTCTCAGTGGAGCCGTAGAGTTGCTTCAGGTTGATGCCAATCGAGCGGTAAAAGCTGAACAGGTCCGGCCCAATGGCCTCGCCCGCGGTGTAGGCCACACGCACCCGGCTGAAGCCCAGGGTGTTGCGCAGCGGGCCGTACACGCACACGTTGCCCAGGGCGTACAAGAGCTTGTCGGCCAAGCCGACGGCTTCGCCATTCATCAGCGCCGGGCCCACCCGCTGGGCCACGGCCATGAAGGCGTGGAACATGCGGCGCTTGAGGAGAGAAGCGTCTTCCATGCGGATCATCACACTGGTCAACAGACCTTCAAACACGCGCGGTGGCGCGAAGTAATAGGTCGGGCCAATTTCCTTCAGGTCGATGCTGGCCGTGGCGGCCGACTCGGGGCAGTTCACCACGTAGCCACAGGCCAGCCACTGGGCATACGAAAAAATGTTCTGGCCGATCCAGGCCGGGGGCAAATAGGCCAGCACCTCTTCGTCACTGGTCAACTTGTCAAAGTCGGCCCCGGCGCGGGCCCGGTTCAAGAGCGAGTCGTGCGTGTGCACCACACCCTTGGGGTTGCCGGTGGTGCCGGAGGTGAAAAACATGGCGCCCACATCGTCAGGCTGGATCTTGGCCACTTCGTCTTTGAAGAAGTCGGTGTGCAAAGATGCAAACGCTTTGCCGCGTGCCTGCAGCTCGTCCAGAGAGGCGAGACCCGGTTCGTCGTAGTTGCGCAGGCCACGCGGGTCGTCAAAGTAGATGCGTGCCAATTGCGGGCACTGCGGGCGAATCTCCAGCAGCTTGTCGACCTGCTCCTGGTCTTCGGCAAAGGCAAAGGTCACTTCGGCATTGTTGATGGGGAACACGCATTCGGCCGCGGCCGCGTCCTGGTACAGCGGGATGGGCACGGCACCCAAGGCTTGCACGGCCAGCATGGTGGCGTAGAGGCGCGGGCGGTTGGCGCCCACCACCACCATGTGGTCGTCCCGGCGCAGCCCGGCCTGGTGGAGCCCTGCGGCCAGCTCGGCCACCAGGGTGGCCAGGGCCTGCCAGCTCAGGGTCTGCCAGATGCCATATTCCTTCTCGCGCATGGCGGGCGCTTGCGGGCGCTGGGCGGCATGCTGCAGCAGCAGTTGCGGAAAAGTGGTTCGCATGGGTCTCCTCTGGTTGCCCCCATGGTGCAAGCGGGGCTCTTCGTGTGCCTTGATTATTGGCACCGCCATTGACGCCTGGTTGTCATTCGGACGACAATTCATGCGCTTCCCGGTAGGTGTTTTCCCTTCACTTATTCCAGGCTTACAAAATCAAGCCCCAGCCATGGCCCAAGACAGCGCACTGCACCAACGCCGCCGCCCGCTCACCGAGCCCGAACTGGCCGCCATCCCCTGGCTGCGCCTGCTCAGCAAAGACGAGCACCAGCGCGCGGTGGACGATTTGCGCATCAGCGAGGCCCTGCCGGGCGAGTTTGTCTGCCGCATGGGCCGCCCCGTGACCTACTGGTTTGGCGTGGTCGATGGCCTCTTGAAAATGAGCACCGACAACGCCGAAGGCCAGACCATGACCTTCACCGGCGTGCCGCCCGGTGGCTGGTTTGGCGAGGGCACGGCCCTGAAGCGCGAGACCTACAAATACAACATCCAGCCCCTGCGCAAAAGCCTGGTGGCGGGCCTGCATGTGGACACGTTTCACTGGCTACTGGACCACTCGATTGGCTTCAACCGCTTTGTCATGAACCAGCTCAACGAGCGCCTGGGACAGTTCATAGCGGCGCGCGAGATCGACCGCCTGACCAACCCCGACATCCGCGTGGCGCGCAGTCTGGCCGCGCTGTTCAACCCCACGCTGTACCCCGGCGTGGGCGAGGTGCTGCGCATCACCCAGCAGGAGCTGGCCTACCTGGTGGGGCTGTCGCGCCAGCGCGTGAACGAGGCGCTGACTGCCTTGGCCGAACAGGGCTCCATTCGCGTGGAGTATGGCGGCCTGCGGATTCTGGATTTGCAGGCCTTGCGTTCGCAGGTGTTCAAGGCTTGAGCCCGCTCATATAAACCGCAGGGTCTACACTGCCGCCATGAACACCCAGCCACTCGCCCTCTACCCCGCGCTGGCCGAAGTGTTACCCAGCCTGGCCGATTTGGGCCCCGCCGCAGATCCCATTGCCGTGCCCGCCCACACCGTGCTGTTCGACACCAACGCCCCCTGCCAAGGCTTCCCCCTGGTGCTGGAGGGCGAGGTCAAGGTCTCGCGCCATGCCGCAGACGGCCGCTCGCTGGAGCTGTACCGGGTGGTGCCGGGCGAGCTGTGTCTGGTCTCCAGCGCCAGCCTGTTTCGCAGCACACCGCTTTGCGCCCAGGGCATCAGCACGCGGGCCACGCGCCTGCTGCTGATTACGCCACCGGTGTTTGTGCAGTGGTTGGAGACGCCCGTGTTCCGCAACGCCGTGCTGGGACTGTTTGCCGAGCGCATGGCCGACCTCACCGGCCTGATTGACGCGGTGGCCTTCCAGCGCCTGGACCAGCGTCTGGCGGCTTGCCTCTTGGGGCGTGGGCAGGACATCGCACTGAGCCACCAGCAACTGGCCGATGAGCTGGGCACCGTGCGCGAGATGGTGTCGCGCCTGCTGCGCCGCTTTGAGCGCGAGGGCTGGGTGGAGCTGGCGCGCGAGCACGTTCTGATTCGCAACAGCCAGGCGCTGCGGGCCGTGGCCGATGGAACATGACCGTGTGACCAAAGTCACAGACAAAGCAGCGTGATGGCGCTCCAATAGCGCCATCTACAACGCTTGATGCAAAGGACTTCCCATGAAAACCAATGAAGGCACCCTGGACCGCGCACTGCGCATTGCCGCTGGCCTCTTGCTGCTGGCCCTGATGTTCACCGGCACCATTGGTGTCTGGGGCTGGATTGGCATAGTGCCGTTGCTGACCGGCGCCGTCGGCTGGTGCCCGCTCTACACCGTGCTGGGGCTCAACACCTGCCCCATGCAGAAGAGCTGATTCAACAGCTCTGGGCGGGCTCGTAAAATGGGCCCATGACCGAACCCAAAGCCCCGCCCGTTTTCCGCCGCGCCGCGCCCCCTACTGGGCGCGCGCCCATGCCACAGGGGCAAAGCAACACCAAGGCCGTGGGGCCGAACGGCACGGTGCGCCTGAACAAGCGCATGGCCGAGCTGGGCATGGCCTCGCGCCGCGAAGCCGATGAATGGATTGCCAAGGGCTGGGTCAAGGTCAACGGCCGTGTGGCCGAAATGGGCATGCAGGTCACGCCCGACGTGAAGATCGACATCGACAAACAGGCCAAGGGCCAGCAGGCCAACCAGGTCACCATCCTGATCAACAAGCCCATTGGCCTGGTCAGCGGCCAGGCCGAAGACGGGCACGAGCCCGCCATCACCCTGGTGCAGCCGCAGAATCGCTGGCAAGACGACAACGCCCGCTTCTTTTTCCACGGCAGCCAGCTCAAAAGCCTGGTGCCCGCGGGCCGCCTGGACATTGATTCCACCGGCCTATTGGTGCTGACGCAAGACGGCCGCGTGGCGCGCCAGCTGATTGGCGAAGACGCGGTGATGGAAAAGGAATACCTGGTGCGCGTGGTGTACACGGGACGGGCCAACACGGCCGCCGAAGCCTCGGCGGCTGCCACCTACGCAGCCGCCCCTACGCAACTCAGCCGCATTGACGATGACGACCCCATCAGCAGCGACGTGCAGTCCGTCTTCCCCAAGAGCCAGCTGGCCCTGTTGCGCCACGGTCTGAGCCTGGACGGCCAGGCGCTGAAGCCGGCGGTGGTGGAATGGCAAAACCCCGAACAGCTGCGCTTTGTGCTGACCGAGGGCAAAAAGCGCCAGATACGGCGCATGTGCGAGCAGGTGGGCCTGAAAGTGGTGGGCCTCAAGCGCGTGCGCATTGGCCGCGTCATGCTGGGCAACCTGCCGGTGGGGCAGTGGCGCTACCTGCAGCCGCAGGAAAAATTCTAAAACCCCAACAGGCGCGGGCTGCGCAGGCCCTCAGCTCAAGGCTTTTGGGGTACTGGTACCTGCAAGCCGGCGTGCTCGGTGTCCGGGAAGTCCTGCAGCTCTGCGGGCTGGGTCTGTGGGATGGGCTCTTCCAAGGACTTCAAAGTGTGCTCCCACAGTCCCCAGGCGGTATCGGTGTTGCTCTCGGTCGCATCCGGCACAGGCAAAGGATCGAGCGAAAAGTCACGCGCCGCTGGTTTGCGGTCGGAAGATTTGGAACGGTCAGGAGGTGTCGCCACGGCGCCATTCTGCATGAAATTGACCGGACGGTCTGCCACTTGAAATTCGCCACCCTGCCCACATTTACCAGTTGCTTCGCCGGCAAGGCCGAGCCAACCAGACACAATCCTTTGTTTTAGACCTATAGAAAACCTATGAGCAAGCAAACCCTCTCTTTCCAGGCCGAAGTCGCACAACTGCTGCACCTGGTCACCCACTCGCTGTACTCCAACAAAGAAATCTTTCTGCGCGAGCTGATCTCCAACGCGTCGGACGCCTGCGACAAGCTGCGCTTTGAAGCCATCAACAACCCCGCCCTCTACGAGAACGACTCCGAACTCAAGGTGCGCCTGGTGCTCGACAAGGACGCCAAGACGCTGACCATCACCGACAACGGCATTGGTTTGAGCCAACAGGAAGCCATTGACAACCTGGGCACCATTGCCAAGAGCGGCACCAAGGATTTCGTCAGCAAGTTGAGCGGCGACCAGAAGGCCGACTCGCAACTCATCGGCCAGTTTGGCGTGGGCTTTTACTCCGGCTTCATCGTGGCCGACAAGATCACCGTGGAATCGCGCCGCGCAGGTTTGCCCGCCGACCAGGGCGTGCGCTGGGTCAGCGACGGCGGCGCCAGCGGTGGTGGCGCCTTTGAGGTGGAAAGCATCACACGCGAAGCGCGGGGCACCAGCGTCATCCTGCACCTGCGCGACGACGCGCTGGATTACACCCAGAGCTGGAAGGTCAAGGGCATTGTCAACAAGTACTCCGACCACATCAGCCTGCCCATCCAGATGGAAAAGGAAGAGTGGAAAGACGGCGAGCTGATCACCCCCGGCAACGAAGAAGGCGGCCGCCAGCCCGGCGCCATGGTCAAGACCGGCGAGTGGGAAACCGTCAACAAGGCCAACGCCATCTGGAGCCGCGCCAAGAAAGACATCACGCAAGAGCAGTACGACGATTTCTACAAGCAGATCAGCCACGACTTCGAAGCACCGCTTGCCCACACCCACAACCGGGTGGAAGGCAGCACTGAATACAAGCAGCTGCTCTACATCCCGGGCAAAGCGCCGCAAGACCTGTGGAACCGCGACAAAAAGGGCGGCCTGAAGCTGTACGTCAAACGCGTCTTCATCATGGACGATGCCGAGGCCCTGCTGCCCACCTACCTGCGCTTTGTCAAAGGCGTGGTGGATTCGGCCGACCTGCCCCTGAACGTCAGCCGCGAGCTGCTGCAAGAGAGCCGCGACGTCAAAGCCATCCGCGAGGGTTGCACCAAGCGCGTGCTGTCCATGCTGGAAGACCTGGCCAAGAACGACATGGTGCCAGAAGCCGGTGCGGATGGCGTGACCGACGTTTTGAGCGCTGATGAAAAAGCAGAAGCGGAAAAGAACGCGGGTAAATACAGCAAGTTCTACGCAGAATTTGGCGCCGTATTGAAAGAAGGCCTGGGCGAAGACTTTGGCAACAAGGAGCGCCTGTCCAAACTGCTGCGCTTTGCCTCCACCCAGAGCGACACCGCAGCCGTCTCGCTGGCCGACTACAAGGCGCGCATGAAGGAGGGGCAGGAGGCGATTTACTACATCACCGCCGACAGCCTGGCGGCAGCCAAGAACAGCCCGCACCTGGAAGTGTTCAAGAAAAAGGGCATTGAAGTGCTCTTGATGACGGACCGTGTGGACGAGTGGGCGCTGAACTACCTGCACGACTTCGATGGCACACCACTGCAAAGCGTGGCCAAGGGCGCAGTCGACCTGGGCAGCCTGCAAGACGAGACCGAGAAGAAGGCTGCCGAAGAGGCTGCCGAAACCTTCAAGCCCGTGCTGGCCAAATTGAAAGAAGCACTGAAAGACAAGGCCGAGGACGTGCGCGTCACCACCCGCCTGGTGGACAGCCCGGCCTGCCTGGTGGTGCAAGACCACGGCATGAGCACGCAGCTGGCGCGCATGCTCAAGCAGGCTGGCCAAACCGCACCTGAAGTCAAGCCGGTGCTGGAGGTGAACGCCGAACACGCGCTGGTGAAAAAGCTCGATGGCTCGGTGCACTTCCACGACCTGGCGCACATCCTGTTCGACCAGGCCCTGTTGGCCGAAGGTGGCCTGCCGGACGACCCGGCCGCCTATGTGAAGCGCGTGAACGCCTTGCTGGTGTAAGCCACCCAAGCTTGACGTTTATCAAAAAGGGGAGCCGCAAGGCTCCCTTTTTTTGTTGGCTTCGCTACAGTGGATGGTGTGCCTTGCAGGGCACGCGACGACAAGACATTCAGGCCGGAGGAAACCACCGCGCATGCCCGCGCGGTCCCTTGTTTTCCGACACAGGAGCCTGCCATGCCTTCGCCCCAATCCTTGCCCACATGCTGGAACCGTACTGCCCTGACCGCAGTCTTGTGGTGCAGCGTGGCAGCCCTTAGTGGCCCCCTGCTTGCAGCCACCATCCCCCCCGGCACCCAGCTGGCCGAGCGCCAGGAGCTCATCCGCAACAACGGCTCCGAACCCGATTCACTGGACCCGGCCCTGCCCCAGGGCGTGCCCGCCAGCAATGTGGTGCGCGACCTGTTTGAAGGCCTGACGGCCGAAGACGGGGCCGGCAAAATCGTCCCCGGCGTGGCCGAGAGCTGGAAGCAGACCGAGCCCACCACCTGGGTCTTCAAGCTGCGCCAGAACGCCAAATGGTCCAACGGCGACCCTGTCACTGCCGAAGATTTCGTCTACGCCCTGCGCCGCTTTCTGGACCCCAAGATGGCCTCGGAATACGCCGCCACCTACGGCATCTTCATGGTCAACGGCAAGGAAATCGTGGCGGGCAAGTCGGCACCCACCACTTTGGGCGTGCGCGCCCCCGACAAATACACGCTGGAAATCAAAACGCCTTTTCCGGTGAGCTTCATGCCCGCGCTGGTGGCCAATGCGCAATTCAGCCCGGTGCACCGCGCCACCGTCGAGAAATTCGGCAAAGACTGGGTGCGCCCGGCCAACATGGTGAGCAACGGCGCCTTTGTGCTCTCGGACTGGCAGGTCAACAACAAGATTGTGCTGACCAAGAACCCGAAGTACTGGGACAGCAAAAACGTACAGCTCACCAAGTTCACCTACTTGGCGGTGGAAGACGGCAACACCGACGTCAAGCTCTACGAGTCCGGTGAAAACGAATGGGTCTACCAGTTGCCCCCCGGCACCTACGAAAAATACAAGGCCCAGTACCCCAAGGACATCCACAACACCCCGCAACTGGCCTTGCGCTACTACTCATTCAATGTCAAAGACCCGCTGCTCAAAGACGTGCGGGTGCGCAAGGCGCTCTCCCTGGTGATAGACCGCGACATCCTGGCCCAGCGCGTCACCGCCGACGGCCAATTGCCCACCTATGGCCTGATCGTCAAGGGCACGGCCGGGGCCGATGTCACCACCTACGACTGGGCCAGTTGGCCCATGGAGAAGCGCGTGGCCGAGGCCAAGAAATTGCTGACGGAAGCCGGTGTGCGGCCGGGAACCAAACTGCGCTTTGCCTACAACAACAGCGAGTACCACAAGAAGATGGCCATCTTTGCCGCCTCCGAGTGGAAGACCAAGCTGGGTCTGGACACCGAGCTGGAGGCCATGGAGTTCACAGTGCTGATCAAGCGCCGGGTGGACGGCGAATACCAGATTGCGCGCAACGGCTGGGTGGCCGACTACAACGACGCCACCACCTTCCTGACCCTGGTGCAGTGCGACTCCGACCAGAACAACCAGCGCAACTGCAACCGCCAGGCCGAGGCCCTCATCGACCAGGGCAACTTGGCCAGCGACCCGAAAAAACGCCAGGCCCTGCTGACCCAAGCCGCCCAGCTGGTGATGGAAGACTACCCCATCATCTCGCTCCTGCAATACACCGTGCCGCGCCTGGTCAAGCCCTGGGTGGGCGGCTACACCGAGACCAACGCGCTGGACCGCTACCGCGGCAAAGAGCTTTTCATTCGCAAACACTAAGGGCGCCACTGCCATGTGGTCTTACGCCCTGCGCCGCCTGCTGGCCACGCTGCCCACGCTGCTGGCCGTCATCACCGTGTGTTACCTGATGCTGCACTTCACGCCCGGCGGCCCGTTCGACAAGGAGCACCGCATCTCGGCCGCCGTGCTGGCCAACCTGAACGCCAAATACCACCTCGACGAACCACTGTGGAAGCAGTACCTGCTCTACCTCAACAGCGTCTTGCATGGCGACCTCGGCGTGTCCTTCCGCTATGCCGACTGGAGCGTCAACGAGCTGGTGGCCACTGCGCTGCCGGTGTCGGCCACCGTGGGTGGTGGCTCCTTGCTGATCTCGCTGTTTGTGGGTGTGGCCCTGGGCTGTGTGGCGGCGCTGCGGCAAAACAGCGCGGTGGACTATGGCGTGATGCTCTTGGGCAACGTGGGCAATGCCTTCCCCTCCTTTGTGCTGGGGCCGGTGCTGATTCTGGTGTTTGCCATCTGGCTGCCGTGGTTGCCTGCAGGCGGCTGGAACGGCTTTGATCCGCGCTACATGGTGCTGCCCATGGTGCTGCTGGTCATCATCAACGTGGCGACCATTGCGCGCGTGATGCGCGGCAGCATGATCGAGGTGCTGGGCAGCAACTACATCCGCACCGCCCGCGCCAAGGGCCTGCCCATGCGCACCGTGGTGCTGCGCCACGCCCTCAAGCCCGCGCTGCTGCCGGTGGTCTCGCTGATTGGGCCGCTGGCCATCGCGTCCATCACATCGGCGGTGGTGACCGAGTCGGTGTTCTCGCTGCCGGGCCTGGGCAAACTGATCGTGAGCGGCGCGGGCAACCGCGACTACACCCTGGTGCTGGGCCTGGTGGTGCTGGTGACGGTGGTGGCCGTGCTCTTCAACCTGCTGGTGGACCTGGGCTACGCGCTGCTGGACCCGAAGATCCGCTACTAGGGATACGCGCCATGCTCTTGCAACACCCCCTGCCCACACCGGCCGCCAGCCAGGAGGGCCTGCAACCCGCCTGGCGCGGGCGCAGCCCCTGGGCAGCGGCCCGCGTGCGCTTTGCGCGCAACCGCGCGGCCATGGCCAGCCTGGTGCTGCTGGTGCTGGTGGCGCTGGCCTGCATCGTGGGCCCCTGGCTGCTGCCCAATGCTTTTGACACAAGCGACTGGGAGGCCATGAGCCGCGCGCCCACCTGGCTGCACATGCACTGGTTCGGCACCGACGAGTCGGGCCGTGACCTGCTGGTGCGCTGCCTGATGGGCGGACGCATCTCGCTCATGGTGGGGCTGCTGGCCACGCTCAGCTCGGTCAGCATGGGCATTGTCTGGGGTGCCGTTGCGGGCTTCTTGGGAGGCAGGGTGGACGCGCTCATGATGCGCGTGGTGGACATGATGTATGCCGTGCCCTATTTGCTGATTGCCATCCTGATGGTCACGCTCTTGGGGCGCGAGTTTTATCTGGTGGTGCTGACCATCACCGTGTTTTCGTGGATGGACATGGCGCGCGTGGTGCGCGGCCAGACCCTGTCGCTGCGCTCGCGCGAGTTTGTGGAGGCGGCGCGCGCCATTGGCGTGCCCAGGCGGCGCATCATCTTCCAGCACATCGTGCCCAACCTGCTGGGCATTGTGGTGATCTACACCACGGTCACCGTGCCAGGCGTGATCCTCACCGAGTCGGTGCTGTCCTTTCTGGGCCTGGGCATCCAGGAGCCCATGACGAGCTGGGGCGTGCTCATCCATGACGGCACGGCGGTGATGGAGGTCTCGCCCTGGATGCTGCTGTTTCCGGCGGCGCTGCTCTCGCTCACGCTGTACTGCTTCAACTACATCGGCGACGGGCTGCGCGACGCGCTCGACCCGAAGGAACGCTAGCGCCATGGCCGTGCTGCAGGTCAAGCAACTCGGGGTGCAATTCAGCACCCAGGACGGCACGGTGTACGCCGTCAACCACCTGGACTTTGCGGTGGACAAGGGCCAGACCCTGGGCGTAGTCGGCGAGAGCGGCTCGGGCAAGAGCCAAAGTGTGCTGGCCGTCATGGGTCTGCTGGCGCGCAATGGCCGTGCCACGGGTGAGGCTCTTTATCAGGGGCGCAACCTGCTGGGCCTGTCCGAGGCGGAGCTCAACCGCATACGCGGCAACCGCATTGCCATGATTTTTCAGGACCCCATGACCTCGCTCAACCCCTACCTGACGGTGGAGCGGCAGATGACGGAAGTGCTGCAGTTCCACAAGGGGCAGGACCGCAAGACCGCGCGCCAGCACGCCCTGCGCCTGCTGGACGCGGTCAAGATTCCGGAGGCCGCGCGGCGCATCGGCATGTACCCGCACGAGTTCTCGGGCGGCATGCGCCAGCGCGTGATGATTGCCACCGCCCTGCTGTGTGAGCCCGAGCTCTTGATTGCCGACGAGCCCAGCACCGCCCTGGATGTGACGGTGCAGGCGCAGATCATGGCCCTGTTGCGCGAGCTACAGCGCGACTTTGGCACCGCCATTGTGCTCATCACCCACGACCTGGGCGTGGTGGCCGGGCTGTGCGACCAGGTGCTGGTGATGTATGCCGGGCGCGCCATGGAAAACGGACCTGTGCAGCAAATGTTTGAGCGCCCCAGCCACCCCTACACCAGCGGCCTGCTGCACGCCCTGCCGCGCCTGGACCGTGAGCGCGAGCATCTGGTGGTCATCCCCGGCACGCCGCCCAATATGGCGCAGCCGCCCTCGGGCTGCCCCTACCACCCGCGCTGCCCGCTGGCCGAAGAGGTGTGCCGAACCACCGTGCCGCTGCCGCGCGGCGATGCCGCGTGGCCCGGCGTGCTGCGCACCTGCCACATGGAGCCCGCCGTGGTGTTAGCCCACCACCGGGAGAATCTGCATGGCTGAAGCAGCCTCAGCCCCGCCACAGGCACCCGCACCGGCACCACCACCACAGTTGCCCCTGCTGCGGGTGCGCGACATGAAAGTGCACTTCCAGGTGCGCCAGCCGCACGACTGGCCCTGGACGCTTGCGGCCACCTTGAAGGCGGTGGACGGCATTTCCTTTGACCTGTTTGCAGGCGAAACGCTGGGTGTGGTGGGCGAATCCGGCTGCGGCAAATCCACCCTGGCGCGCGCCGTGCTGAACCTGACGCCAGCCACCTCCGGCAGTGTGCAATGGCAGGGCCAGGAGATGCTGGGTGCACCCGAGTCGCAGTGGCTGGCCATGCGGCGCAGCGTGCAGATGATTTTTCAGGACCCGCTGGCCAGCCTCAACCCGCGCATGACGGTGGCCCAGATCGTCTCCGAGCCGCTGCGCACGCACCGCCCGGAACTCGGCAGCCAGGAGACCCTGCGCCGGGTGCGCGCCATGCTGCCCAAGGTGGGCCTGAGCGAGCAGCACCTCAACCGCTACCCGCACGAGTTTTCGGGCGGGCAGAGCCAGCGCATTGGCATCGCGCGCGCCTTGGTGATGGAGCCCAAATTGATTGTGTGTGACGAGCCGGTGTCAGCGCTGGACGTGTCCATCCAGGCGCAAATCATCAACCTGCTCAAAGAGCTGCAACAGGAACTGGGACTGGCGCTGGTCTTCATTGCGCACGACCTGGCGGTGGTGCGCCACATCAGTGACCGCGTGATGGTGATGTACCTGGGCCGTTGCATGGAGACGGCCAGCAAGGCGTCGCTGTTTGCCCGGCCCACCCACCCCTACACCCGGGCGCTGATGTCGGCCATCCCGATTCCCGACCCGGTGCTGGAGCGCCACAAGCAGGTGCAGATTTTGCAGGGCGACCTGCCCTCGCCCATCCACCCGCCCAGCGGCTGCGTGTTCCGCACCCGCTGCCCCATGGCCGAGGCGCGCTGCGCGCTGGAGGTGCCCGCGCTGCGGCCCATCCACGGCGACACGCGGGCCGCCTGCATACTGGTCTGAAGCCGGGGCTTCAGTACGACCAAGCCACACCCAGGCCCAGGGTATCGGTGTTGCTGTGGGACATGGCCGAGGACAGGCTGGCCTTGAACACGCCGTTGCGGGTGAAGCGGTAGCTCAGGCCCGCGGCCAGCGCCGTCTTGCCCATGAAGCCGCCCACGCCCAAGCCCAGGGCAAAGCTCTTGTCCTGATCCACTTGGGGAATATTGGCCATGGCCGTCACCGAGGCAATGGCGCCGGAAAACTGGCGCACATTGACGGCGTCGAAATCGCCTGTGCCGTCGTTCACGCCATGCACCTGCACCGGGCTGCCGGTCTGCGAATCGCTGAAGGTGGCGCCGTTGTCGGCCATGGTCAGCGAGCTCGACTGCGTGCCGCCCGACAGGGTGGCCTGCGTTTCTGTCACCACCAGGCCGTGGGTGTTGCCAATGCCGTTGGTCAGGGTCATGGACGCAGTGGATTGTGTGGCCGTGCCCGTCACGTTGCTGAGCTTGCCATGGGCGTCCACCACGGTTTGCGTGCCGGTGGCGCCTTTCATCACGATGGCCGTGCCAGCGGCAACGGCCGCTGTGGGGTTGGGCAATATGCTGCCGCCTGCGCCGCTGCCAATCACCGTGGTGTTGGCCGAGTTGCTCGACACGTAGTCCAGCGTGCCGTTGATGTAGACGTTGCCATCCACAAAGGTGTTGCCACTGATCTTGTTGGTGTAGAGCTTGTTGTCGACCACGTTGCCAATCGAATTCATGGCACCCGTGCTTTGCGAAGTGGCGTAGGCCGTGTAGCCGCCGCCCGCATTCACCGCCATCGTGCCGGTCGTGCCATTGGTGGCCAGTGCGCCGCTGCTGGAGGCACGGATGGTGGCGCTTGCCGCATCGGTTTGCACCATGCCACCGCTGCCGGTGCCCATGGTGGCCGTGGTATTGGTCAGCGTCTGGTAGCTGGCACCTGCCTGGCTGCTGACGGTGCTCAGGGCATTGCTGTTGCCGACCGTCGTGGTGCTTTGGTTGGCAGCGCCTGCGCCAATGTGGGTCACCGTGGCATAGGCGCCGCTGTTGCCGATCTCGTTGAGCGCGCTGTTCAAAAGGGTCTGGTTGGACACGCCGCCTATCGTGGTGCTGGCGACGCTGGCGCCGATGTTGATGGTGGTGGCGCCGATGAGGTTGCTAGGGCCGCTGACATTCAATGCCGACAAGGTGCCCAGCGATGTCAAACTGGAATTGAGCACGTTGCCAGCCAAGGTATCACCGGTCAGGTTGCCCGCATCCACCTCGCCTGCCGTGGTGGCATAGGTGGCGGTGCTGGCGTTGCCGGTGAGGTCGCCGGTTACATTGCCTGTGACATTGCCGGTCAAGTTGCCGGT
>CANCCF010000079.1 GCA_947374485.1 Comamonadaceae bacterium | reverse complement strand
ATTTCGTAGTTCACCACGTGCGGCAGGTCGTCGATGTCAATGCCGCGCGCGGCAATGTCGGTGGCCACCAAGGCGCGCACATCGCCGCTCTTGAAGCCGGCCAGCGCTTGCGTGCGGGCGGCCTGGCTCTTGTTGCCGTGCAGGGCCATGGCGGAAATACCATTCTTTTCCAGGAACTCGGCCACGTTGTTGGCGCCGAACTTGGTGCGGGTGAACACCAGCACTTGGCTCCAGTTGTTCTCGTTGATGATGTGGGCCAAGAGCGCCTTCTTCTTGCCGCGGCCCACCGGGTGGATCACCTGGGTGATGCGCTGCACCGTGGTGTTGCGCGGCGTGACCTGCACGCTTTGCGGGTTTTTCAGCAGGTTGTTGGCCAGCTCGCGGATTTCGTCGCTGAAGGTGGCCGAGAACAGCAGGCTTTGCTTGTCCTTGGGCACCAGGGCCAGCACCTTCTTCACGTCATGGATGAAACCCATGTCGAGCATGCGGTCGGCCTCGTCGAGCACCAGCATTTGCACCTGGCCCAGGTCCAGCATGCCTTGCTGTTGCAGGTCCAGGAGGCGTCCGGGGGTGGCCACCAGAATGTCCACGCCCTTTTTCAGCTTGCTGATTTGCGGGTTCATGCCGACGCCGCCAAAGATCACGGTGCTGCTGAGTTGCAGGTACTTGCCGTAGGTGCGGATGGACTCTTCCACCTGCGCGGCCAGTTCACGGGTGGGGGTCAGGATGAGGGCGCGGATGCCGGTGCCGCCAAATTTGTTGGTGGCGCTGCGGCTCATGGAGAGGCGGTGCAGCATGGGCAGGGTAAAGGCCGCGGTCTTGCCGGTGCCGGTCTGGGCGCCGCCCAGCAGGTCGTGGCCCAGCATCACCAGGGGGATGGCCTGGGACTGGATGGCGGTGGGGGTCTCGTAACCTTCTTCGCGCACAGCCTTCAGGATGGCGGGAGCCAGATTCAGTTCTTCAAAGTTCATGGGATAAATGCGCCCTTCCGGGACGCCGGGGTACCGGCCGTTCCACGTGCTGTGCAAGTGGTCAGTCAAAGGCAGATGGGTTCAAAAGTTGGGACGCAAGGTGTGGTCGGGTCCCCCAGCCAAGGTGCTGGCATTGCGGGCAACTGATTCGCCGCAATGACGCCATTGTCGCATGCCACAGGCCCAGGGCTCCGCGACGGCCACCAACGCAGCTGCAGTGCCCAGGATTTGTGTCGTATTTCTTGTGTATTATTTTGTGCAGCTGTGTGCCGCCACCCTAGTCAGGGTGCCAGCCTGCTGACACAATGGTTTCACAATGAGCAAATTCATGTTGCGCCGCCTGGGAGTGGCAGACGACCCAGGACACTACCAGCCCAATTTGCAGGACTGCCTGGAAGCGGTGCTGGAGCAAAGCCCGGTGCTGATGGCCGATGTGCTGGAGGGCCTCACACTCGCGCTCGTGCCGGTCAAGGGCCGCGATTCCGTCGCCGCCACTGACCCGCTGGTGCGCAGCACCGTCGAGTTGCTGCAGTCGCGGGCCAGCGAGCTGCAGCAGA
The DNA here is from genome assembly GCA_947374485.1 of Comamonadaceae bacterium. Classification (GTDB taxonomy): domain Bacteria; phylum Pseudomonadota; class Gammaproteobacteria; order Burkholderiales; family Burkholderiaceae_C; genus Allorhodoferax. The sequence goes on along the minus strand of CANCCF010000079.1, from coordinate 14,100 downwards.
GTTTTGCCCGCCATTTGCGCATCTATGTATTTGGCGGCCAGTCCACCCGCCACGCAGCGCGCCAGCAAATGCGCTTTGATGATTTCCAGTTCCTCGATTCCGACCAGATTGACGCCAACATCGAATTCGCCCAGAGCCAGCAGACCGTGCAGCTGGCGGTGCACGATGTGCTTCCCATGCTCAATGCCATGGTCAGCCACCTGCTCGGTTGGTCCACCGTGCTGGCGCACCTCAATCCGCTCAAGCCGGACTGCTTTGTGCATGCGCTGCGCGAGGCGCTCGAAGAGGCGGTGAGCGACGCGGCCGCGCGCGCCGCGGTGATGACGCTGGCCTCTGGCCTGCTGGGCGTGGGGCTGCACCATCTGTACAAGGAAATTGTGGATTGGCTGCGCTCCCAAGGCATAGAACCGGTGCACATGTCCACCAACGCCAGCACCGGACTGTGGAACCCCGACAACGCCGCGGAGAGCACGGTGGCCCGCACCATGCTCACACTGGACAAGCTGCGCCGCCTGTTGACTGGCGAGCTCGACCCCAACCCGGCGCTGGGCGGGAGGGTGGATTTTTCGCACACCATACCGGCATCTTTTGAAGCACTGCAGGACATGAAGCTGGTCGAGCCGATGATGAAGCGGCTGTCGGACCGGGCCAACAGGGCGGTGGCCGCAGTGCTCAAGATGGCAGAGCCCGAGCCCACCGTGGTCGACATGCTGGCGCAGGAAGACGACCCAGCCCAGCGCAAGAAGATGGGCGTGCAGCTGGGCCGCGAAGTGGTCATGCTGATGCTGGACAACCTGGCCCAGGACACACGCCTGATGCCCGCGCTGCGCACCAGCCTCAAGACCCTGGAGCCGGTGCTGGTGGCGCTGTCGCAGCAAGACGGCCGCTTGTTCAGCGAGCGTCAGCACCCCGCGCGCCTGTTCCTGGATCGCCTGACCCACCGCAGCCTGGCTTTTGCCGTGCCGCAGGCGCCGGGCTATGCGCAGTTCCAGCAGGCCGTGGACGCCGCCGTGGCCCGGGTCATGGCAGGTGCGGGCGACGCGGCCTGTTTCCGGCAGGTGCTGCGCGAACTCGACGATACCTGGGGCGTGGAGGACGCCGCTTCGCACCAGCGCGCTGGCCTCGCCGCGCGCAGCCTGCTGCAGGCCGAGCAGCGCAATGTCCTGGCCCAGCGACTGAGCCAGGGTTTTGCCGAGCAGCTCAGGGGTCTGAAGGTGCCTCCGATGGTGGAGACCTTTTTGCGCGGGCCCTGGGCGCAGGTGGTGGCCCATGCGCAGCTCAACCTGGCCGACGGTTCCCTTGACCCTGGTGGCTACCAGGCCCTGGTGGATGACCTGATCTGGAGCGTGCAACTGCGCCTGACGCGGCGCAACCGGGCCCGGCTGGTGCAAATGGTGCCCGACATGCTGGTCAAGATGCGCCGTGGCCTGGAGCTGATTTCCTACCCGCAAAAGCGCATGCAGGCATTTTTTGACGCGCTGATTTCCTTCCATGAGCAGGTGTTTGACAGCGCGCGCGCACCGCTGTCTTCTTCGGTTCCACAGACCGAGGCCGAGGAGCCCGATTCGGGCTCCGGTGGCCTGTGGATTGTGGACGGGGAAGCGGCCGATTCCGGCTACATGGAAGAGTACGCTGCCACCGACCCCTCCGGTGCACAGACGCAGCCCAACCCGGTCGACCAATCCATCTGGTCAGTGGACAGCCTGGACACGGGAACCTGGGTCGACCTGGCCCTGGGCGGCAACTGGGTGCGCGCGCAGCTGACCTGGGCCAGCCCGCAGCGCACCCTGTTCATGTTCATTTCCGGCAGTGGCATGGCGCACTCCATGTCGCGCAAGACCATTGAGCGGCTGAAGAAGTCGCGCCTCATCCGCACCGTCTCGGATGGCCGCATCATGGACAACGCCCTGGACGCAGTGGCACAGACTGCGCTGCAAAACGATTTGCAGGCGCACAAGCCCAAAACGCGCAGCTGAATACCGCGCAAGCCCTTGCGTTCCCGCCGTTCTTGCCGGTGGCAGGCATGAGCAGTCGATAATGCGTGCTTTACCTCTCCCTAACAATTCGCACCGCAATGGCCCAATACGTCTTTTCCATGAACCGGCTCGGCAAGATCGTGCCGCCCAAGCGCCACATTCTCAAAGACATCACGCTGTCCTTCTTCCCCGGCGCCAAGATCGGTGTGCTGGGCACCAATGGTTCGGGCAAGTCCACCCTGCTGAAAATCATGGCCGGGCTGGACAAGGAAATCGAGGGCGAAGCCATCCCCATGGCGGGCCTGAACATCGGCTACCTGCCGCAAGAGCCGCAGCTCGACCCGACACAGACCGTGCGCGAAAGCGTGGAAGCCGGCATGGGCAAAGTGTTTACCGCCAAGGCCCGGCTAGAAGAGGTCTACACCGCCTATGGCGATGAAAACGCCGACTTCGACGCCCTGGCTGCCGAGCAGGCCGAGCTCGAGGCGATCATTGCCACCGCCGGCACCGACTCCGAGCACCAGCTCGAAATCGCCGCCGACGCGCTGCGCCTGCCGGCCTGGGACGCCAACATCGGCGTGCTCTCCGGTGGTGAAAAGCGCCGCGTGGCGCTGTGCCGCCTGTTGCTCTCCAAACCCGACATGCTGCTGCTCGACGAGCCCACCAACCACCTGGACGCCGAATCGGTGGACTGGCTGGAGCAGTTTTTGCAGCGCTACCCCGGCACCGTGGTGGCCATCACCCACGACCGCTACTTTCTCGACAACGCGGCCGAGTGGATTCTGGAAATGGACCGCGGCTCCGGCATCCCCTACAAGGGCAATTACTCCGACTGGCTGACGCAAAAGCAAAGCCGCCTGGAGGCCGAGCAAAAGGGCGAAGAGTCGCGCGCCAAGGCGCTGAAGAAAGAGCTGGAATGGTCGCGCCAGAACCCCAAGGCCCGCCAGGCCAAGAGCAAGGCGCGTCTGGCCCGCTTTGAGGAACTCAGCGACTTCGAATACCAGAAGCGCAACGAGACCAACGAAATTTTCATTCCCGTGGCGGACCGCCTGGGCCATGAGGTGATCGAGTTCACCGGCGTGACGAAATCGTTTGGCGACCGCGTGCTGATCGACAACCTGTCCTTCAAGATTCCGGCCGGCGCGATTGTGGGCATCATCGGCCCCAACGGCGCCGGCAAGTCGACGCTGTTCAAGATGATTGCCGGCAAGGAGCAGCCCGACAGCGGCACGGTCAAAATCGGCTCCACCGTGAAGATGGCCTTTGTCGACCAGCACCGCGATGACCTGGCCAACAACAAGACGGTGTGGGAAGACGTCTCGGGTGGCCTCGACATCCTCAACGTAGGCAAGTTCCAGATGGCCAGCCGCGCCTACTGCGGGCGCTTCAACTTCAACGGCGGTGACCAGCAGAAGAAGGTGGGCATGCTCTCGGGTGGTGAGCGCGGGCGTCTGCACCTGGCCAAGACCCTGATTGCCGGTGGCAACGTGCTGATGCTCGATGAGCCTTCGAATGACCTGGACGTGGAAACCCTGCGCGCGCTGGAAGACGCGCTCCTGGAATTTGCCGGCACCATCATGGTCATCAGCCACGACCGCTGGTTCCTGGACCGCATTGCCACCCACATCCTGGCCTGCGAAGGCGACAGCCAATGGACCTTCTTCGATGGCAACTACCAGGAGTACGAGGCCGACAAGAAGAAACGGTTGGGTGAAGAGGGCGCCAAGCCCAAGCGCATGCGCTACAAGGCCTTAAAGTAGACGCTTCAAAATAAAGCTTTCGCCCAAGCGACCCATGCCCACTGCGCCGTCCCCCGTTTCCAAGGCCACCGGTCGCCACCAGATGCTCTACCAGAACACGCTGCAGGAGGCTGCAGCGGCCGGTGCCGTGCTCATGGGCATGCTGGTGGAGGCAGCCCGCCAGGCGCTGCAAACCCAGGAGGCACTGCAGCGCCTGCCCCGAGAGCGCGAGGCGCTGGCCACCGCTTCCAACCAGTTGCGCCGGCTGGAGGCGCAGCTCTGCGCCCAGTATCCGCAAGCCTTGTTGCAGGCCTTTGCCGTGCCGCAGGGCGGCAAGAAGTCCCAGGTGCTGGCGGCCGCCGGGGTGCAGTTTGACGATCTGGAACTGATGGACCCGGTGCAGGTGCAGACCAGCGTTACCCTGGCGCGCATCCAGCAGGGGGCCTTGCAGGCGGTCGATGCCAGCCTGTTTGAGCTCAACACCCTGATGTGCAGCCTGCAGGGCATGGGCACCGTGCGCCCTGAGCACAACCCCTTGCGTCCCGAGGTCTATGTCAACGCGCTGCAGAACGTGGTGGAAAAGACCCAGGTGCCGCCGGACATGGCCTTGCTCTGGCTGGGCGCCATGGCAACGGCGCTGGGGCCGCTGCTGCGCACGCGCTACCTGGCCCTCTGCGCCAGCCTGCGCAAGCAGGGCGTGCTGCCGGTGGCCTATGCCGCGCAGGCTGAGGCCCCGCAGCAGATGGCTTCGCCAAGCCAGGCCGTGCAGCCGACGGTTGATACGGCGTCCAAAACGCAGCCCGCCGGGCGCGACGCCGCGCTGCTCACGCTGGACAAGCTGCGCCAATTGCTGGCTGGTGAACTGGCGCCGCTGCCGACCATCAACCGTGTGGAAGAGTTTGCGGCGCAGTTTGCACAGCAGTTTGAAGGCGGCCAGGCGGACGCCGGCCTCGCCCGCAGCGATTTCGATGCCACGGTGCCGGCCGCCCTCGAAGCCCTCACCGAAATGAAGCAGGTGGAGCGGGTGATGCAAAGCCTGGAAGATCGCCGCAGCCTGGGTGCTGGTGTGCCATCCGGCGCGGATGCAGCAGAGGCGCACAGCATCGAGGGCCAACGCCTGGCCCTGCGCCGCAGCGCGCGCGATGTGGCGCAGGCACTGAGCCTGGAGGTGGTGAGCCTGATGGTCGACAACATGGCGCACGACCCGCGCCTGCTGGAGCCGGTGCGGGGCGTCATACGCAACCTGGAGCCCGCCCTGCTGCGCCTGGCCCTGGTGGATCCGCGCTTCTTTACCGACAAGCAGCACCCGGCACGGCGCTTGCTGCACGAGCTCACCCACCGCAGCCTGGCCTTCGAGTCCCCGCAGGCCAGCGGCTTCGACACCTTTGTGGGCGACTTGCAGAACGTCTTGTCGCCGCTGTTCCGGGCGCCCATTGACAGTGCCGAGGTGTTTGAAGCCAAGCTCGAAACCCTGCGCCAGCATTGGAGCCGGGCCGCCGAAGCCACCCAAAAGGAGCGAGCCTTGGCGGTCGACGTGCTGCAGCACGCCGAAGCACGCAACCTGTTGGCAGAAAAAATCGCCCGCACGATCGTGGCCCACCCGGATGCGGCCAAGGTGCCACACGTCGTCATCGACTTTCTGTGCGGGCCCTGGGCGCAGGTGGTGGCGCAGGCGCGCATCAAGCAGGGGGCCGGGTCGTCGTCGGCCGAGCATTTTGAAGCCCTGGTGCCCGCGCTCCTGTGGAGTGCCCACCCCGAGCTGGCGCGCACCAGCCCGTCCAAGCTGACCCGGCTGGTGCCGCGTCTGCTGGCCACGCTGCGTGAAGGGCTCGATACCATCCACTACCCCGGCACGCGCACCAGCGTGTTCCTGGAGGCCCTGATGGCGATTCACCAACAGGTGTTTCGCGCCCCCACCTCACCCGCAGCCCCCGTGGCGGTGGATGCCCGCAGGCCCGAGGTGGCGCTGTCTGACCGCGTGCGCGCGCTGGTGGACGACGAACCCTGGATCGCCCCTGAGGAGGCCCGCGCCTCGAACTTCATGGCGCTACTCGAAGAAGAACCTGCCGCCCCGGCCCGCGTGCAGGACGTGAGCGGCGCGTTGCCTACGCCGCCCCAGGAACGGGTGGACGGTGAACTGGTGCTGGGCTCCTGGGTCGAAATGTGGAACAAGGACCAGTGGCAGCGCACCCAGCTCACCTGGGCCAGCCCGCATGGCACCTTGTTTCTGTTCACCAGTGTGTTCGGCAGCACCCATTCCATGACCCGGCGCTCGCGCGACAAGCTGCTCGCCAGCGGCCACCTGCGATTGGTGTCAGGGCAGGCGGTGGACGAAGGCGCACTGGACGCCGTGGTGCAGACCGCCATGCGCAACAGCGTGGGCAGCGTGCTCTAAATGCAGAGTGGCCTGCCCGAAATCCTGCTCTATGCCGGCATACCGCTGGTGTTTGCAGCGGGTTTCGTGGCGGTGGTGCTGCTGCGACAGTATTCACAGCAGCGCAGCCTGGCGGGGCGCCAGCAGCACGCCCTGTGGTACCGCTGGCCGCTGCTGCTCTCGCTCGCGCCGCTGCTGGCGGGTCTGGTGGCCACGGTGTACTACGCCCAGGCTGCCCAGCAGCGCGCCTATGCCGATGCGCACACCCGTTTTCTGCAGGAGGCCGAGGACCTGGAGTCCGATCTGCAGGGCCAGATCAGTGGGCTTGAACACCTGCTGGGCGGCGTGCGTGGCCTGTTTCTCGCCAGTGATGGGGTGTCTTACCGCGAATTCAGGCAGTTTCTTGAGTCGCGCGACCTGCGACTGGAATATCCGGGCTTTCACGGCCTGGGTTATATCGAGCGGGTACCGCGTGGCGCACTGAAAGCCTTTGTGGCAGCGGTGCAGAAGGACGGCCGACCGCACTACCAGGTGCAGAGCAGTGGGCAACAGCCCGACCTGTTTGTCATCCGCTACCTGGAGCCCGAGAGCCGCAACCTCGGTGCCGCAGGCTTTGACATTGGCTCGGAAGCGGTGCGCCGCGCCGCGGCCGAAGCCGCCATGCGTTCCGGCCAGGCGGCACTGAGCGCACGCGTGGCGCTGGTGCAAGACCCCCTGCAGCGCGCGGCCTTCCTGTTTCTGCTGCCGGTCTATCGGGCTGGTGCTGACCTGCAAAGCGAGGCGGCCCGGGTGCAGGCCCTGCGTGGCTGGGCCTATGCACCGGTGGTGTTTACCGAGCTGGTGGCCGGTGGGCACTTCGCGCACCAGCAGCATCTCAATTTCCAGCTTTTTGACAGCCCGGCACTCGACACTGCTGCACGGGTCTATGACAACCTGATGCCCGCGGGCGAGGCAGGTGCGCCCGGGAGTCTGCAGCGCCAGGCCGCCAGCCAGTTTTCGGTGGTGCGCCCGGTGCTGCTGGCCGACCAGGTGTTTTACCTGCGAACCAATTCCAGCCCGGCCTTTGAAGCCGGCTACCAACCACGCGAACACCTGGCGGGTGCTGCGCTGGGGTCGGGCCTGAGCGTGCTGGGGGCCATGGTGCTGTGGCTGCTGCTGGCCGGGCGCGCGCGCGCCCTGGAACTGGCCCACGGCATGACGCAAGACCTCGACCGCCTGGCCATGGTCGCCAGGCGCACCTCCAATGCGGTGTACTTTGCCGATACCGCCTGGCACATCACCTGGGTCAACGAGGGCTTTACCCGCATGACCGGCTTTTCAGCGGACCAGACCCTGGGCAGGCGGCCCAGCCTGCTGCTGCACAGCCCGCTGGCCGATCCGGACACCGCCGCCACCATTGACCGCCGGGTGGCTGAAGACGGCCGCGTGCAGATCCAGGTCTTGCAGCGCAACAAGAATGGGCAGGACTACTGGGTGGATCTGGAGGTGATGGCGATTCTGGGTGAGAAGGGCCAGGTGCAGGGCTACCTCTCCGTGCAAAGCGATATCACCGAGGAAGTGCTGGCCAAGGCCGCCCTGGTGCTGGAGAAGGAGCGGGCCGACAACATCCTCTCGGGTACCAACGTGGGCACCTGGGAGTCCAACCTGCTGACGGGCGAGCAGCGCTGGAACGACCGCTGGGGCGCCATGATGGGCTTCTCACGCGAAGAAGTCGGCGGCGGCGCAGACGCCTTCTGGCAGCAGCTGCTGCACCCGGGCGACCGTGAACGCCTGAACCTGGCCATGGCCGAGTGCATTGCAGGGCGCACCGAGGGCTATTCGTGCGATGTGCGGGTGCGCCGCAAGGACGGCAGCTGGATGTGGATATCGAGCCGCGCCAAGGTCATGTCGCACGGTGCCGATGGCCGGGCCGAGTGGATAGGCGGCATCCACACCGACATCACCGACGCCAAGGAGGTGGAGCTGAGCCTGCGCGACATGGAGGCCTTTCTGGACCGCGCCGGGCGTATCGCCGGCGTGGGCGCCTGGCAGCTTGACCTGAAAACCCGGGCCCTGGTCTTCAGCGCCCAGACCTGCGCCATCCACGGCATGCCCTCGGACTTCCAGCCCACGGAGGAGTCGGCGCTGAACTTCTACCCCGAGCCCCACCGCCAGCGCGTGCGCGAAGCCATGCAGCGCGCCGAGCAGGACGGCAGCTCCTGGGACATGGTGGCGGAGCTGCGCAACGCCTGGGGCGAACAGCGCTGGGTGCGGGTGTTCGGCGAGGTCAGCTTCGATGACAGCGGGCCGGTGCGCATGGTGGGTGCCTTCCAGGATGTCACCAAAGACCATCTGCGCCAGCTTGAAGTGGAGCGCAGCGGCGCCCTGCTGCGCGGCGCCATCGAGGCCACCAACGAGGCCTTTGTGCTCTACGACCCTGACGACCGGCTGGTGTTCTGCAACGACAAGTACCGCGCCGTCTATGCCGGCTCGGCCGATCTGATGGTGCCCGGCGCCAGCTTCGAGAGCATCATCCGCGGCGGCGCCGAGCGCGGCCAGTACGTGCACGCGCTGGGGCGTGTGGAGGAGTGGGTGGCCGAGCGCATGGCCATGCACCGCCAGGGCAATGTGGACCTGGAGCAGCGCCTGGCAGATGGCCGCTGGCTGAAGGTCATCGAGCGGCGCATGGCCGATGGCCACATGGTGGGCTTTCGCGTAGACATCACCGAACTCAAGCGGGCCACGGCGGCGGCCGAGCGCACCAGCGCCCAGCGCGGCGAGGAGCAAAGGCGCCTGCAGAGCATTCTGGAAGGCACCCATGTGGGCACCTGGGAGTGGAACGTGCAGACCGGGCAGAGCATTTACAACGAGCAATACGTGGGCATGCTGGGCTACACGCTGGCCGAACTCGAGCCGCTGGGCTATGACACCTGGTCGCGCCTGGTGCACCCTGATGACCTGGTGGCTTCGGCCCAGCTGATGCAGGAGCACCTGCAAGGCGTTCGCCCTGGCTATGACATCGAAGTGCGCATGCAGCACAAGCTGGGCCACTGGATCTGGGTGCTGGCCAAGGGCAAACTCGCACAGCGCCTGGACGACGGCCGGCCGCTCTGGGTGTATGGCACGCACATGGACATCACCGAGCGCAAGCACGCCGAGCGCGCGCTGGCGCAGACTTCGGCCACGCTGCAAAACGTGCTCGACTCGGCCACCGCCGTGGGCGTGGTGACCCTGGGGCTGGACCATGGCATCCGCGTCTTCAACCGCGGTGCCGAAAATCTGCTCGGTTATGCCGCTGAAGACCTGGCAGGGCAGCACAGCGCCAGCCACTTTTTTGACCCGGCTGAGCTGGGGGCCATGTGTGACACCCTGGCACTGGTGCTCGGTCACGTGCCCCAGCCAGCCGAGGTTTTTGCCCGCGTGGTGCAGACCCGCGAAGAACAGGAGTGGACGCTGGTGCGCAAGAACGGCACGCGCTTCAAGGCCAGCCTGATCTTTTCGCCCATGTGCGATGCGCAGGGCGCGCTCGAAGGCCACCTGGCGGTGATTTACGACATCTCCAAGCAAAAGGAATACGAGTCCTCCCTGCGTGAGGCGATGCGCCTGGCCGAGCAGTCCAGCGTGGCCAAGAGCCAGTTCCTGGCGAATATGAGCCACGAAATCCGCACCCCCATGAACGCCATCCTGGGCATGCTGCAGCTGCTGCGCAACACCGTCCTCAATGCCAACCAGCAGGACTACACCGAGAAGGCGGTGAATGCGGCACGCTCGCTGCTGGGCCTGCTCAACGACATCCTTGACTTCTCCAAGGTCGAGGCGGGCAAGATGCAGCTCAACCCCGAGCCCTTTGCGCTCGACAACCTGCTGGGTGACCTGTCGGTCATCCTCTCCTCCAACCTGGGCGCCAAACCGGTGGACCTCGTGTTTGACCTGGACCCGGCGCTTCCACGCGAGCTCATTGGCGACGCCATGCGGCTCAAGCAAATCCTGATCAACCTGGGGGGCAATGCCGTCAAGTTCACCGAACGCGGCGAAGTCGTGATCCGCTGGACGCTGCTGTCGCAGAGCGCCGAGCGCGTGCGCGTGGCCATTGCGGTGGTGGACACCGGCATCGGCATTGCGCCGGAGAACCAGGCGCGCATCTTCAGCGCCTTTACGCAGGCCGAAGCCAACACCACCCGGCGCTTTGGTGGTACCGGCCTGGGCCTGGTGATATCGACCCGGTTGATACGCCTGATGGGCGGTGAGCTGCAGCTCAGCAGCCAGCCGGGGCAGGGCAGCAGTTTCAGTTTCACGCTGGATTTCAAGGCGCTTGACCTTGCGCCAGTTCTGGCGGGCCCCGCGCAGAGTGCGGTCGCCCCTGCGACCGCGCCGCTGCGCACCTTGCTGGTGGACGACAATCCCCAGGCCCTGGCCACCAGCGCAGCCATGATGCGCTCGCTGGGCTGGGCGGTGCGCGAGGCCGCCAACGGCAGCACCGCGCTGGATTGGCTGCGCAAGCAGCTGGGCGAGCCGGGCGGACCTGCAGCAAGCCCGGTGGATGCCTTGTTTGTGGATGCCGACATGCCCGGCATGGATGGCTGGGAAACCCTGCGCAACGTGCGCCGCCTGTATGGCAGCCGCAAGCCGCCCCTGCTGATCCTGCTGAGCCGCCAAAGCCGCGACGCGCTGGCCCAGCGCACCGACCGTGAGCAGGAACTGCTCAATGGCCTGATGGTCAAGCCCCTGACCGTGCCCATGTTTGCCCGCGCACTGCAGCAGGCGCAAAGTGGCAGCGGCGTCCTGGCAGCCCGGGTTGCGGCCAGCCCCAAGCGCCTGGCCGGCATGCGGGTGTTGCTGGTGGAAGACAACCCCATCAACCAGCAGGTGGCGCAGGAGCTTTTGCAGGCCCAGGGCGCGCGCGTGGCGCTGGCCGACAATGGCGCGCTCGGGCTGCAGGCGCTGCGCGAAGCGCAGCCGCCTTTTGATGTGGTGCTGATGGACTTGCAGATGCCGGTGATGGATGGCCTGAGTGCCACCCGTTTGCTGCGTGCCGACCCGCGCCTGCACAGCCTGCCGGTGATCGCCATGACCGCCAACGCCATGCAGTCGGACCGCGAGGCGTGCCTGGCCGCGGGCATGAACGACCATGTGGGCAAACCCTTTGACCTCAAGCAGCTGGTGCAGACGCTGATCACCCACACCGGGTGGGTGGCAGAAGCGCCGCCGCTGGCGCCGCCTTCAAACCTTGACCTGCAGACAACGCAAGCGGCACGGCCCGGGCCTGCGGCACAGGCGACCCCCGATGGCGATGCACCGCCCTGGCCTGCAGGCATCGAAGTGGAGCAGGCTCTGGCGCGCCTGGGTGGCGACCGGAAGCTGCTGCACAGTGCCATGCGCGCCTTTTTGGCCGATGCCAGAGCCTTGCCGGCGCGCTTGGAGCAGGCGCAGCAGGCCCGCGATGGGGCCAGACTCCAGCGCGAGTTGCACAGCTTCAAGGGCCTGTCGGCCACGGTGGGCGCGATGGCCCTGTCGGCCATGGCCGCACAGCTCGAACGCCAGGTGCAGGTGCCACAGGCTGCGGCCGATGGCCAGGCACCCCTGCTGCGCCTGGGCGCCTTGCTGGCCGACCAGTTGCCTTTGCTGGAGAGCGTGGTCACACGTTTGCAGGCCCCTCCAGCCGCGCTGCCTGCCGCTGCGGCGACAAACGCCTGGGGCCAGCCCGAGCGGGCCCAGCTGCGCACCCTGCTGCAGGCCTTGCAGCGCTCTGACATGGCGGCCATGGAGCTGCATGCCACCCTGCGCCAAAGCCTGGGCGATGCGCTGGCAGACGCCCTGCAGGCGCTGGACCTGGCCATGGCCGAGCTGGAATTTGAACTGGCCGCTGCCGAATGCGAAAAGCTGGTACTGCAATTTGACCTAACCGAGAGCCAAGCGACAACATGAGTAGTGTGAACGTGCAAGCCGGAGCGCCAGCAGCGCAGGCCCTGAAGGTCCTGGTGGCCGAAGACAACATCATCAACCAGCGCCTGCTGGTGGGGCTCTTGACGCAGCTGGGTCACACCGGCATGGTGGTGAGCGACGGTGAGAAGGCGCTGAAGTGCCTGGCCAAGATGCGGGTGGACCTGGTGCTGATGGACGTCATGATGCCGAACATGGACGGCCTGCAGGCCCTGGGCGCCATTCGCAGCAAAGAGGCGGCAGAGGGCGGGCACTTGCCCGTCATCATGGCCACCGCCCATGACGAGCCGGGCGATGCCGGGCGCTTCAAGAGAGCCGGGGCCGATGGCTATCTGACCAAGCCACTGGATCTGCAACGCCTGCAGGCTGAAATTAGCCGTGTGCTGCGGCCAAGGTAAGCACCAAAAAGGTTACTATTTAAGTTCATAAGAATGTTGGAAACCCTGGAGTGTTGAAAGCTGCCATGCGCATCGAACCAAAGACCTACCGTCCCGGATCCTGGCTGGGGCCAGGTGTGGATCTGATGCAGCGCCTGCGCATGCCGGTCAAGCTGGGTACCATGTTCTTGCTGCTGGGCCTGCCGCTGGTGGTGGTGACGTACTTCCAGATGGCCACCCTCTACGCGGACTTCACCATGGCACGCAGCGAAGTGCTGGGCGCCCGTACGGTGAACCTGCTCGATGATGTGCTCAACGATGTGCAACACCTGCACAGCGAAGGCCTGCTGGCAGGCCAGCCCGAGTCGGCCAAGGCCCGTGCGGCTGTGCTGCAGCAGCTGCAGTCTGAAGTGGTGGCGCTGGAGGCGTGGGTGCAGCAGCACCCAGGCACGCAATGGGCCAAACAATGGCCAGTCCAGCAAGCCCCCATACAAGCCTTGCTGCAAGTCCCACAGACGCCTGCGGCCGATCCCGCCGCGTACGCTGCGGCGCATGGCGCCGCAGCCAAAGGGCTGCGCCTCCTGATCAACCTGGTCAGCGAAGAGTCGGCTCTGGTGCTCGATCCTGTGGCCGACACCTATTACCTGCAAGACTTGCTGACCCAGCGCGCGCTAATGTGGATGGAGTCGGTCAGCGCCACCCGCACGCTGGCCGCAACCTTGCTGGCCCATCCCGCGCAGCAGGAGGCGATGGCCACCTCCCTGTCCGGCATGGCCGGGGTGTTGGAGGAACAGGCACAGGCCGTGGGCTACAACCTGGATGCCATGGAACGCACGGGTGACACGCTGCTGCCCCAGGGCGCCCGTGAGGCGCTCCAGGCCAGCAGCGCCTATGTCGCGCAACTGCGCGCGCTGGCGACCACGGTTGGCACGCCGGAGGCCACCATGGCGGCGCTCACGGCAGGTGCGCAGTTGCTGGAAGCCGGGCGCCTGTTCCAGCAGGATGCAGCCAATCAACTCATTGCCAGACTGCAGGCGCGCCAGGACAAAGCTTTCCTGCAGGCCAGCGCGCTGGGGGGCCTGGCTGCCGTGGGCCTGCTGCTGGTGGTGTACCTGATACTGTGCTTTTCCGTGGCCACGCTGCGCAGCATGCGGGCCCTGAATACGGCTATTTCAGAGGGCACGCGCGGCAACCTGGCGGTGCACGTGGAAGTGCCGGGCAGCGATGAAATCGCGGTGATCAGCAAAGAGTTTGAAAACATGCTCAATGTGCTTTCGACCCTGGTGGCCGATGTGCGCAGCGCCTCCAGCATGGTCACGCATGTGGGGGCGCAGCTGGTTGAGGATGGCCACTCGCTGTCCGAGCGCACGCAGTCCCAGGCCGTCAGCCTGGAAGAGGCCACTTCGAACGTCGGCCAGGTCAGCGACACCGTGGCGCGCAACTCCGAGGCTGCGCAGGAGGTCAGCCTGATGACCAAGAGCCTGCATGCCGAAGCGGGCAATGCCAGCACGCTGATGGGCAAAACCGTCAGCGGCATGGCCGCGCTGCAGACCACTTCCAGCCGCATGCGCGAAATCATCGGCACCATCGATGGCATTGCCTTTCAGACCAATCTGCTGGCTTTGAATGCCGCGGTGGAGGCTGCCCGTGCCGGTGAACAGGGCAAGGGTTTTGCCGTGGTGGCGGCCGAGGTGCGCAATCTGGCGCGGCGCAGC
>CANCCF010000078.1 GCA_947374485.1 Comamonadaceae bacterium | reverse complement strand
GCCACAGCGGCCTGGCCTACAACATCCTGTGGGCACAGCGCTTGCTTGATCTGATGAATGAACGCTTTGGCGCAGGCGTGAAACCGATCACCACGGCGGCGGCTGTGCAACTGCTGACGCAGGCAATGGCCCTCCCGGCTGCCAGCCGCTGAAGCCTGATACACCCCACCTACACTAGCCCATGGACCTCAGCACCCTCATCGTCAGCTACAACACCGAGCACCTGTTGCGAGAGGTCATGGCCAAACTCCGGGCCGCCTCAGTCGGCCTGGAGACCGAAGTCATCTTTGTCGACAACGCATCGCGCGACGGGTCGGTGTCTGTGTTGCAGCGTGACTTTGCCGACTGCCCGCTGATCATCAACCCGGTCAATGTCGGCTTCGGCCGCGCCAACAACCAGGCTCTGGCATTGGCCAGCGGGCGCTACGTGCTGCTGCTCAACACCGATGCCTTTGTCGAGCCGCACACCCTGCGCGACACCGTGGCCTATATGGACGCCCATCCGCGCTGCGGCATTCTGGGCGTGCGGCTGCAAGGGCGCGACGGCGAGCTGCAACCCTGCGCCCGCTACTTCCCCACACCCTGGAACGGCTTTCTGCAACAAACCGGACTGAACCGCTTTTTCAAGAACGTCCAGATGGTGGACGACATGGCGTGGGCCCATGACCAGGTGCGCGCCTGCGACTGGGTGGTGGGCTGCTACTACCTGGTGCGCCGCGAAGTGATCGCGCAGGTGGGCCTGTTCGACCCGCGCTACTTCCTCTACTTTGAAGAAGTGGACCATTGCTTTGCCGCCAAAAAAGCTGGCTGGGACGTGGTGTTTTATCCGCACACGACCGTGATTCACCTGGGCGGTGAAAGCGCCAAATCCGAAGGCAACATCACGCAGGGCGGGCGTCAGCTGCAGGCCTTGCAAACCGAGAGCTCCTTGCTGTATTACCGCAAGAACCACGGCCTGGGCGGTGCCCTGCAAAGCTTGCTGCTCGGCACCCTGGCCAATGCCCTCACGTTTGCCAAGCGCCTGCTCAAGGGCCGCTGGGCGCAGGGCCTGGGCGAGCCCTGGCGCCACACCCTGCAGATGTGGCGGCTCTGGGTGCGCACGCGCTGGGGCACGCAGCCTACGCGCTGAAGACAGGCTGTAAAACCGCCTGCGCCGCCATGCCAAAATTTTCCTTCAAACGATTCGCCCGTGGGGCCGTGTTGGCAGCCATTGGCCTGCACCTGGTTTTGTTGATTTTGCAAAACGCCAGCGGCATGCCGCTCTGGCTGGCCGAGCTCTCGCGTTTCATTCCTTTTTACTGGATGCTGCTGCCCCTGCTCGCGGCCACGCTGTCTGCCTTCTGGCTCTCCCCTTATCTGGCCATGGCGTCGCTTGCCAACCTGGCTCTGTTTGCCACCGTGACAATGGACCTGCACTGGAACACGGCCGACGACAACCCTGCAGCAGGCACGCGTGTGCGCGTGCTGAGCTACAACATCAAGGCCCTCAACGCACGCCACAAGCCGGGCGGCCTGGACGAGATCGAGACCGAGGTGCAGCTGCACCAGCCCGATATCGTGGCCCTGCAGGATGCGCAAAAATGGCTCACCGGCAGCAGCAGCCACAGCGTGGAGACGGCACGCCCGGTCTTCGGTCTGCCCTATGTGGTGGCCTTTGACCAGTACGTGCTGGCCAGCCGCTTTCCGCTTGGCGACTGCAAGCAGGCGCCCCTGGGCCCCGGAACCGGTGACCCGGACTATTTGCAGTGCACCGCCATGCTGGAATCGGGCCCCCTGCAAGTGGTCACCACCCACCTGGTTTCGCCCCGCAGCGCACTGGTGGCCACCAAAAGCGAAGGGGTGGGTGGCCTGGATGCCTGGCGCCTCAATGTGGCAGACCGCATGCTGCAAGCGCAGGCGCTGCTCAGCGCCTTGTCCCGCATGCCCAGGCCCTTGGTGCTGATGGGCGACTTCAATTCGGCCGGGCAGTCACCCGCAATTGCCAACCTCAAGCTGGTCGGCTTGCACGACGCCTTTGCCCAGGCCGGCCGGGGCTGGGGTTACACCCATGGCCATGCGCTGCGCCTGGCACTGGACATCTACCGCATAGACCACATTCTGCTCAGCCCCGGGATCACGGCGCTGACAGCCACGGTGGGCGACAGCGATGCCTCCGAACACAACGCGGTCATAGCCGACCTGCTGATACGGCATTGAACACCATGCGCGGCCTTACCCCCCAAAGTGCCTGCAGTGCGTAGGCGACAATCCGTTTGTTCAAGAACCGAAGAGAAGCAAAACCATGACGATTCTCGTAACCGGCGGCGCCGGCTTCATTGGCAGCAACTTTGTGCTCGACTGGCTGGCGCTCTCCAATGAAACCGTGGTCAACGTCGACAAGCTCACCTATGCGGGCAATCTGCAGAACCTGGCCTCTCTGCAGGGCAACGCCCACCACGTGTTCGTGCAGGGCGACATTGGCGATGGTGCGCTCCTGGCCCGGCTGCTGGCGCAGCACCAGCCGCGCGCGGTGCTGAACTTTGCTGCCGAGAGCCATGTGGACCGCAGCATTTCGGGGCCGGGTGAATTCATACAGACCAACATCGTGGGCACCTTTGGCTTGCTGGAAGCGGTGCGCGCCTACTGGGGTGGTCTGGACGCTGAGCCCAAAAAGGCGTTTCGCTTCCTGCACGTTTCCACCGACGAGGTGTACGGCTCCTTGGGCCAGGCGGATCCGGCCTTCAGCGAAACCAAGCGCTACGAGCCCAACAGCCCCTACTCGGCCAGCAAGGCCGCCAGCGACCACCTGGTGCGCGCCTACCACCACACCTATGGCCTGCCGGTGCTCACCACCAACTGCTCCAACAACTACGGCCCCTTCCACTTTCCGGAAAAACTCATCCCGCTGATCATCGTCAACGCGCAGGCGGGCAAGCCGCTGCCGGTGTATGGCGACGGACAGCAGATCCGCGACTGGCTGTATGTGAAGGACCACTGCAGCGCCATCCGCCGCGTGCTGGAAGTGGGCGCCCTGGGTGAGACCTACAACGTGGGTGGCTGGAACGAAAAGCCCAACCTCGACATCGTGCACACCGTGTGCGCCCTGCTCGACGAGCTCAAGCCACGCGCGGACGGCAAGCCCTACAAAGCGCAAATCACCTACGTCACCGACCGCCCCGGCCACGACCGGCGCTACGCCATTGACGCATCCAAAATAGAAAAAGAACTGGGCTGGAAGCCCGCGGAAACCTTTGAGACCGGCATCCGCAAAACCGTGCTCTGGTACCTGGACAACCCTCAATGGGTGGCCAATGTGCAAAGCGGCGGTTACCGCGATTGGGTGAGCCAGCAATACGGCGACCAGGCATGAAGATTCTGCTGTTGGGCTGCAACGGCCAGGTTGGCTGGGAGCTGCAACGCGCGCTGGCGCCTTTGGGTGAAGTCGTCGCACTGGGTTCGCAGCCGGAGGCCAACCGAGATGGGCTGTGCGGCAACCTGAGCGACCTCAGCGGCCTGGCGCGCACCGTGCAATGGGTCAAGCCGCAGCTGATCGTCAATGCCGCCGCCCACACCGCCGTGGACAAGGCCGAATCCGAAGTGGAACTGGCACGCAGCATCAACGCCCTGGCGCCCGGCGCGCTGGCGCAAGAAGCGTCCAAGCTGGACGCCTGGCTGGTGCATTTTTCGACCGACTATGTGTTCGACGGCAGTGGCAGCGCGCCCTGGCAAGAGGCGGATGCCACCGGCCCCCTGAGCGTGTACGGCCAGACCAAGCTCGAAGGCGAGCAGGCCGTGGCCCGCCACACCAAGCACCTGATTTTTCGTACCAGCTGGGTCTACGGCGCACGCGGTGGCAACTTTGCCAAGACCATGCTGCGCCTGGCCAGCGAGCGCGAGAGCCTGAACGTCATCAACGACCAGTTTGGCGCCCCCACCTCGGCCGAGCTGCTCGCAGACGTCACCGCCCATGCCGTGCGCGCCGCCCTGCAGAAGCCGGAGCTGGCCGGTCTCTACCACTGCGTGGCCAGTGGCGAAACGAGCTGGCACGGTTACGCCCAGTATGTGCTGGCAAGCGCACAGTCCTTGGGCTGGACGCTCAAGGCCGGCCCCGCGCAGGTGGGCGCCACCAGCACCGCCAGCTACCCCACGCCGGCCAGGCGGCCGTTGAATTCGCGCCTGGACACAGCCAAATTGAAAGCGGCCTTTGGCCTGCACCTGCCAGAGTGGCAACAGGGCGTGGCGCGTATGCTCACCGAAATCACAGGGAAACCACAACAACCATGACCAGCACCCAAGCCCGCAAGGGCATCATTCTGGCCGGGGGCTCGGGCACCCGCCTCTACCCTGCCACCCAGGTCGTCAGCAAGCAGCTCCTGCCGATCTACGACAAGCCCATGATTTACTACCCGCTCACAGCCCTGCTGCTGGCGGGCATCCGCGAGATCCTGGTGATCTCCACGCCGCAGGACACGCCGCGCTTCGAGCAATTGCTGGGCGACGGCAGCCAGTGGGGCATACGCATCCAGTACGCGGTGCAACCCTCACCCGACGGCCTGGCCCAGGCCTTTCTGATTGGCGAGGCCTTTCTGGATGGGGCACCCAGCGCCTTGGTGCTGGGCGACAACATTTTTTATGGCCACGACTTTGCGGCCTTGCTCAAGAATGCCGATGCGCAAAAAACGGGGGCCACTGTGTTTGCCTATGCGGTGAACGACCCCGAACGCTACGGCGTCGTGGAGTTTGACGCCGAAGGCCACGCCATCAGCCTGGAAGAAAAGCCCAGCACACCCAAGAGCCGCTATGCCGTCACCGGCCTGTATTTTTACGATGCCCAGGTGGTGGAGCTGGCCAAACAGGTCACGCCCAGCGCCCGCGGCGAATTGGAGATCACCGACCTCAACCGCATGTACCTGGAGCGCGGCACGCTCGACGTGCAAACCATGGGCCGCGGCTATGCCTGGCTGGACACCGGCACGCACGAGTCCATGCTGGAGGCCAGCCAGTTCATCTACACCATTGAAAACCGCCAGGGCCTCAAAGTGGCCGCACCTGAAGAGGTGGTGTGGCGCCACGGCTGGATTGACAACGCCCAACTGGAAAAGCTGGCCCAGCCGCTGGCCAAGTCGGGTTACGGCAAGTACCTGCTGCGCCTGCTCAAAGAGGCGGTGTACTGATGCAGGCAACCCCGACGGCCATTGCCGATGTGCTGCTGCTCGAGCCCAAGGTCTTTGGCGACGCGCGCGGCTTTTTCTTTGAGAGCTTCAACCAGCAGGTGTTCGAGGCCGCCACCGGCGTCATCACCACCTTTGTGCAGGACAACCACTCCAAGTCCGGCCAGGGCGTGCTGCGCGGCCTGCATTACCAAGCGCAAAACGCCCAGGGCAAGCTGGTGCGGGTGGTGCAAGGCGCAGTGTTCGACGTGGCCGTGGACATCCGCAAAGACTCCCCCACCTTTGGCCAATGGGTGGGGGAGATTCTGAGCGCCGAAAACAAGCGCCAGCTGTGGGTGCCCGCGGGCCTGGCGCATGGCTTTCTGGTGCTCACGGAAAGCGCAGAGTTTTTGTACAAGACCACGGCCTACTACACACCCGAGCACGAACGCTGCATCGCCTGGAACGACCCCACGCTGGCCATAGCCTGGCCGCTGGACGGGATGCAACCGCGCCTCTCCGCAAAAGACCTGGTGGGTGCGGCCTTCAGCAGCCTGTAAAGCACCTGGCCGGCGGCCCGGTATTGTGCAATTCCACAACACCGGGCAGCGTTTACATTAGGGGGTCAATCAGCGATGATTGGGAAACCTGTCATGCAAGGGATACTCTGTAAATAATGGCTGCCTCCGTTGATTCAATTCTGCAAGATGCAAGTGCCATCGCACTTCCCGGCCTGGGCCGCGCCATGGTGGCGGCTGGCAAGCTGGGGCAAAGGGCAGCTGAAGACATTTACGGCAAGTCCATCGCCAACAAAACCAGCTTCATCTCCGAACTGGTGGGCTCCGGAATTGTGTCTGCCTCTGACCTGGCGCACACCCTCTCACAGGCCTTTGCCGCCCCCCTGATCAACCTGGACGCCATCGACCCGCAGCGCCTGCCCAAGGGCCTGCTGGACAACAAAACCTGCCAGGACTACCGGCTGGTGGTGCTGAGCAAGCGCAACAACCGCCTGATGGTGGCCACAGCCGACCCCAGCGACCAGCGTGCCGCAGAAAAAATCAAGTTCTCCACGCAGATGGGCGTGGACTGGATCATTGCCGAGTACGACAAGCTCTCCAAGCTGGTGGAGGCCAACTCGGTCTCTGCCACCGAGGCGGTGGAAGACATCATTGGTGGCGATTTCGAGTTTGACGAAAACGCCTCCGACTCGGTCGTCGAAAGCACCCAGGCGGCCGCCGAGGTGGAAGACGCGCCAGTGGTGCGCTTCCTGCAAAAAATGCTGCTCGATGCCTTCAGCATGCGCGCCTCCGACCTGCATTTCGAACCCTATGAGCACACCTACCGCGTGCGCTTTCGCATTGACGGGCAGCTGCGCGAAATTGCCAGCCCCCCGATTGCCATCAAGGACAAGCTGGCCTCGCGCATCAAGGTCATCTCGCGCATGGACATCTCCGAGAAGCGGGTGCCGCAAGACGGGCGCATGAAGCTCAAGGTCGGCCACGACCGCGTCATCGACTTCCGCGTCAGCACCTTGCCCACGCTGTTTGGCGAAAAGATCGTGATCCGAATTCTGGATCCGGCGAGCGCCAAGCTCGGCATTGATGCGCTGGGCTACGAGCCTGAAGAAAAAGAACGCCTGCTCAAGGCCATCAGCAGGCCCTACGGCATGATTCTGGTGACAGGCCCGACCGGCTCGGGCAAAACCGTGTCGCTCTACAGTTGCCTGAACTTGCTGAACCAGCCGGGCGTGAACATCGCCACGGCCGAAGACCCGTCGGAAATCAACCTCCCCGGCGTCAACCAGGTCAACGTGAACGAAAAGGCCGGGCTGACCTTTGCTGCCGCCCTGAAGTCGTTCCTGCGGCAAGACCCGGACATCATCATGGTGGGCGAAATCCGCGACCTGGAGACCGCCGACATCTCCATCAAGGCTGCGCAGACCGGCCACCTGGTGCTCTCCACGCTGCACACCAACGACGCACCCACCACGCTCACGCGCATGCGCAACATGGGCATTGCGCCCTTCAACATCGCCTCCAGCGTGATCCTGATCACAGCCCAGCGCCTGGCCCGCAGGCTGTGCACGCTGTGCCGCGTCACCATCAACATCCCCAAGCAGGCCTTGCTGGACGCGGGATTCGACGACAGTGCGCTCGATGACAGCTGGAAGCCCTACAAGCCCGTGGGCTGTTCCAACTGCAACCTGGGTTACAAGGGCCGCGTGGGCATTTACCAGGTGATGCCGATCACGGAAGAGATCCAGCGCATCATCCTGGCCGACGGCAGCGCGCTCGACATTGCCAAGCAATCCGAGAGCGAAGGCGTGCGCTCGCTGCGGCAAGCCGGCCTGCAAAAAGTGCGCATGGGACTGACTTCGCTGGAAGAAGTCCTGGCTGTTACCAACGAATAAGGCGAAACCCAAGGGAACCTATGGCGACGACACGACCCAAAACGGCCGACAGCACCGAAATACTCTTTGAGTGGGAAGGCAAGGACAAAAACGGCAAACAGGTGCGTGGTGAAATACGCGCCCAGGGCGAAAACCAGGTCAAGTCCACGCTGCGCCGCCAGGGCGTTACGGCCACCAAGATCAAGAAGCGCCGCATGCGCTCGGGCAAGAGCATCAAGCCCAAAGACCTGGCCATCTTTACCCGCCAGCTCGCCACCATGATGAAGGCCGGTGTGCCCTTGCTGCAGGCCTTTGACATTGTGGGCCGTGGCAACCCCAACCCCAGCGTCACCAAGCTGCTCAACGACATCCGCAACGATGTGGAAACCGGCACCTCGCTGAGCACCGCCTTTCGCAAATACCCCATCTACTTCGACAACCTGTACTGCAACCTGGTGGAGGCGGGTGAGTCCGCCGGTATCCTGGACCAGCTGCTCGACCGCCTGGCGGTCTACATGGAAAAGACCGAGGCCATCAAGTCCAAGATCAAGTCGGCGCTGATGTACCCCATCACCGTGCTGATCGTGGCCTTTGTGGTGGTGGCGGTGATCATGATTTTTGTGGTGCCCTCGTTCAAACAGGTGTTCACCTCCTTCGGCGGCGAGCTGCCCGGCCCCACGCTGATGGTGATTGCCATGAGCGAGTTCTTTGTCAGCTACTGGTACCTGATTTTTGGTGGCATCGGCGGCGGCGTGTATTTCTTCCTGGAGTCCTGGAAGCGCAACGAAAAAGTGCAGGAGTTCATGGACCGCCTGATGCGCAAGCTGCCCATCTTTGGCGCCCTGGTCGAAAAGTCGTGTATCGCCCGCTGGACGCGCACGCTCTCCACCATGTTTGCCGCCGGTGTGCCGCTGGTGGAAGCGCTCGACTCGGTGGGCGGTGCGGCGGGCAACGTTGTGTACCTGCACGCCACACAAAAAATCCAGCAGGAAGTCTCCACCGGCACCGCGCTCACGGCTGCCATGAGCAACGCCAATCTGTTCCCCTCCATGGTGCTGCAGATGTGCGCCATTGGCGAAGAGTCGGGCTCGATTGACCATATGCTGGGCAAATGCGCCGACTTCTATGAGGCCGAGGTGGACGACATGGTGGCCGGCATATCGAGCCTGATGGAGCCCATCATCATCGTGGTGCTGGGCACCGTGATTGGCGGCATTGTGGTGGCCATGTACCTGCCGATCTTCAAGCTCGGACAAGTGGTCTGATGCTCTCGGGCGTGCAATGGCTGGACGCCAGCCTGGTGGGTCTGCTGGGCCTGCTGATTGGCAGCTTTTTGAATGTGGTGATACACCGCATGCCCAAAATGCTGGAACAGCAGTGGAAGGCCGAGGGCGCCGAGATCATGGAGCTGGAGCTGCCCGAGCAGCCGGTCTTCAACCTGGCGGTGCCGCGCTCGCGCTGCCCGCACTGCGGCCACGCCATCACCTGGTATGAAAACATTCCCGTGCTCAGCTACCTGGCGCTGGGCGGCAAATGCTCGGCCTGCAAGGCGCCCATCAGCGTGCGCTACCCGCTGGTGGAGCTCACCGTGGCGGCGCTGTTTTTCTACTGCACCTGGACTTTTGGCGCCAATGCGCATGGCCTTGTGTGGTGTGCCTTTTCGGCCATTCTGCTCAGCGCAGCCCTGATCGACTGGGACACCACCTTGCTACCCGACGACCTCACCCTGCCCCTGCTCTGGCTGGGCCTGGTGGCGGCTGCGCTGCAGTGGATTCCGGTGACGCTGGAAGCCTCGGTGTGGGGCGCTGTGGGGGGCTACATGTCGCTCTGGCTGGTGTACCAGGCCTTCAAGCTGGCCACCGGCAAGGAGGGCATGGGCTATGGCGACTTCAAGCTGTTTGCAGCCCTCGGCGCCTGGTTTGGCTGGCAGACCCTGATCCCCATCATTCTCATGGCCTCTGTCATTGGTGCCATCATCGGCATTGCCATGAAGTTCAACTCCAGCCTGCGCGAAGGTGGCTATGTGCCCTTTGGCCCGTTCCTGGCGGGCGCGGGCTTCAGTGCGCTGGTGTTTGGTCCCCAAGCGCTGCGCCAGGCGATCGGTCTGTAGAGGTCTGCAGGCCGTGGCACCCCCTGCCGCTCCAGTTGCTGCACCTTTTTTGCTGGGGCTGACGGGTGGCATCGGCAGCGGCAAAAGCACGGTGGCGCAGCTGCTCGCAGCGCACGGTGCTGCGGTGATAGATGCCGACGCCATCTCGCGCGCCACCACGGCAACCGGTGGTGCGGCCATGCCCCTCATCCTGGAACAATTCGGGCCTGCCTTTGCAACGGCCGACGGGGCGCTGGACCGCGCCCACATGCGCCAGCATGCATTTGCCCACCCCGAGGCGCGCGCGCGTCTGGAGGCCATCATCCACCCCCTGGTGGGCCAGCAAATCGCCGCCCAGCGCCAGGCATTTGCAGACGCTGGCAAGCGCTGCATCGTGTTTGACATCCCCCTGCTGGTCGAGTCCGGCCACTGGCGCCGGGCCTTGCAACGTGTGCTGGTGGTGGACTGCAGCGCGGCCACGCAAATCAGCCGGGTCATGGCGCGCAGCGGCATGGCCGCAGACCAGGTGCAAGCCGTCATCGACGCCCAGGCCAGCCGCAACACGCGCCTCAAAGCTGCCGATGTGGTGCTGTGCAATGACGGCATTTCACTCACTGAACTGGCCGCTTTGGCGCAACTAATCGCACCACAGTTCGGGCTATGATGCGGCCACCTGAAAGCACTGCGTGATCCTGTACGAATACCCTTTTAACGAGCGCATCCGCACCTACCTGCGGCTCGAACACCTGTTTCTGCGCCTGTCCACCCTGGTGGCACGCGAGGCCGCGTTGGACCACCACTTTGCCCTCACCACCATTTTTGAAGTGATGGACGTGGGCGCGCGTGCCGACCTCAAGTCGGACGTGCTCAAAGACCTGGACAAGCAAAAGCAGGTGCTCAACTCCTACCGCGGCAACCCGGCCATTGCCGAGTCGGTGCTGGACAAGGTGATCGCGCAGGTGGAAGCCTGCTTTGACGCACTCAACGCCACCGCTGGCAAGGCCGGCCAGACACTCACCGAAAACGACTGGCTCATGAGCATCCGCAGCCGCGTGGGCATTCCCGGCGGCACCTGCGAGTTTGATTTGCCCGCCTACTTTGCCTGGCAGCACCGCAGTGCCGCGCTGCGCACACAAGACCTGCACCGCTGGGCGGGCACGCTGGCGCCGCTGGCCGACTCCATCCACCTGCTGCTCAAAATGCTGCGCGACTCCGGCTCACCGCAAAAGGTGGTGGCCAGTGGCGGCCAGTTTCAGCAGAACCTGCCGCAGGGCCGCACCTTTCAATTGCTGCGCCTGGCACTCGACCCGGCCCTGCAACTGGTGCCCGAAATCAGCGGCAACCGCCTGATGGTCTCCATCCGCCTGATGCGCATGGACGCCGACGACAAGCTGCACCCCGCCAACGCCGACGGCGCCTTCGAGCTCGCCCTGTGCTCTTGAGCGTCGCTCAGAAGGTATCGCCATGGACGCATCCATTCCCACCAAGATAGTGCGTTGCCCCGCCTGCGGCGGCCAAAGCATCTACGCCGCCAGCAACCCGTACCGGCCGTTTTGCAGCGAACGCTGCAAGAATCTGGACTTTGGCGCCTGGGCCAGTGAGGCCTTTCGCGTGCCTACCGAGGCACCGCCTGAGGATGAAATGTATGGGGATCCGAAGCTGCAGTAGCTGCGCCAGGTTAGTTGGCGCCAACCGCGTGGTGCGTTGCCTGCGCAAACCCCCGCTCCAGCGCAAACCATTCCAGCACCGGCACCGTGCCTGGCAATACGGGTTGCACCTGCACCGGCAACTGCTCCCAAGAGAAACTTTGGGCCTCGCGCATTTGCAGTTCACCGGTCCAGGCAAACACTTTGCAGAAGTGCAGGCGCACCAGGGCGTGGGGGTAGTCGACCAATTCGGTGCGCCAGGGTGTGGCGGCACCGATTTCTATGCCCAGCTCTTCTTGCAGTTCGCGGCGCAGGGCTTGCTCTACGGATTCACCGGCTTCGAGCTTGCCGCCGGGGAACTCCCAGTAGCCGGCGTAGGCCTTGCCCACCGGGCGCGAGGTCAGCAAAAAGGCGCCATCGGAGCGCAGCAGCACGCCTACGGCCACTTCGGTGACAGGGCGGTTGGGGCCGCCCACGCGCTCGGCGTGGGCATCGGCCATCAGCGCGGGTTGGGACGTGTCTGCCGCGCTCATGGCGCGGTCTTGCGCCCGGCGTAGTCCTGCGCAAACTGCCAGGCCACGCGGCCGCTGCGCGAACCGCGCTCCAGCGCCCACAGCAAGGCCTCGGGGCGGGCGGACTCTATCTCGCCAGCGGGCACGCCCAGCACCATCAGCCACTGGGCGGCAATATGGAGGTATTCGTCCTGCGTGAAAGGATAAAAGCTGACCCACAGGCCAAAGCGTTCGGAGAGCGAAATCTTTTCTTCCACCACCTCGCCCGGATGCACCTCGCCCTCGGGAGTGTGCGTGTAGGTGAGGTTTTCGGACATGTATTCGGGCAGCAGGTGGCGGCGGTTGCTGGTGGCATACACCAACACATTGGCCGTGTTGGCCGCCACCGAGCCATCCAGCACCGACTTGAGTGCCTTGTAGCCAGGCTCGCCTTCGTCAAAGCTCAGGTCGTCGCAAAACACAATGAACTTTTCGGGGCGCTGGGCCACCAGGTCGACGATGTCCGGCAGGTCGACCAGGTCAGCCTTGTCCACCTCGATCAGGCGCAGGCCCTGCGCGGCATAGGCATGCAGGCAGGCGCGGATCAAGGACGATTTGCCGGTGCCGCGTGCGCCAGTCAGCAACACGTTGTTGGCCGTGGCGCCGCGCACAAACTGCGCCGTGTTGCGCTGGATCTTTTCCTTCTGGACGTCGATTTCCTTCAGGTCCGCCAAGCGCATCACGCCCACGTGGTGCACCGGAGAAATGACGCCTTGGCCGGACGAGCGGCGGCGGTAGCGGAAGGCGATGGAGGCGTTCCAGTCAGGTTCGCTCAGGCCGTGCGGCAGCGAGGCCTCCACGCGCGCCATGAACAGCTCGGCGCGCGCCAGGAAGGCGGTTAATTGGTCATTCATGGCGGGCGCGCTTAAGAGCGGTAATCGGCGTTAATCGTGACGTATTCGTGACTGAAGTCGCAGGTCCATACGGTCTCGGTCGCATCGCCGCGGCCCAGTGCCACGCGCACGGTGATCTCGCTCTGCTTCATCACGCGCTGGCCGTCCTCCTCGCGGTAGGCCGGGTTGCGCCCGCCCTGCGTGGCCACATGCACATCGTCCAGAAACAGCTCGATGCCGGCCTGGTCCAGGTCGTCAATGCCGGCATACCCCACGGCCGCCAGGATGCGGCCCAGGTTCGGGTCCGAGGCATAAAAGGCCGTCTTCACAAGGGGCGAGTGGGCGATGGCATAGGCCACCTTGCGGCACTCTTCGGCATCGCGCCCGCCCTGCACCACCACGCTGATGAATTTGGTGGCGCCTTCGCCATCGCGCACGATGGCCTGCGCCAGCTTGCGGGCCACGTCCAGCATCAGGGTTTTCAAAGCCTGCCCTTCAGCGGAGTCCAGCGAATCAATGACCGCATTGCCCGCCTTGTTGGTGGCAATCACCACCAGCGAGTCGTTGGTGGAGGTGTCGCCGTCCACCGTCACGCGGTTGAAGGAGCCTTCGGCCAGTTCCAACGAGAGCTGCTTCATCACCGCCTGGCTCACACAGGCGTCGGTGGCAATAAAGCCCAGCATGGTGGCCATGTTGGGGCGGATCATGCCCGCGCCCTTGCTGATGCCGGACACGCTGACCTGCTTGCCACCCACCATGCCCTGGGCGCCAAAGGCCTTGGGCTGGGTGTCGGTGGTCATGATGCCCTCGGCCGCCTTGAGCCAGTGGGTGGCAGAGGCGTCGGCAATAGCCGCGTCCAGCCCCGCTTCAATGCGCTCCACCGGCAGCGTCTCCATGATCACACCGGTAGAAAACGGCAGCACCTGCTCAGGGGCAATGCCCAAACGCTGGGCCAGCGCGGCGCACGAGCGCTGCGCACGGGCCATGCCGTCGGCACCGGTACCAGCGTTGGCATTGCCGGTGTTGATGAGCATGGCGCGTATGCCCGCGCCTGATTCGAGGTGCGTGCGGCAGAGTTGCACGGGGGCTGCGCAAAACCGGTTGGAGGTGAACACACCCGACACACTGGCACCCGCGTCCAACAGCACCACGGTCAGGTCTTTGCGGTTGGCTTTGCGGATGCCGGCTTCGGTCACGCCAATGCGCACACCGGCAATCGGGAACAGCGTGGCGGCGTCGGGCAGGGGCAGGTTAACGGGCATTGTTTTCTTTCGTGTAATTTCGCCGCGGCAAAGCCTGATTGTAGGGAACCAGAGTGTGCGAATAAGCTGCAACAGGCCGAATGGACTGTGGCCGCATGGCATTTAAGCGCCGACAATATGCGCGATCTATAGGAAAAAAAATACATGATGGCTGCAGATATGGGTAGGGAGTGGGTTGATGGATCACACATGATTCCTGATCCGGGCAAGAAAATTGTTGCGCGCGTGTATGAGTCCACTCCATTGACCTTCCTGAAGGTCGCCGAACGCTATGCGATGCAGCCGGCCATCCGTGACGGCACGCACACTTACAACTACCTTGCGTTGAAAAACGCAGCCCAATGCCTCGCCACGCAATTGACGGCCTCTGGCCTGCAGCCCGGCGACACGGTACTGGTCTCGGGGCCAAGCAGCTTTGGCACGATTGCGGGCTTCATCGCGGCCATGCTGGCAGGCGGCGTCTTGGTGAGCCTGGATCCCCATTTGCCAGAGGACCGCCAAAAGCAGATTGTCGACCTGAGTGACGCCCGGTTCGCCATTTATGCAACGGCATCTGCATCCACTGCAATCCCTGCACTGACTGCCCATCAGTTCAGGCTCCCTGCCTGGCCCACTGGCGATGAGCTCACCCGTCTCGTGGTGGATCAGCCGGGCATTGCGGTCTTTGACGAAGATGCAAGTGCCTATGTTTTTTTTACTTCAGGCAGTACTGGCGCACCCAAAGGGGTGCTGGGTCGGCACCAGGGCCTGGCCCATTTCCTGGACTGGCAACGCACCGAATTCCCTCTGGGCCCGGGCGACCGCAGTGCCCAGATCACGGCATTGTCCTTCGATGTGGTGCTGCGCGACATCCTCTACCCACTGACATCCGGCGCCTGTATTTACATACCCGAACGCACCACCGTTTTTGACGCGCGAAAGATACTGGCCTGGATGCTGAAGCATGAAATCACCATCCTCCACAGCGTCCCCTCCCTGATGAAAGCGTGGCTGCAATCGGACACCAGCGAGCGGCCTTTCCAGACACTCAAGTACGTGTTCTTTGCCGGGGAACCACTGACCGATGATTTGCTCAAGCGCTTCCAGGCGGCTGCAAGCGAGGCAGTCACTATCACCAATCTGTACGGCCCCACCGAGACCACACTGGCCAAGCTTTACCACCGCCTGACCGACATTGAGCCCGGCATACAGCCTATTGGCAGGCCTCAACCCGGTGTGGATGTGTTGATCCTCAAGGACCGCAAAACACTTTGCGGCGTGGGTGAGATTGGAGAAATTGCAATCCGCACGCCCTACCGCTCCAAAGGCTACTTCAAGGCCCCCGAGCTGACCCGCGAGGTGTTCATCCCCAACCCGTGGAGCACGGACCCCGACGACCTGGTCTACTGCACCGGTGATCTGGGACAGTACAGGGAGGACGGCAAGGTTCAAATCTTTGGACGAATAGACGCGCAAATCAAGATACGTGGCGTACGGATAGAGCCCAATGAGATCGAAGCACACATCCTTAAATTTCCCGGCGTCTCCAATGTGGCGGTAACCGCGCGCCTGGGCGACAACGAGGAGAAGACCCTTTATGCCTTCGTGGCAGTGGCCGATGCTGCAACAGTAGATGCCGCGCACTTCAACCGGGACCTGCGCGAGTTTCTCAAGGCCAGATTGCCCGAGGTGATGATTCCCAAGCGACTGATACCGATTGCGGAGATTCCGCACTTGCCCAATGGGAAGGTCAATCGAAAGGCAATCGCAGCCCTGGAAGTCGAGGAACACGGCATTGGCGCAGGCCGCCTGGACATCGATGCGCTGGACGAAGCCAGTCGCATGGTTGTCGCTGGCTTCGAAAACG
>CANCCF010000077.1 GCA_947374485.1 Comamonadaceae bacterium | reverse complement strand
GCAGCACGCTTTGCGCCAGTGCCGCACCATCCATTTTCTTGTGCACTTCGGGGGCACGGGCACGCAGCGGTGCCTGCAGGGTGCCCTGGGCCAGGCGGTAGGCGCGCTCGGCCTTGCTGAGGTGCAGTGGCAGCAGGCACAGCTGCTGGCCAATCTGGCGCGCCACTTCGAACAGCGCCTCGGGCGCGCCCTCGCGCAATTCAATCTCCAGCTCGCACAGGGGCGTGGTCTTGCCATCCATCTGCACCTGGCCACGGTCCAGGGCCACCTCCACCACACCTTCCACCACACTTTTTTCCAGCGTGATGGTCCAGGCCAGGCGTTCAAAGGTGGTGGTGAAGAGCGGCTGCAGTCTGTCGAACAGCCGGTCATCCGGGTCCAGCGTGCGCCAGGGCGTGTCATCCAGCAGGGCGCGCGAGAGCTGCTGGCTGGTCAGCGCGTCTTCCCATTCGCCACGGCGGCTCAGGGCTGAAGCAGCGGCGCCGCCCACCTTCAGGGTCTGCAGCCACTGCGGGTGCTTGGCGTCGCCCAACTGCCGCACGCGCAGGGCCACGCCGCGCGCATGCAGCGCATGGTCGGGCGTGTCGTAGTAGGTGTTGCGCAGGGTCTGGCGCAGGGGGTGGCCTTGGCCGATGAGGGGCACGCGCGCCAACTGGCCGGGCAGGCGATCAAGGTCGTGCGCGTTCAGGGCAAATTTGAGTTCGAGCTCCATGGGCATGACGGGGCTATTGGTAGCCCACGCCCATCACATAGTCGCGCAGCAGCTTCTCTTCGTAGTTGCCCGCGGCCAGCAGGGCGCGCAGGCCATCGCGCACATTGAGCACGCCCAGCGGCACCAGCCGCTCGTCCACCACCAGCACAAAGCCCAGTGCGCGCGCCTGCATCATCACCAGCACATCGGTCAGCGCGTCGGCACTGTGGCAGGTGCTGAAGTTGCGCAGCATCACCTCGCTGGCGCGGGTCTTGAACACATCGGCATTGCCAAAGGCGAGCTGGTGGATGAGCACGGTCTCGGTGATCACGCCCTCAGCCACACCAGCGAAGTTGCACACCACCACCATGTCGATGTGGGCCTTGAGCAGCACCGCCGCCACTGCCGCCAGCAGGGTGTTGGCGTCAACCCGCACCAGGCGCAAGGCGGTGGCGCTGGCAATGCTGCCCACCAGCGCCGGGGGCGCTGCGCGCACGGCGCTGGCCGCAGCGGCGGTGTGCTCGGGCGCAGGGTCGGGCAGCGGCGGGGCGGCAACGGGTGGGGGCGCGGAGGGCGGTTGGTTTTTTTCTGTCATGGCGGCTCCTTCCTGGCGGCATCTTGCGGAGTGACCCGGTGCAGCCGTGCGTTGAGCGTGTCCACCACCGGCGCCCAGTTGGCATCCTGGGCAATGGCATCGCGCAGAAAGCAAGCCTGCGCACGGGTCCAGAAAGGTGCCTCATGCAGCTTGGTCTGGCCGCTCAAGTTGCCATGCTTTTCAATGAAGCGCGTGATGGACGCTTCGTCATGGGGCTCGCCCAATTGGGCAAACAGGGCTTGTATGTCAGGTGCCAGGGTATCCATGGTGTGCTCCTATCTTTCAACCCAGTCTGGTACGAAAATATCAACCCTGGCGGCGACCCGGAAACCGCCTCAGCCCGCACCCGCGCGGCTGCGCAGTTGCAGTTTTTTTTGCAGCTGCGCCTGGCAGGCCTGCGCCTCTTTTTGCGAGGCATCGCGGTTGCCCGCATCCAGCAACGGAATCAGTGCGGCCAGCGGGTTGATCAGGCCCAGCAACAGGGACGAACCCAGCTTCAGGCCCAGTGGCCCCTTTTCCACCGAGACCTGGGGGTTGGCAAAACTGCCGCTCAAGCGCAGGGGCGAACGCAGGCTCAAGGGGCTGAAATCTTTGGGGGCCACCACGGCGCGCAGGTCCAGCGTCTCCTGCGCCAGCGACAGGCTGCCATCCAGCCACAGCGTGGTGTCAGTGGAGTCGAGCACCAGCACCTTCGGCACCACCGTGCCGTGGTCCACTTGCAGATCGGCCACGGCACAGTGCACTGGCAGGACACGGTCGCCACCCAGGTAGGCGCTCAGCGTCTCCACCACATGCAGGCTGGCGGCTTCGAGCAGCAGGTGCGAGATGGAGCCGCCCTGCACGCTGGCACCAATGCGGCCCTGCAGCGTGGCCAGAATTTCTGCGGTGGAGCGGCCTTCGCCCTGCAGCTGGGCATGGCCCTGCAACTGGCCTGTCACATAGGGCGGCTGGCCTGGCTTGCGGCTCTGGCGCACCCAGCGCTGCAGCGACACGCCGTCCCATTGCACAGCGGCCACCCAGTGCGCGCGCGACTGCTGGCCGTTGAGGGCCACGGTGCCGCCCAGGTGACCGGTGCCCACGCGCGTGTCGAGCTCCTTAAGGGTGAGCACGCCCTGGCTGAGCAGCAACTGCGCACGGAATGGGCGCAGCGGCTCCAGGCGGCTGGTGTTGAGGTCGAGCTCGGCCAGCGCAATGGCCACGTCGGCATCCATGGCGCGCAGCGAGGCCAGGTCAAACGGGCGCGTGGGTAGCACCCGGGCGCGCACCGCGGCGGGCCGGGCTTCGGCACCCACGGCCGGGCCCAGGTCGGCCAGATGCAGGCGCGCTCCCACCAATGTGCCACTGAGCAGCGGCACCGCCCGTTGGGTGTCATACACAAAATGGCCTGCGAGCTGGCTGGCGCCCACCTGTGCCGATTCCAGCACCATGTCCCATAGATGCGCCTGGTGGCGCAGCTGCCCGCGCGCGCTGAAGGCGCCGGTGGTGGGCAGGGTGATGCCCACCGGCGCACCGGCTGCGGCCAGGGAGGGGCCTTGCAGGGTGAAGTGCCCCTGCACGCGCTGCCACTGCCGCAGGTCGTCGGCACCGCCCTCGAACACCAGCCGCGCGGCGTTGGCATGCGCGGTGAGCTGCAACGTGAGCCGCAGGTCTTGCACCGCCGCGTGGGCTTGCACCTCGAGCTTGCGCGGGGCGTCGCTGTACCGCAGCTGGGCATCGGGCACCTTGAAGGTTTCGACCAGCGGCAAGGGTGGCAGTGGCTGCGGTGGAACGGATGGCACCGCGCTGCTGCCGGGCGGCTGCAGTTGCCAGGAGGTCTGGCCGTCGGCGCGGCGCTCCAGAATGGCGTCCAGGCTGGCCGCCTGCAAGGACTGCACCACCAGCCGCCCACCGCGCCAGGCACGCCAGACGTCGCCATAGCGCAGGCGCACGTCCACGTCGCGCGCCTGCACCATGTGCGGCGCCTGGCTCCAGGCGGGCGCGGCCACTTGCAGCCACGGCGTCTGCAAGGCCAGCCCACCCCAAAAATGCAGGCGCGCGGCGCGCTCGGCGCCGGGCTCGGAGAGCTGCACACTGCGCCCCAGGCGCTGGCTCAAAGCGTCCTGCAACGGGGCCACCAAAAAGGGCCAGCCACGCGCCTCACCCAGCGCAAAACCGAGGGCCAGCAACAGGCACAAGCCCAGCAGCCCGGCGGTGAACCGGCCGAAGAGAGAGCGGTGCACGGTGGCCATGCATGGTGGGGCGGCCCGGGCTCAGTGCATGGGCTTCAAGCCCACGTGCTGCTTCACCCAGGCCACATAGTGGTCCACCCAGGTCTGCATGAAGGCCAGACTGGCCTGGCAAATGCGGCCGTCCGCTTCAAAGAAGCCCGCCTTGGCGTGGATGAAGGCCTCGGGCTGGCCCATGCAGGGCACATCCAGATAGGCCAGCACATTGCGCAGGTGCTGCTGCGCCAGCGCGCTGCCGGTGGCCCCCACCGAGGCGCCCAGCACGCCTGCGGGCTTGCCAGCCCAGGCGTTGTCGCCATAGGGGCGCGAGGCGTGGTCGATGGCGTTCTTGAGCACGCCGGGCATCGAGCGGTTGTATTCGGGTGTGAAGAACAGCAGACCCACGCAGCTGCGGATGTCAGTCTTCAGGCGCAGCACCTGGGGCGCCTGGTGCGCATCGTCGTCCTGGTTGTAGAGCGGCAGGTCGCCAATCTCCAGTTGCTGGAACGCAAATTCTTTCGGCGCCATGTGCGCCAGGGCGTTGGCCAGTTGGCGGTTGAGCGAGTCTTTGCGCAAGCTGCCGACCACAACGCCAATGGGGTAGGTCGCGGTGGCCATGGCGTCAGCCTGCGTCCATGTCGCTGAGCAGGCTAGCCAGCTCGTCGGCGTGTTCTTCTTCCACCGCCAGGATGTTTTTGAGCATGTCGCTGGTGGTGCTGTCCTTGTCACCCAGGTAGTGGATGATTTCGCGGTAGCTGCTGATGGCAATGCGCTCGGCCACCAGGTCTTCGCGCAGCATGTCGGTCAGGCTGGTGCCTGCCACGTACTCGGCGTGGCTACGTGCGGCCAGGTCCTGCGGCGCAAAGTCGGGCTCGCCGCCGAGCTGCACAATGCGCGCCGCAATGCTGTCGGCGTGGCCCAGCTCTTCGTTGGAGTGCGCCAGGAATTCGGCGGCCACGGCGCGCGAATGGATGCCGCGCGCCATGAAGTAGTGGCGCCGGTAGCGCAGCACGCACACCAGCTCGGTGGCCAGCGCCTGGTTGAGTTGGCGCAGCACCTCGGTGCGGTCTGCGGGGTAGTCGGCCGTGACCGCGCCCAGCTCCAGGTGCTTGCGCGCGTCGCGCCGGATGGAGTGCAAGACCTTGGTGTCGTCAGTGTTGGATTTGTTCGCCATGATGTCCTCACAACCTTGTCTGGATACCGGAGCCATCATGAAACAACAGCCAAAAAAGGGGCTAGCGAAATCGCAAACCAACAAGCTGAAAACGGTCTTGACCGCACCCGGCCCACGGCTGGCAGCACCCGCAGCCAGGCAGCCAAAACCCCCCACGCACCCCGAGTTTGCGGAGCGCCGCGACGACCCGGCGCAAGCCGAAGAGCTGGAGCGCCAGCAAGACGCCTGAGCACAAAGAGGAGCCTGTGATGACCGCCATGCGCACAGAGACCGACAGCTTCGGCTCCATCGCCATTCCGCAGGACGCGCTGTGGGGCGCACAGACCGCGCGCAGCCTGCACTTCTTTGCCATTGGCAGCCAGCGCATGCCGCTGGAAATCATCCACGCGCTGGCGCTGGTGAAGTGGGCCGCGGCCACCGTCAATGGCCAGCTCGGCGTGCTCGATGCGGCCCGGGCGCAGGCCATTGCCGATGCAGCGCAGCGCATCGTGCAGGGCGCGTTTGATGCGTCCTTTCCACTCTCGGTGTGGCAGACCGGCTCGGGCACGCAGAGCAACATGAACGTCAACGAAGTCATCGCCGCCATCACCGCCCTTGGCGCCGTACCGTCTGCCACGGCCGTGCCCGTGCATGCCAACGACGATGTCAACCGCGGCCAGTCCTCCAACGATGTGTTCCCCACCGCCATGCACCTGGCCGCCCTGCTGCAAACCCACGGCCGCCTGCTGCCCGCACTCAACGCACTGCATGAGGCGCTGCTGGTGAAAGCGGTCTTGTTCAAGGACCTCGCCAAGATCGGCCGCACCCATATGCAAGACGCCACGCCCATTACGCTCGGGCAGGAGTTTGGTGGCTACGCCGCGCAGCTCGCCCTGTGCCGCAACCAGGTCGAGCAGGCCATGCAGGCGGTCTGCGCGCTGGCCATAGGCGGCACGGCGGTGGGCACCGGCCTCAACACGCATCCTGAATTTGGCGCACGTATGGCCGCTTTGTTGGCCGAGCACCTGGGCCTGCCCCTGCGCCAGGCCGACAACCTGTTTGCCGCCATGGCCGGGCACGAGGCGCTGGTGGCGCTGCATGGCAGTTTCAAAATGCTGGCCATTGCCCTCACCAAGATCGGCAACGACATCCGCCTGATGGGCAGCGGCCCGCGCGCCGGTCTGGGCGAGCTGCTGCTGCCGCAAAACGAAGCGGGCAGCTCCATCATGCCGGGCAAGGTCAACCCCACGCAGGTGGAGGCGCTGACCATGGTCTGTGCACAGGTCATGGGGCACGACGTGGCCATCGGCATCGCCGCATCGCAAGGCCAGTTCGAGTTGAATGTCTACAAGCCGCTGATCGCGCTGAATGTGCAAGACAGCATCCGCCTGCTGGGTGATGCCATACACAGCTTCAACCAGCACTGCGTGCAAGGCCTGCAAGCCCACGCGCTGCGGCTCGAAGACTATTTGCAACGCTCGCTGATGCTGGTGACGGCACTGGCGCCGCACATCGGCTACGACAAGGCGGCGCAGATTGCCAAGCACGCGCAGACTCAAGGGTCCAGCTTGCGTGAGGCGGCGCTGGAACTGGGTTATGTGAGCGCCGCAGAGTTTGATGCCTGGGTGCAGGCGCGGGACATGCTGGGGCAGGCTGCCGCTCAAGGGCCACACTGACCGCCCAGAGGCGGCGGGGGACTCGATTGCAGGGCGCAGGCGGAAGTAGGATGGTGGCTTTGGCAGGGGTGTTCATGTGCCCAACCCCTATTCCTGAGGAGCGAACGTGCCGCAATCGATAGGCCTGGTTTCTGTTCTAGTCAAAGACTACGACGAGGCAATCGCCTTTTACGTTGATATTCTGGGCTTCACCTTGCTTGAAGACACGCCCATACCCGAGCAAGGAAAACGCTGGGTTGTCGTTGCGCCAAACGGTGCAGGTGGTGCCCGGATCTTGCTGGCGAAGGCATCGAACAAAGAGCAGCTTTCTCTCATTGGAAATCAAACCGGAGGCCGCGTGTTCCTGTTTCTCTACACGGACGATTTCGAACGTGATTGCGCCGTGTACCAAAGCCGTGGTGTCCAATTTGTAAGAGGCAAAGTCCAGGAGCCATACGGCACAGTCGCTGTGTTCCTGGATCTCTACGGCAATCAGTGGGACCTGATCGAATTGGCCGGTTCGGGTTTGGCCGAAATGTGAGTTGGCGAAGAAAGCGACGGTCAACAAGAGAGCGGCACAAAACACACACGTCTGACGGATAACTGTGGCGCCGGTGTGCCGCGATTGCGGTCACTCGCGAATCCCCGCACTTGAGAAGTCCAGCGCGGGCCTTTCACACCTCATTTGGAACCGGCTCAAGTCAACTCGCGCCAATGCCAAAAGTAACACATGTGTTACCATGAGGCATGGCGATCAAAGTCGAAGAGTACGTCCGCGAGGATGCATCAATCCCCTACAAACAGTGGTTTGACGGCCTGACTTCCCAGGCCGCTGCAAAGGTAACCGTTGCCAAGCTGCGAATGGAATTGGGCAATACATCAAACATCAAGTGGTTTGACGGGATAGGGGAGTACGTGCTTGACTGGGGGCCAGGTTACCGGATCTACCTCGCAAAAGACGGCGACACGCTCATTGTTCTTTTTGGCGGTGGTACCAAGCGCGGACAACAGCGCGACATCGATAAAGCCAAGGAACTGTTGGTGGAATACAAGGCCCGCAAAAAGGCCATGGCCTCCAAGACAAGAAGCAAGCACAAGGGGTAAATAAATGGTATTGACCAGAAATTTCAAAGACACCGTCATTCAGCGAGTGCAGAGTGATTCCGCATTTGCGCAGGCGCTATTGGATGAGGCCGCCACTTTGTTTCTCAATGGCGAACCGGAAACTGCCCGTTTGATTCTGCGTGACTTGGTTAACGCCACCCTCGGCTTCGAGCAACTGGCGGTGCTCACAGCCAAACCAAGCAAAAGCCTGCACCGGATGCTGTCGCCTACGGGCAACCCCAGCATGGACAACCTGGCCGCCATTTTCCGGGCCGTGCGCGGGCGGCTTCAAGTCAATCTGTCTGCGCACTCGGTCGCGGTCTGAGACCACAGATAAATCTCGTCGGTTTTGCCGCGTAACCGGTCATTCACGGGGACGGTCCAGTTCGGGTGACCCTCAGTCCATGCACCGTTAATAGTACGCAAGTAGCGTATACTTAAAAAATGCAAGCCACATTTGTTGAACTGCCACCGTTCGCACGAACGCGCAAAGACTACATGGATGACGAAGCCTATAGGCAATTGCAACTTGAGTTAATGGACAACCCGACGGCAGGCGCTGTCATCGAGGGCACGGGCGGTTTGCGCAAGCTGCGTCAAGCCGATCCGCGTCGCGGCAAGGGAAAGCGCGGTGGTCTGCGGGTCATCTATTACTGGTGGTCTGGTGGTGACCAATTCTGGCTTTTTACAGTCTATGACAAAGACCAGGCAGACGACCTGGCTCCGGCACAGCGCAAAGTGCTCAAACAACTTTTGAAAACTGAATTAGAAAATCGTCAGCCGATAGATGGAGAACGTGATGACCAATAAGCGCGATATTTTTGCTGAACTGACAGAGGGTTTTGATGCCTTGAAGTCCGAGCGCGCGGGCAAGCTTACGCTGCGCACTTTCAAGGCTGCAAGCAAGCCTGCGCCGTTGCTGTCACCACAAGAGGTAGTTCAAGTGCGCGAACAATTGCACTTGTCGCGCCCGGTGTTTGCGCACTACCTGCGCACCAATGCGCGAACGCTTGAAAACTGGGAGCAGGGTCGAGCCAAGCCCAACGCGCAGGCTGCACTGCTGATTCGCATGGTGGCTCAGTTTCCAGACATGGTGCAGCGCTTGGCGACGATATAGGTCGGTGCAAACGGCGATTTTCGGGTGTGGGCTGAAACTACTTCTGTTTCGCCCGCGTTAGCCAACTTTCAAAAAATCAACCCCGCACCGGTCGCCGCTCTATTGCAGACATTGCCAGATACCACGGGACATCTCCAAAGCAGCCATAGAGATTGATGGTGGACTGCCGAAAATGTTCGGCGGCATCAGCAGCAACCAGACTCCGGTAAGTCGGGACCGAGCCAAGTCCAGTCATAGCGGTTCGAAAGGTAAATTGCTGCTAACAGTTGAACTCCAGACATTCAAGTGACCAACTTGCGATGGGTTGGGCATGAACCGGTACGGCCAAATCGGGAATTATGATGAGCAGACAAAAAAGGATTTCCCATCAATGTTCTGCCCACTATCGAACACCGCAAGCAAAGTGCTTTGCATCGCCCTATTGGTCTTGGGCGCCACTCAATCGCTGGTTCACGCTCAAGCACTTGTCATCCCGAGGTTTAGCGATGAAACCGCCTCTGCCGGTATCGAGAGCAGGTTCGAAAACGCAGACGATGAGTTTCTGGTGGGTGGTGGCGTTGCCACTTTCAGCTGCGATGCGAGTGGGTTGCCCAGCATCTACCTTACTGCTGGAGCCAATCGATCCAAGTTCTATCGCAACCAATCGGCAATGGGAGCCACCCTAAAGTTCATCGAAGTGACTTCTGGGCTGGAGACGACCAATGCTATTGGCGCCTACCCGATAGACATCGACGGTGATGGCAAGACTGACTTGGTGGTTTTGCGGGTCGGAGAAGTTCAAATCTACCGTGGCTTGGGAAACTGCAAGTTCGAGTTGGCCAATGACCGATGGAACATTCACACGCCACAACATTGGCATACGGCGTTCAGCGCAACTTGGGAGGCTGGCAACAGCTTGCCCACTCTCGCATTTGGGACCTACACCGATCTCAAGCGCAAACGCTACCCATGGGGAACCTGCACACCTGCGCTCCTATTCCGACCTGAGGCCAAGGCAGAGAAATATGGTGCCCCCATGCGATTGGAGCCGAGCTTTTGCAGCTTGTCGATGTTGTTCAGTGACTGGAACCGCTCAGGTCACGCTGATTTACGCGTTGCCAATGACCGCGAATACTACAAGAACGGGCGTGAACAGCTGTGGCAGATGCAACCTGGCAAGACACCACGAAGTTATGCGCAAGGCGATGGTTTTAAACCGCTGCAGATTTGGGGCATGGGAATTGCAAGCATGGACCTCGATGGCACAGGCTATCCCGACGTGTTCATTACGAGCATGGCTGACAACAAGTTGCAGAAGCTCGATGGCACGGACGGTACTTTGAAGCCCAGCTACTCTGACGTTGCCTTCAAGCGTGGAGCAACAGCCCATCGACCCTATGTAGGGGGCGACATCAAACCCTCTACAGCATGGCATGCCCAATTTGAGGATGTGAATAACGATGGCTACGCTGACCTGTGGATCGTGAAGGGCAATGTGTCAACCATGGCGGACTTCGCCAGTCGAGACACCAAT
The DNA here is from genome assembly GCA_947374485.1 of Comamonadaceae bacterium. Classification (GTDB taxonomy): domain Bacteria; phylum Pseudomonadota; class Gammaproteobacteria; order Burkholderiales; family Burkholderiaceae_C; genus Allorhodoferax. The sequence goes on along the minus strand of CANCCF010000077.1, from coordinate 5,743 downwards.
GATCTACTTCTTCAAAAGCCAGATGGCAATTTTGAAGAGGTCGGTGATAAGGCCGGAATTGTCACTTACCTGACGGGTCGCGGTGGCATGCTGACGGACTTCAATGGCGATGGCATGTTGGATATGGTGGTGGTCAATCGCCTGGCGAATGCCACGCTATGGCGCAATGTCAGCTCCGGATTGGGAAGCTGGCTGCAAGTTCGCCTCCACGAAGATGACTCCAACCGAGACGCCATTGGCGCGTGGATCGAAGTGGACCTGGGTGGCCGCATCATTCGGCGGGAAAACACCATTGGCGGTGGACATGCCAGCGGGCACTTGGGCTGGTTGCATTTTGGTCTAGGCAATGCGCAGGAGGTCAAAGTGCGTGTGCAGTGGCCAAACAGCGGTGGCCAGTGGAGTGCATGGCAATCCGTGAATTCAAACGGCTTCTATGTACTGGACAAGAGCACCGGCGCCACACCATGGTCGGCGCCCAGGCCTGCGGATGCTGCTGCGCCTGTATCGCTCAGTGCAACGCTTCGCGTGAGCCTAGGCTCTTCAGAAACTGCACCAAAGTAATCTTGTCTTTGCGCGGCAGTGCGTCAAAAGCATCGGTTGTCGTTGCTGCCTCTCCACCATGCGCCTCAATGGCTTCCGTGATGCTGGTGCAATCTCCACGGTGGCAATAGGGAGCCTTGGTATGGAGGTCCCATAGCCTGCTGGTCATGAATTCATTGAGCGGAACCTTGTCCTGCTTTTTGCGTTCATTGCAGAAGTAATTGCGCTTGTCATCGCACATGACATGGCGCTTGAGGTCGGTGTAAGCATTGATCACGAATGCTTTGCCTTCGCGTGCCAGGGCAAGCGGCATGCGGATGACATTTTTTGTATCTGCTGGTGCCAGAACACCTTCTCGATTGAATTCATTGGGTTCTTTGAAAGTGTTCGATTGAAGATGCATTGCAGGGATGTGGCAACCATCACATCCGATCTGTTTGAACAGCTTGAATCCGGGATGCTGTTGAAAGCCCTGGTTGTTGGGAGCTGACAATGACGCCTGCCAAAGTGTCAGCGCAGTTGTTTGGCCATTGGAAAACTCACTTTCCTTGCCATCTCCGTCAAAGTCTTTGAACCCTGTTCTGGTTTCGCCAAACATTTCCGCTGGCTCAATTCCATGATGCTGGTTCAACGCAACGGCCGTGAAATCCCGAATGGATACAACGGTCCCTTTGGCATTGAATGGCTTGATCACAAGGTCAGGGCTGATGCCTTCAAGCCTGGTGGAATCCAGATCGCCTTCTGGCGTAACCACAATGGTTCCAAACTGCACACCCTTTGCACTGAGTTTCACCTCTACATCGTGACCTTCTTTTAGGGCTCTCTGCATCGCTGTGTCGCGTTGACGAATCAGCTCACGGGACATCTCGGTAGCCGCAATTTCAATTCCACCAATTCCCCACAAACTGCGCGTGCTGCGTTCATTGGCAAATGCTGCGTTGATGGATTCATTTGGCGTTGCTCCGAACTGTGGAGCCGCGACAAAGACGTTGGTGGCGAACTCTCCACTCCCGCCCACCTTGGGTTGGTTGTGGCACCCCGCGCAGGAATTCGCATCGGGCCCAGCAATGCGCTGAAAGCTGGGCCCTGCCTCAGAGCGCCGGGTGGGGAAGTTGTGCTCTGTAGCGAAGGGGCGCCCAGCGCCGTCCGCCAGATTGAACTTCGTGATGAACAAACGCTTGCCGTCAGATATGGCCTGCTTCAGAGGGTAGCTTTTGCCGATTTTTTCATGCTCAGGGAATACCGAAATTGCCGGACCATCGTAAATTTCCGTGCCGGCATGTGCAACTGCACACAACATCAGCCCACAGTAGGCTACAAAAAGGACTGACCGTAAGACGAATTTCATTTGATTTCTGTGTCTCGCTGAACTCACTGAATACTACAGTTGTACAAGCAGTATCTCCGCTAACCGCCCAGCAAGACCAGGACACCTTCTGCTCGGCGAATAACCTTGGCCTTTTCCAATATGGCCAACGTGCGGTAAAGGGCTTCGTGTGTAACACCCAGTTCACCCGCAAGTGATTTCAGTCCCGTGGTTGCCGCATAGGAGCCACTGTGCCCCTCGGTGTTGATGAGGTGAAGCACTCGGTCCTTGACCGACTTCATGCTCAGTCGTTCACAGTGCAGTCGCAGCCGCCGGACCTCCCCATTGAGCATACCGATCCAGCGGCTGGCGAACGCGGGATCGCACTCAAGCTCGGCGGACAAATCTCGGATGGGGATCTTCACGACAGTCGTATCGACGATTGCCAGCGCGTCGCAGCGGTACTTCGCGGATTTCAGGCTTGCTTCGCTGACGAATCCTTGGCGCGTTCGCTGCAAGACCACGGGCTCGCCCTGCAATCCGGTGCGCTCCAACGTGACTTCTCCTGAGACGACGTAAAACATCCACTCGGGCTTGTCGCCCGTCAAGAATATTCGCTCACTCTTTGGGAAGCGCGCGCCTTCGCAACGGGAGTGGAAAGTCGCAGGCAAAAGAGCCTTCAATGCCGTCGGAAGAATCATGCTTTTCATATGACTCGGATCATATGCAAAATCTTTGCGGCAAGCCATACTTTTTACATGCCGCAGTGGATCCGTTGCGCTCGGCGACAACTTCAAAGGACATCAAAATGAACATACCCATGCAAATTGAAATCGACAATCTCAAATGCGGTGGATGTGAGAAATCCATCGTCAAAGGCCTCTCAGCCATGCCGGGAATCGCTGACTTGGTAGTGGACCGTGAGCATCAGACAGTTCGCTTTACCGGCGCGACCTCAGACCGCGATGCCGTGGTCCAGAAGCTGCACTCTATGGGATACCCGGAGAAGGGATCACTCGCGGGTTGGAAGCAGGCTTGGCCAACGCCAAGTCGTTCGTAAGCTGCGCTGTGGGCCGCATGTCCTGATTTGGCACATTCAATCAACCTAGGAGATCATTATGAAAAAGTACCTCGCATCCGCACTGGCCATCGCTCTTATCGGAGCCTCTATCGCGAGCATTGCGCAATCTGCCCCCACGGATCATTCTTCCCACGGAATGGGCATGATGGGGATGGATTCGCCAGACATGCAGGCCATGCAAAAGAAGATGAGCGCGGCAAAGACCGACGAAGAGCGCAAAGTCCTGATGGCGGAGCATCAAGAGCAAATGGCAGGTAAACAGGGCTCGATGATGGGAATGAATTCCGGCGAGATGCAGCCTATGCGTGAGGCTATGCAAAAAGAGATGAGCGCCGCTAAAACCGATGAAGAGCGCCGAGCATTGATGGCAGAGCAGCAGAAGCAGATGATGGAAAAACGCTCCCAGATGATGTCGTCGGATGGGGACTGCCAGACCATGAACGGCATGCCGGGCAACATGGCTGAGCGTCAGCAAATGATGCAGAAGCGCATGGGGATGGGGATGATGCCCATGTGACGTTGTACTAAACGCCTACGCTCGGGTTCGAAGCGTTTTTCCCTGCCTGGATAGCCGGCCGGGGCCTTTCGATTTTCGGATGTTCGCCTCAGCAGGCGGCATCGGACGGTTGAACGCGTTGGCGGGCCCAGCCTCACCGGTTTGAAGCGTCGGCGCTCTCTGATTCGCGAATTTTCTTGCGGATGAAAGCGTGGAACCCCCAAGCCAAAGCCAGCGAGACAAGCGTCGCCGACAGAGCCACGAGACCGTAATCAGTGGAGAACAGGTCAATGATCAAGGCCATGTCGGTCGGGTTCAGTCAAAAGGATCATCGTACAGTATGGTTCAAGTTCGGTCGTCAGCCGCTGATTCTGCAAGAAGCACGACGGCCCATCAAGAAGGATGTCATTCATGAACTTCACACAACAAAAAGAATTCCTGCGAGCGAGCGACCGCCTGGCTGCGGCCCTACACGCGTTGGGCCGCGGCTTTTTCATTCAAGACTGAGGGATTCTTGCCTGTCGCGATCCGAAATCTGCCGTTGAAGTTGGTCAAGCTGGTCCTCGCGCGCCACCACAAGAGCGCGGGCTCGGGCTGCAAATCCTGTTGAACTTGGCGATGCATATTGGGCGGTGCCCCTGAGCGTCGATCAGCATGGGCGCTGTTGAATGTTGAAGGTAGAACTTGAATTGAGGAGAAAAGTGTGAGAATTTTGAATGCAATTGCCATGGCCACCATGGTCATGGTCATGGCCAGCGCCGCAGATGCCCAGACGATGGATGGGCAGATGACGGATCATTCCAAAATGGACCATTCCGCACACATGGCCATGATGGCCGATGCCCAGCGGCAATCCGAGGTTGCCAATCGCGGCAAGGACGTGATGCCCTTCACCCTTGCGGCCACCACGCATATTTTCACAAAGGATGCACAGGGGGGTATTCAGCGTGTGGTGGCCAAGAAGTCATCCGACAACGCCCAGGTCAAACTGGTGCGCAAGCACCTCCAGGAGATACGTGAGCAATTCCTGCGGGGCGATTTTTCCGGTCCAAGCCACATTCATGGCCAGGACATGCCTGGCCTGGCTGCCCTGAAAGCGGCCACGCCGGGACAAATCGACATTGCCTACAAGGACATCAAAGGCGGTGCCGAATTGCGCTACAAAACAACGGATGCTACCCTGGTGGCAGCCTTGCACCAATGGTTTGACGCCCAACTGTCGGACCATGGCAAGGACGCCATGGAAGGGCACACCCACGGAGACATGATGAAGCAGTAATCGCAGCTTCCGGTTTCGCAGAGCAATGATCTATTTGCGCAGCAAACGCAAGCCATTGGCCACTACCAGCAAGCTTGCGCCCACGTCTGCAAATACGGCCATCCACATGGTGCCCATACCAAGCAGGGTCAACACCAGGAAGATGGCCTTGATGCCCAGAGCCAGCACGATGTTCTGAACCAGGAGAGCATGCGAGTCACGTGACAGACGCACAAAGCGCGCAAGCTTGCGCAAGTCGTCATCCATCAAGGCCACATCAGCGGTTTCAATGGCGGTCCCCGTTCCGGCCGCACCCATGGCAAAACCGATGTCGGCCCGTGCCAAGGCTGGGGCATCGTTGATACCGTCACCCACCATGCCGACCGCACCACCGTGTGCAATCAGGCCTTCAATAGCCTTCAGTTTGTCCTCTGGCAGGAGGTCGCCCCGCGCGTCGTCTAGTCCCACCTGCGCAGCGATGGCCTTTGCCGTATGCACGTTGTCACCCGTCAGCATGACGGTTTGGATGCCCAAGGCACGCAGCTCAGCAATGGCTTGGCGACTGCCATCACGGACGGTGTCCGCTACCGCAAACAGACCGTGCACGCTGTGCGCATCGGTCAGCAGAATGACCGTTTTGCCTTGCTCTTCCAAGGCTGAAAGTTGCAGCTCCAACGCATCGGAACAGCGCCCCTGCTCGTGAATCAGGCGGTGGTTGCCCAGGTAATAGGTTTTGCCGTTGATCACCCCTTTGACGCCTCGACCCGCCATGGCTTCAAATTGCTCAACCGCAGTTAGAGCCGCGCCATCACGCTTGGCCGCTTGTGCCACGGCCAGGGACACGGGATGGTCAGAGCGCATCGCCAGGCTTGCCGCGAGGCTGCGTACCACTGCGGCATCCCAGCCATTGAGTGCAAAAAAATCGGTCTGGGCAGGCTTGCCTTGCGTAATCGTGCCGGTCTTGTCCAGGGCCAGCCATTTCAGCTTGCGCCCCTCTTCCAGGTAGACACCCCCCTTGACCAGAATGCCATGGCGCGCCGCTGCGGCCAGCCCACTGACGAT
>CANCCF010000076.1 GCA_947374485.1 Comamonadaceae bacterium | reverse complement strand
GGTACCACTCCTTCCCATCCCGAACAGGACAGTGAAACGCGTCAGCGCCGATGATAGTGCGGGTTCCCGTGTGAAAGTAGGTCATCGTCAGGCTATTAATAGCAAAAAAGCCCCAGTGAAAACTGGGGCTTTTTTTTGCCCGGAAATTGGCGGTAATTCCGGTATCCTAGCCCTACCGCAACAACGGCCCCTGTGCCAAACGCCCCAGTGTCAGACCCCCATCCCTCGCGCCACATAGAAAGAGAAGACAAACGGACTTTTCTGCAAAAGCTGGCCGAATTCATCCATCCAGGTCCGGACTCTACCGACGAACTGATTGAGACGCTGGCCGAGGCGCAAGACAACAACATCATTGGCGCGGAGTCGCGGCTCATGCTCGAGGGCGTAATCCGCATGGCCGACATGACGGCGGGTGACGTGATGGTTCCCGCCACACGCATGGACTTTTTGGATATTGCCTCCAGCATGGATGAACTGCTGCACCAGGTGATCGACGCAGCACACTCGCGCTTCCCCGTGTTCGAGAGCGAGCGGGAAAACATCATTGGCATCCTGATGGCCAAGGACCTGTTGAAACTGCAGCGCGCGCCAGAACTCAACATCCGTGCGCTGATCCGTCCCGCGGTGTTTGTCCCCGAGTCCAAAGGCCTGAATGATTTGCTGCGCGACTTCCGTGGCAACCGCAACCACTTGGCCATTGTGATTGATGAATTTGGCCGCGTGGCGGGCCTGATCACCATCGAAGACGTGCTGGAGCAGATTGTTGGCGAGATTGAGGACGAATTCGATATGCCCGAGGAAGAGGGTGATATTTTCGGCCTCCCGGACCGCAGCTACCGCGTGAGCGGCGACACGCCGATAGAGCGCGTCAACGACGCCTTCGATGTCACCATTGCCAGTACTGATCCGGACGACCATTTCGAAACCATAGGCGGACTCATCGCCCACGAAATGGGCCACGTACCCAAGCGCGGCGAACGCCACAGCCTGGGTGGACTGGATTTTGCGGTGCTTCACACCAAGGGCGGAGCCGTGCGGTGGTTCAAGGTGTCACCCACCAAACCACCATCCCTTTGATCACCACCACCGTCAGCACCGGCGGTAGTGCATCGATCCCACCATTGGCCACAGCATTGCTGATGCTGGTGTTCGGTGCAGTCGCAGCCCTAGCGGTTTGCTGGCCCTTTGCCTTCTGGTTCACACAAGGTCAGCCACTTTGGTGGCTGCAGTTGTTGGCAATGGCTCCATTGGTTCTGGCAGTACAAAGCAGCAGCAACGCACGCACGGCCTTTGCTTTGGCAACCGCTTACGCCGCAGCTTGGCTTTGTGCCACATTTTGGTGGTTGTTTGTGGCCCTGCATACCTACGGTGGATTACCCACCGCGCTGACTGTAGCGGCCATACTGGCATTGGCCTGCGCACTCGCTCTGTACTACGGCCTGGCAGGCGCCTTGCTATGGCTATTCCGGACCAGCGCACCCGCAAGGCAGGCCGCCTTGTTTGCCGCTCTTTGGAGCATGGCCGAGATGGCGCGCGGTACCTGGTTCACCGGTTTTGGCTGGGGCGCCATGGCCTACGCACATACCAGCGGGCCGCTTGCACAGTGGATCCCCATAATTGGCGCCTATGGCCTTGGCGCCTTGGCCGTCTGGTGCGCCACGTCGCTCGCGTTGTTTCATAATGCAGGTTGGGTACACCGCTCTGTCCTGGCTCTGCTGTTGGTGGCCACCTGGCTCCCGTACACCTTCAATGCCACCTCATCCAATGGCAAGATATCGGTGGCGCTGCTGCAAGGCAACATACCGCAAGACGAAAAATTTGACAGCGGCACTGGCGTACCCATGGCCCTGCGCTGGTACGCCGATCACCTCACGCAAAAAGGCGTGGACCTCGTGCTGGCTCCAGAAACAGCGCTTCCCGTCTTGCCCCAAGACATGCCCCAGGGCTACTGGGACGCACTCCGCCACAACGTAGCCCAAGGCCAGGGTGCGTTGCTCACAGGCATCCCGCTGGGCGACTACAGCCAGGGATACACCAATTCGGTGATTGCGCTGGCACCCGGCTCTGCTGAGACCTGGCGCTACGACAAGCACCATTTGGTGCCCTTTGGCGAGTTCATACCACCCTTGTTCAAGTGGTTCACCCGCATGATGAATATCCCACTGGGGGATTTCAACCGCGGCGACGTGGGTCAGGCGTCCTTTGTGTGGATGGGCCAGCGCGTTGCACCTAACATCTGCTACGAAGACCTGTTTGGCGAGGAACTGGGTGCGCGCTTCATAGACCCGGCCCTGGCGCCCACGCTCTTTGCCAATGTCAGCAACCTGGGCTGGTTTGGGGACACGGTAGCCATTGACCAGCATCTGCAGATATCGCGCATGCGTGCCCTCGAATTCCAGCGCCCTTTTCTGCGCGCCACCAACACAGGCGCCACCGTCATCATGGATTACCGGGGACAGGTCATGTCCAGCCTGCCACGCCTGACGCAGGGCGTGCTGCTGGGCACAGTGGAGGGGCGCACCGGCAACACGCCCTTTGCCTGGTGGATTTCCCGCTTTGGCCTCAGGCCCGTGTGGCTGCTGGCAATTGCAGTGCTGGCCATGGCATGGCGCTGTGCAGTGCCGCGCCACCCAGCCCCGTAGAATTGGGGGTTTACACGTGCGTCGCGGGCAGCAGCCCAACCATCAATGCTCACCTTTCAGCAAATCATTCTCCGCCTGCAGGACTACTGGGACCGCCAGGGTTGCGCATTGCTGCAACCCTATGACATGGAGGTCGGTGCCGGGACCTCGCATACCGCCACGTTCCTGCGCGCCATTGGCCCAGAACCGTGGAGGGCCGCCTACGTGCAGCCCAGTCGCCGTCCCAAGGATGGCCGCTACGGTGAGAACCCCAATCGTTTGCAGCACTACTACCAGTACCAGGTGGTGCTCAAGCCTGCACCGGCCAATATCCTCGAGCTGTACCTGGGCTCGCTCGAGGCACTGGGCTTCGATCTGAAGAAAAACGACATTCGCTTCGTCGAAGACGATTGGGAAAACCCAACCCTCGGCGCGTGGGGGCTGGGCTGGGAAGTCTGGCTCAACGGCATGGAAGTGACGCAGTTCACCTACTTCCAGCAGGTGGGCGGCATCGATTGCAAGCCCGCCACGGGCGAGATCACCTACGGCCTGGAGCGCCTGGCCATGTACCTTCAGGGCGTGGACAACGTCTACGACCTGGTATGGACCGAAGGCGGGGGCGCGCAGGGCCGCTCCCAAGCGGACCCAGCCCCCTCGGGGGGCAGTGAGCCAAACGCAGTGGGTGGGCGTAGGGGCAGAATCCTTTACGGAGATGTCTACAAGCAAAACGAGGTGGAGCAGAGTACCTACAACTTCGAACACAGCGACGCCGATTTCCTCTTCACAGCCTTCACCGCCCACGAGAAGCAGGCCAAGCACCTGATCGAAGTGCAACTGGCCTTGCCCGCCTACGAGCAGGTTCTCAAGTGCGCCCACAGTTTCAATTTGCTCGACGCACGCGGCGCCATCAGCGTAACGGAGCGTGCCGCCTACATTGGCCGCATCCGCAACCTCGCGCGTGCCGTGGCCCAGAGCTATTACGAGAGCCGTGAGCGCCTGGGTTTCCCCATGGCGCCACGCGAATGGATAGACAACATGCCCAAGAAGGCTGCATAAGCATGACGACGAAAAACCTTCTGGTGGAACTGTTTGTGGAAGAGCTGCCACCCAAGGCACTCAAGAAATTGGGCGAGGCCTTTGCATCCGTGCTAGCCGATTCGCTCAAGACCCAAGGCCTGGCCGTTGCCGATGCGGCAGTCACCCACTTTGCCTCGCCCCGCCGCCTGGCCGTACACCTCACGTCCGTGGCGGCGCAAGCCGCCAACAAGTCCTTGTCCGCCAAGCTGATGCCGGTAAGCGTGGGCCTGGCTGCTGACGGCCAGGCTACCCCGGCATTGTTGAAGAAGCTGGCTTCCCTGGGCGCCGACGCATCAGCCGTCCCGCATTTGAAACGCGCCCTGGACGGCAAGGCCGAGGCCCTGTTTTTCGAGAGCATGGTCACCGGTGTGACGCTGCAAGACGGCTTGCAAAAGGCATTGGAAGAGTCGCTGGCCAAGCTGCCCATCCCCAAAGTGATGAGCTACCAGTTGGGTACCGAAAGCGGCTGTGAGCTGCCGGGCTGGAGCAGTGTGAGCTTTGTGCGCCCGGCCCATGGCCTGGTGGCGCTGCACGGTGCGGATGTGGTGCCGGTCAGTGTGCTGGGCCTGAAGGCGGGCAACACAACGCAGGGCCACCGCTTTGAGGCGCTAGTCAGCCCCGTGGTGCTGGCCGATGCCGACAGCTACGCTGCCACCCTGCGCTCGAATGGTGCGGTGATTGCCAGCTTTGCCGAGCGCCGCGCCGACATCGTGCGCCAGCTCGCCGGGGCCGCCGCCAAAGTGGGCAACGGCGCCCATGCGATTGAAGACGAGGCCCTGCTGGACGAAGTGACCGGGCTGGTGGAACGGCCCAATGTGCTGGTGTGCACCTTCGAAGAACAGTTCCTGGCCGTGCCGCAGGAGTGCCTGATTCTCACCATGAAGGCCAACCAGAAATACTTTCCGCTGCTCGATGGCAAGGGGGTGCTGAGCAACCAGTTTCTGGTGGTGAGCAACATCTCGCCGGAAGACGCCAGCGCCGTCATCGGCGGCAATGAGCGCGTGGTGCGCCCGCGCCTGGCCGATGCGAAATTTTTCTTCGACCAGGACCGCAAGCGCACGCTGGAGTCACGCGTGGCCGGTCTGGACAAGGTGGTCTACCACAACAAACTCGGCACCCAAGGCCAGCGCAGCGAACGCGTGCGCGACATTGCCAAAGTGATTGTTGATTTGCTCGGCCGCTCTGGCGAGCCACAGGCCGAGGCACTGGCCGCGCAGGCCGATGCCGCCGCGCGCCTGGCCAAGACCGATCTGGTGACCGACATGGTGGGCGAGTTCCCGGAGCTACAGGGCATCATGGGCGGCTACTACGCGCGCCACGATGGCCTGGGCGAGGACGTGGCCTTCGCCATTGAAGACCACTACAAGCCGCGATTTGCGGGTGACGACCTGCCGCGTAACCCGGCAGGCGTGGTCGTGGCCCTGGCCGACAAGCTCGAGACCCTGGTGGGCATGTTCGGCATTGGCAACCTGCCCACGGGCGACAAAGACCCGTTTGCCCTGCGCCGCCACGCCCTGGGCGTGATCCGCATGCTGGTGGAAAAAGACCTGGCGCTGGACCTGCAACGGCTGCTGAGCGCCACCGTGCCTGCCTTTGGCACGCTCATCACAGACGCCACACCGGCCCTCACAAGCTTCATGTACGACCGCCTGGCCGGATCGCTGCGCGAGCAAGGCTACAGCGCGCAGGAAGTAGACGCCGTGCTGGCCCTGATGCCGAAACGCCTGGGTGACATCCCGAAGCGTTTGCTGGCCGTGCGTGCGTTCGCCGCACTGCCCGAGAGTGCGGCGCTGGCAGCCGCCAACAAGCGCATCGGAAACATCCTGAAAAAAGCGGACGAGGTGGACGCCCATGTCAGCACCGTGCTGCTGGTGGAGCCTGCTGAAAAGGATCTGCACGCCGCCATGCAAGCCGTGCTGCCTCAAGCACAGGCACAGTGGGAGGCGGGTGACTACACGGCGTCGCTGCAGTCGCTGGCGGCCCTGCGCGCTCCTGTGGACGTCTTCTTTGAAGACGTGATGGTCAACGCCGAGGCACTGGATTTGAAGCTCAACCGCCTGGGCCTGCTCAAGAGCCTGCACCTGGCCATGAACCGGGTGGCCGACCTCTCCAAGCTGGCCAGCTAACGCAACCCACAAAGCCTGCCATGAAACTCTGCATCCTCGACCGCGACGGCACCATCAACGAAGACAGCGATGAATACGTCAAGTCGCCTGCCGAGTGGCAACCGCTGCCCGGCGCGCTGGAGGCCATTGCCCGCATCAACCACGCGGGTTGGCATGTGGTGGTGGTGACGAACCAGTCCGGTCTTGGGCGTGGCCTGTTTGATGTGAGCTCGCTCAACGCCATGCACGCCAAGATGCACGAGATGCTGGCCGCCGTGGGTGGCCGCATCGACGCCATCTTCTACTGCCCACATGCGCCCGAAGACCACTGCAACTGCCGCAAGCCTGCGCCGGGCCTGTACGAGCAGATTGCCGAGCGCTACGGCCTGGACCTCAAGGGCATGCCCACTGTGGGCGACTCGGTGCGCGACCTGGTGGCCGGTACCTCCGTGGGCTGTGCGCCGCATCTGGTGCTCACTGGCAAGGCCGCAGGCTACCGTGGGCGCGAGCTGCCCGAGGGCTTTCCGCCCGGCACCTTGGTGCACGAAGACCTGGCAGCCTTTGCCCAGTATTTGGTGAACCAGTAAGGCGCCCGCTTTTCTGCCCCGTTGCGCCCGGACCCGCTGAGCGATCCCCATGTTGCCCCTGTTGCGCTTCACACTGGACCTGTTCTCCAGTGAACCCGTGCCACCAAGCGCCCCCAAAGTGCCGCCGCGTGACAAGCCCGCCTTCGTCCCCGGCCTGCCTTTGCAGGGCGCCATCGACCCGGCCCGTTTCGGCCATCCCGAGGCCAACCGCGAGGTGCGCCTGGCCGATGCGGTGGTGGCCTATGCCTTCACCCGGGCCAAACGCAAGTCCATCGGCTTTGTCATAGGCCCCGAAGGCCTGGTGGTGCGCGCGCCGCGCTGGACACCGCTGCACGAGGTGGATGCCGCCCTGCAGGAAAAAGGCGCCTGGATTCTGCGCAAGCTACAGGAATCGCGCGAACGCCAGAGCCGCGCCCACAGTGCCCGGGTCGAATGGCGCGACGGCGTGGGCATTCCCTATCTGGGGCAGACTATCACCGTGCTGCTGGACCCCACGCACGGTTTCTCTGGCCGGGGCGCGCAATTGAAAGACAGTGCCTCGGGTTCACATGCCCAAGCGCTGCACGTGGGCCTGCCCAAGGCCGCCACGGCAGAGCAGATCCGTGACGCCGTGCAGGCCTGGCTGATGCGCGCCGCCGCCGCCCACTTCAAGGAGCGCGTGGACCACTTCACGCCCTTGTTGGGTGTGCACTGGACCAAGCTGCGCCTGAGCAACGCAGGCACGCGCTGGGGCAGTGCCAGTGCCGATGGCACCATCCGCCTGAACTGGCGCTTGATCCACTTTCGCCAGCCGGTGATCGACTATGTGGTGGCGCATGAGCTCAGCCACCTGCGTGTCATGGACCACAGCGCCAATTTCTGGAACACCGTGGCCACCGTGGTGCCGGACTACCAAAGCCTGCGCGCCCAACTCAAGGAAGACGCTATCCCTAAATGGTGAACCGGTAAACCCCGTCTGCATCTACCTGCCGACGCAACTGTCCGCCATGCCACAGCGCATGCAAGTGCGCCACCGCTTCGCCCAGGGCAAAAGTAATCTGGTGAAAGTCCAGCGGCCGCTTGAACAGCACCGGCAACACATCGCTCGCACTGCAGGGCTTTTGGGTGCAGGCTTCCAGCACCTCGGCCAGGCGCTCGCGGTGGTGGTCGTGCAATTGCCCTATGCGCACGTGCAGGCCGGTGAACGGCTTGCCATGCGAGGGCAGCACCAGCGTGTCTGCGGGCAAGGATGAAAAACGGTCTATGGATGAAAGGAACAGTGTCAGGGAATCCGCCTCGGGCTCTTGCTCATAGACGCTCACATTGGTGGAAATGCGCGGCAGCATCATGTCGCCGCCAATCAGAACGCCCAGGTCCGCGCAGTACAGCGCCATGTGCTCGGGCGCATGGCCGTAGCCGCTGATGAGGTTCCAGCGGTGCGCGCCAATTTGCAGGCTGCCACCGTCCAGCAGGCGATGGAACTGGTCGGGCACCGAGGGCACCAGTGTCGTGAAATAGGGTTTGCGCTCGAGCAGCTTGCGCGCGGTTTCCGCATCGTTGAGGCCGTGTTGCGCATAGAACTGCACCGTGCGCTCGCCACTGAAGGTGTCTTGGCCCGAGCAGGCCGTGCGCGCCACCATGAAGTCGGTGGCGCTGATGAACAGCGGCGCATTCCAGCGCGCACACAACCAATGGGCAAGGCCAATGTGATCCGGGTGCATGTGCGTGACGATGACACGCAGCACTGGCAGGCCTTCGAGTTCGTTGGCAAACAGAGCCTCCCAGTGGGCCTTGGCCTCGTCGCGGTGGATGCAGCAGTCCACAATGGTCCAGCCCGGCACACCGTTCACCGTGTCGCGCAGCAGCCAGAGGTTGATGTGGTTGAGCGCAAAAGGCAGCTCCATGCGGATCCACTTCACCCCGGGCGCCACTTCCAGACAGTGGCCCCAGGCAGGCAGGGCGTCAGCCAGGGGATAGTGCAGCTGCTGTTCGAGTTCGTTCATACGGGTTCTTTATGCTTCATAATTGACGTTTACGTAAACGTCAACTGTGTGGGCCATTGTAGACAGGTGGCGCAGCACGCGCCGCAGACCCCCATGGCCCCTCGTTCCAGCAAGCACCCCGTATGACCACCATCTACACCATAGGCGACCTGGCGCGTGAATTCGACCTCACCACCCGCGCCATCCGCTTTTACGAAGACCTCGGGCTGCTGCAACCCGAGCGCAGCGGCCCGGGCGGGCGCAACCGGGTCTACAGTGTGCGCGACCGTACCCGCCTCAAGCTCACCCTGCGCGCCAAGCGACTGGGCCTGAGCCTGACAGAGGCCCGGGACATCATCGAGATGTACGACAGCCCGCGCGACACCGGTGCGCAGCTCACCAAATTTCTGGACGTGCTGGCCCTGCACCGCAAGCAGATCGAGGAGCAAATGGCCGACCTGCAGGCCAACCTGGAAGAGATCAAGGTACACCAGCGCGAGGCCCGTGCCCTGCTGGCCAAACAAGACACCCCGCTCGGCCCCAAGTCAGCAGCCAAGCGCGCCAGCACAGCCGCCAAGGGGGCCAGCCATGGCGCCTGAGGCACTCTGGCAACGCGTGCAGCACAGCCTGCAACGCCAGGGCTTGATGGTCCATCTGGGCGCACGACTGCTGCGCGTGGAGGCCGGGGTAGTGGAGATCGCGCTGCCGTATTCAGACCGGGTCACGCAGCAGCAAGGCGGGTTCCACGGCGGCGCCATCGGGGCGCTGGCCGATATTGCCGGAGGCTATGCGGGCCTGACCGTACTGGACAACGACACGGAAGTCACAACAGTGGAGTACAAGATCAATTTTCTCAGCAGCTTTGCGTCGGGCGAATTGCGCGCCACCGGCCGTGTCATCAAGAGCGGGCGCCGCCTGGTCATCACCAGCGCCGAGGTGGTACATGTGGCGGCCGATGGCACGCAAAAGACCTGTGCCGTGATGCAGCAAACCCTGGCGCCTGTGGCCAAAACCTACTGAACCCAAAAGAACATACCCCTGCAACGAGGAGACCCCCATGAATGACTTGCCCGGCCTGAACTTCCAACTCGGTGAAGACATCGACGCCCTGCGCGACGCCGTGCGCACCTTCGCGCAGGAAGAAATTGCCCCGCGCGCGGCCGAGATAGACCGCACCGACCAGTTCCCCATGGACCTGTGGCAAAAGATGGGCGCTCTGGGTGTGCTGGGCATCACCGTCGGAGAGGAATATGGCGGCGCCAACCTGGGCTATCTGGCGCACATGATCGCCATGGAAGAAATTTCGCGCGCCTCGGCCTCGGTGGGCCTCTCCTACGGCGCGCACAGCAACCTGTGCGTGAACCAGATCAAGCGCAATGGCACGCCCGAACAGCGCGCCAGGTACCTCCCCAAGCTGATCAGCGGCGAGCACGTGGGGGCGCTGGCCATGAGCGAGCCCGGTGCGGGCAGCGATGTGCTGAGCATGAAGCTGCGTGCCGAAGACAAGGGTGGGTTTTATCTGCTCAACGGCAGCAAGATGTGGATCACCAATGGGCCCGATGCCGACACCCTGGTGGTGTATGCCAAGAGTGAACCTGAAGGTGACCCCCACGCTCCGCCGCTGCGCGGGCCGCTGCCCCCCAAGGGGGCTGTTTTGCCTTGGGGCGGCCCGGCGGCAAAACGCGGTGCCATCACCGCCTTTCTCATCGAAAAAGGCATGAAGGGGTTCAGCATCGCGCAAAAGCTCGACAAACTGGGCATGCGCGGCAGCCACACGGGCGAGCTGGTGTTCAACAACGTGGAAGTGCCCTTGGCCAACGTGCTGGGCGGCCTGAACCAGGGTGCCAAGGTGCTGATGAGCGGCCTGGACTACGAGCGCGCCGTGCTCACCGGCGGCCCACTGGGCATCATGCAGTCTGTCATGGACAACGTCGTGCCCTACATCCACGACCGCAAGCAGTTCGGCCAGAGCATTGGCGAGTTCCAGCTCATCCAGGGCAAGGTGGCCGACATGTACACCGTGCTGCAGGCCGGGCGCTCATTCGCCTACACAGTAGCCAAAAATCTGGATCTGCTGGGTGCGGAGCACGTGCGCCAGGTGCGCAAGGACTGCGCCTCCGTCATCCTTTGGTGCGCCGAAAAAGCCACCTGGATGGCAGGCGAGGGCGTGCAGATCTTCGGCGGCAACGGCTACATCAACGACTACCCGCTGGGCCGCCTGTGGCGCGACGCCAAGCTTTACGAGATCGGGGCTGGCACCAGCGAGATTCGCCGTATGCTTATTGGCCGCGAATTGTTCGCCGAAACCCTGTAAATGCTCGCCCAAACCCGTATCTATCTCTCCCGTTTTTTCAATGGCTTTCTGCTCGGACTGATCCGCGCCTGGCTGCTGGTGCTGCCATTGGTGCTGGTGCTGTCCCTGATCCGCTGGGGCCAGATCATCCACTTCTGGCCGCAGGGCTACAGTGCGCCACCATCGGACGTATTGGCGGTGGCCTGGCAGGGTTTTCGCTTCGATTTGAAGGTCAGCGCCATCGCGGGCTTTGTGCTGCTGCTGGTGTTGCCGTGGGCATCCGAGCGTGCCTACAAGCGCATCGCAGGCGTGTTGGCCTTTGTGTTTGTGCTGCTGTCCATCATCAACCTGCACTACTTCGGTTTTTACAAAACGCCCATCGACTCGCTGGTGTTCGGCTTGGTGGAAGACGATACCTCGGCCGTCCTGAAGACCATCTGGCACGACTTCCCGGTGATCGGCTCGCTCTTTTTGGTGGCGGTGCTGAGCTGGGGCGCATTGCACGTGCACCAGCGCGTGGCCACGCGTGCCCAACCGGCCAATGCCTTGCGCAGTCGCAGCCCCTGGTTGCGCGGCCTTTTCATTCTGGTCGCCTTCTGGGCCCTGGTGTTTGCGGGCAAGGGCACGCTGCGCGAAATGGCACTGCAGCGCCAGCACCTGACGGTCACCACCTCGCAATTCCTCAATGACATGGTGCCTAACGGCGTCATCGCCATGAAGTACGCCTGGGACAGCCGCGGCCAGTCGCAAAACCTGCAGGACCCGCTGGTGGGCCTCAAGGCCATGGGCTTTGACTCGGCCCGTGCCGCGGCCGAGGTACTGGGCCTGCCGCATGGCAGCGACGCCGAAGTCAAGGCCGCTCTCACCGCCCACCCCGCACTGCCGCCCGGCACACCCAAGAAGAACCTGATCTTCTTTTTGATGGAGTCCTGGAGCGCCGAGCCCATGCTCTACAACAGCCCGCAGTTCGACGTGCTGGGCCGCCTGGCGCCCACCCTGGACAAAGCCTGCCACTTCAGCAACTTCGACTCGGCCCATGCCGGCACCCACCCCAGCATGGAAGCGATTCTGTTTTCCACGCCCATCACGCCGTTGACATTGGGTGATGTGGGCCGCAAGCCCATCCCCTGGGCGACGGCAAAGATTGCGCGCGATGCCGGTTACCGCACCCTGTTTGTCTCCTCGGTGCGCGCCGGTTGGCGCGGCCTGGACCGGGTATTGCAGGCGCAGGGCTTTGATGAAATTGTGGACGCCAACACCTTGCATGCAGCCTACCCCGAGGCCACGCTGGGCCTGTGGGGCGTATGGGACGACTACGTTTTCAAGTACCTCAAGACACGCCTGGCCCAGCCCTCGGACAAGCCGCTGTTTGTCTTCGTGCTCAGCTCCACCAACCACCCGCCCTACGACCTGCCGCCCGACTACAAACGCGTGCCGCGTGACATGTCGCTGTGGAAGGGCGAGACCAGTGCCGACACCTTGCTGCTCAACCTGGACACCTACCACTACGCCGCCGACCTGCTGGGTGCCTTTGTGCAAGACATGCAAAAAGGCCCGCACAAGGCCGACACCCTCATCGCCGCCACCGGCGACCACAATGTGCGCTCCTTTGGCGTGTATGCCGATGCCAAGCGCCGCTACCTGATACGCCAGGTGCCCTTTGTCATCTGGGGCGAAGGCCTGCAGTGCGGCCCGCAGCAGGAGCAGCCCGCCAGCCACCGCGACATGTTCAACACCCTGTTCCCATTGGCGGGCATAGAGGGCCCCTACATCAATGCCGGGCGCAACCTGCTGCAAAGCGTGGCGGAACCGGTGGACCCGATGAACGCGCCGCGTGCCATGTTCTTCACCGGCGAGGCGCGCAACGCCCAGGGCATGTGGCAACTGGGCAATGCGGCCAGCTTCGTCTGCACGGCTGCCAAGCCATCGCAAAATTGCGCCTTCAACGCCAAAGACGACCAGCAGGAGCGCGCGCGCTATGGCCTGTTGGACTGGAACGTACGCATCTCCCTCAGAAAATAAAAGCCCCCATGACAGAACTCAACAACCTCTTTGCCAACAACCGCAGCTGGGCCGCCAACATCGTGCGCCAGCGCCCCGGCTTCTTCACGGGCCTGGCCAACCAGCAACGCCCCAAGTACATGTGGATCGGCTGCTCCGACAGCCGCGTGCCCGCCAACGAAATCACCGGCCTGGACCCCGGCGAGGTGTTCGTGCACCGGAACATCGCCAACGTGGTGGTGCACTCGGATCTGAACGCCCTCTCCACCATCCAGTTTGCGGTGGAGCGCATCAAGGTCGAGCACGTGATGGTGGTGGGCCACTACGGCTGCTCGGGCGTGCAGGCCGCGCTGGAGGGCGCGCGCATCGGGCTTGCCGACAACTGGCTGCGCCATATCCAGGACGTGCGCGATCGCCACCGCGAGGTCATTGAAGCCCTGCCCGAACACGGCCGCGCCGCCGCCTTGTGCGAACTCAATGTGATCGAGCAGGTGGTCAACGTGGCGCAGAGCACGGTGCTGCAGGACGCCTGGGCACGCGGACAGAACGTCACCCTGCACGGCTGGGTGTATGGCTTGTCCGACGGCCTGTTGCACGACCTGCACATGACCATCACCGCCGAGATGGACCTGGACGCGCTGTACCGCGAGGCCGTCTCCGGCGTGCGCCTGATGCCGCGTGTGAGCAAATAAACACAGCGCAGACAGATGATCCATGGCGCAAATGCTGGTACCTAGTTGGCTGCAGCGTGGTTGGCTGTTACGTGGATCGCTGGCCATGCTGGCGGCCTTGCTGGGCGCGGCTGCCTTCGCGCAGACCCAGCAAGTGCGCGACCTGCCCACGCGCCCCGGCGTCACGCAACGCTATCTGTGGCAAGAGCCGCAGCGCCTGGATGCCACAGTGGTTCTGCTGATTGGTGGCAACGGATTCCTGAGCATCGCGCCCTCCGGCAGCCTGGGCGCAGGTGCGGGCAATTTTCTGGCCCGCAGCCGCGACAAATTTCTGGCGCAGGGCCTGGCCGTGGCCCTGGTGGATGCGCCCTCCGACCGGCAAAGCCCGCCCTACCTCAGCGGCTTTCGCCAGACCCCTGAACATGCGGCCGACCTGCGCACCGTGATGGCCGACATCCGCACCCGCACCGCCAAGCCCGTGGTGCTGGTGGGCACCAGCCGCGGCACCCAGTCGGCCGCCGCCGTGGCCATTGCGACGGTGCAGGACGGCGGACCAGACGCACTGGTGCTGACCTCGTCCATACTCCAAGACGCCAAGTCGCGCGCCCTGCCGCAAATGGACCTGCAAAGCCTGCGCTTGCCGGTGCTCGTGGTGCACCACCAGGAGGACGGCTGCAGCCTCTGCCAGGCATCCGACCTGCCGCTGCTGACCGACAAGCTCAAGGCCCCCTACCAATTGCTGGCCTACCATGGCGGCAACAGCACCGGCGACCCGTGCGAGGCCTTTGCCCACCATGGCTTCAACGCCATCGAGGCACAGGTGGTGCAAGACATTGCGGCCTGGATCAAAACCACGCTGCTGCCCTAGTTCGTACCCTGTTTGCACAACCACAAGGAGCACGCCATGTCCGAATCCATTGTCATCGTCAGTGCCGCCCGCACGCCCATGGGCGGTTTTCTGGGCGACTTCGCAACCCTGGCCGCGCACGACCTGGGTGGTGCCGCCATCCGCGCCGCAGTAGAGCGCGCAGGCATTGCGCCCGAGCACGTCACCGAGGTGATTTTTGGCAACTGCCTGATGGCGGGTCAAGGCCAAGCGCCCGCGCGGCAGGCAGCCTTCAAGGGCGGGCTGCCCAAGAGCGCGGGCGCAGTCACGCTGTCCAAGATGTGCGGCTCCGGCATGCGCGCGGCCATGTTCGCGCACGACATGCTCATCGCAGGCAGCCACGACGTGCTGGTGGCCGGTGGCATGGAGAGCATGACCAATGCGCCCCACCTGCTGCCCAAGGGCCGCACTGGCATCCGCATCGGCCACGACCGCGTGCTGGACCACATGATGCTCGATGGCCTGGAAGACGCCTACGAGAGCGGCCGCTCCATGGGCACCTTTGGCGAGGACTGCGCCGCCAAATACGGTTTCACCCGCGCACAGCAAGACGCCTTTGCCACCGCCAGCGTGCAGCGTGCGCAGGCAGCCATCGCCTCTGGTGCTTTTGCCGCCGAGATCACGCCGGTGATGGTGAAGACGCGTGCGGGCGATGTTCTGGTGTCCATCGATGAAGGCCCGGGCAAGATCCGGCTTGACAAGATTCCGACCCTGCGCGCGGCCTTCAAGAAAGACGGCACCATTACCGCCGCCAGCAGCAGCTCCATCAACGATGGTGCGGCTGCCATGGTGATGATGCGCGCCGGTACTGCGAACACGCTGGGCTGCAAACCACTGGCGCGTCTGGTGGCCCACGCCGTGCATGCGCAAGAGCCCAACTGGTTCGCCACGGCCCCCGTGGGTGCCGTGCACAAGCTACTGGCCAAGGTGGGCTGGTCGGTGACCGATGTCGACCTGTGGGAAGTGAACGAGGCCTTCGCCGTGGTGCCCATGGCGCTGATGGCAGACCTGTCCATTCCCCATGACAAGGTCAATGTAAATGGTGGCGCCTGCGCGCTAGGCCACCCCATTGGCGCGTCGGGCGCGCGCATCATGGTGACGCTGATCCACGCGCTGCAGGCACGCGGCTTGAAGCGCGGCGTCGCCACGCTTTGCATCGGTGGTGGGGAGGCGACTGCCGTGGCCCTGGAGTTGTTGTGAACGTGCTGTTGATCGGCGCCTCGCGCGGCATCGGCTTTGAGTTCGCGCGGCAATACCGGGAAGCGGGGGCGCGTGTGATTGCGACTGCACGTGACGATGCGGGCTTGCAGCGGCTGAGCGCCCTGGGTGCCGAGACCATGCAGCTCGACGTCACCGACCCGGCCAGCGTCAGTGCCTTGGGCTGGAAGCTCGATGGCGAGAAGATCGATGTGGCGGTTTACGTGGCCGGTGTGTTTTCCACGGAAGGCGCACTCTCGCCACCCACGCAGCAAAGCTTTGATCGAATGCTGCACACCAATGTGCTGGGCGCCATGCAGGCCATCCCGCAGGTGGCACCTTGGGTGGAAGCGGCCGGTGGTCAGTTTGCATTCATCACCAGCGATATGGGCCGCATCGGTGGCGTGTCCGGCAGCCGGGGCTGGCTGTACCAGGTGAGCAAGGCGGCGCTGAACATGGCGGTGGTGGCAGCGCAACCCGACTACCCGCGTGCCCACTTTGTGCTTTTCCATCCGGGTTGGGTGCAGACCGATATGGGCACGGCCGCCGCACCCCTGAGCCCCCATGACAGCGTGGCCGGCATGCGCGCCACGTTGCAGACCTTGAAGTACCAAGGCAAGGCCCCCACTGTTCCGTTTCTGAAGTGGGACGGTACGCCTTTCGCGACCTGGTAAATATGCAAAGAAAGCGACCATGCTGC
>CANCCF010000075.1 GCA_947374485.1 Comamonadaceae bacterium | reverse complement strand
CTACGGCTACCGCGCCCGAACTCTGTGCGCACCCATACGGTGGCAGTTTCACTTCATTGATTCCGTGTTCGGTGCGCAGCAACCAAATCGGCTGTCCGTTTTGGCTCCCCTTTCGCCCCGGCGGGGGTTAAAGGGGCGGGGGGGATAGGGGGGACTACAAAAGCCCCGCAGGGTACAACGCCTCCCGAACAGCCAAGCCAAGCCAGTCCCAGTCATTAAAATCAAGGACGTGAACTCCATCCTCAACATCTCCGCCTACAAATTCGTCCCCCTGCCCGACGCCGCCTTGCTGCGCACCTTGTTGCTGCAACGCGCAACAGCCTTGCACCTCAAAGGCACCATCTTGCTGGCCGAAGAAGGCATCAACCTCTTTCTGGCAGGGCCCGAATGGTATGTGCGCGGCTTTGTGGCCCAACTGCAGGGCGACGCCCGCTTTGCCGATATCGCGCCCAAGGAAAGCTGGTCCGACAGCCAGCCCTTCAAGAAAATGCTGGTCAAGGTCAAGCGCGAAATCATCCGCATGGACCACCCCACGATTCGTCCCTCGGAAGGCCGCGCACCCGCAGTCGCACCGGCCACCGTCAAGCGCTGGCTCGACCAGGGACATGACGATGCGGGTCGCCCGGTGGTGACGCTGGACACGCGCAACGATTTCGAGGTGGACGCCGGGACGTTCAACGGCGCCATCGATTGGCGTATCACCAAGTTCACCGAGTTTCCACAGGCCGTGCGCGCCCACCAGGCCGAGCTGCAGGACAAGACCGTAGTGAGCTTTTGCACCGGCGGCATCCGCTGCGAAAAAGCCGCCATCCTGATGCACGACCTGGGCCTGCCGCATGTGTACCAGCTCGAAGGTGGCATCCTCAAGTACTTTGAGGAAGTGGGCGGCGCGCACTACACCGGGGGCTGCTTTGTGTTTGATGAGCGCCGCGCGGTGGACGCGGAATTGAAGGCAGCGCCGGAATTGGCTCAGGAGGGCTGATTTACGGGGCAGCCTGCCAAACCGGCTGCAACGCTCCAGCCAGCAGCCGCATGCCCACATCCCCCATGGCCCGGGCCTCGGCCTCATCGTGGGTGACCCAGAGCACAGCCATCTGGCTTTGCGTGATGTGGCTGCGGAATTCTTCGCGCAGTTGCAACCGCAGCTCCGCATCCAGCGCAGAGAATGGCTCGTCCAGCAAGAGCAAGCGCGGGCGGGTGATGAGGGCGCGCGCCAGCGCCACGCGCTGCTGCTCACCGCCGGAGAGCTGCCACACCCGGCTTTGCGCATAGGCCTGCAGGCCAAAGCGCTGCAGCATGTCCAGCGCCTGGGCGCGGGACTGTGGCTTGGGCAGGCGCTGCTCCACCAGGCCAAAAGCCACGTTGTCTTGCACGTTGAGGTGCGGGAACAGGGCAAAGTCCTGGAACATCAATGCAAAGTGGCGCTGCTCGGGGGGCAAGCGGGTGATGTCCTGCCCGTCCAGCAGCACCGCACCCGCGTCCAGTGGCTCCAGCCCAGCCACCATTTTGAGCAAGGTGCTTTTGCCACTGCCCGAGGGACCGAGGATGGCCACGGTCTGGCCTGGCGCCACCGCCAGGTTCAGCCCTTGGAGCAAATGGCGTGTCTCGCCGCGGCGCGGCTGCCAGGTTTTGCTGAGAGCGCGCAGTTCAAGCATGGCGGGCTTCGCGGTAAGCAGGGTCTTCATGGGGGCTTTGCCATTCAATCAGGGTGAAGGCGCCCAGGGCCAGCAGCATCAGCAGGCAGGACAGCAGCATGGCCGCGTCCAGATTGCTAGCGCCCGGGCGGCCCAGGCGCTGGTAGATCAGGGTGGTGAGCGTTGCCCACTCGGGGCGTGACAAAAACAGAGTGACGGCGAACTCGCCTACGGCCGTGGCAGCGGCAAAGGCCGTACCGCGTCGCAGGGCCGGGCGCAGCAGCGGGAAGGTGATGCGCCAGAAGGCGCGCCAGGGGCTGGCACCCAGGCTACGGGCGGCATCCAGGTAGTGGGGGGGCATGCTGTCCAGCGCCGAGGCCAGCGATTTGGCCACAAACGGGTAAGCCAACAAAGCATAGGCGGCCACCAGCAGGGCCGCGCTGCCGGTCCAGGCCGGGTACAGCAAGAGCAAGCCAAAAGCCACCATCACGGGTGACACCACAAAGGGCAAGAACACCAAGGTGCGCAGCAGCAAGGAGCGGCGCGCCGCCAGCGCATGGGCCAAGCCGAGCGCGGTGGCCAGCAGCACCGCAGAGACGGAAAAGCGCAGGGTGTTCCACAGGGCGTGCTGCGTATCTTCTTCCAGCAAGACGTGCCAGCCAATCGTGCCTTCGTTCGGCACAACAAAGGCGGCTGATGCGAGGTCCGCGCTACTGGCGGCCAAGGCCTTGACTGCAATCGCCGCCAGTGGAGCCACACAAAAAAGTCCCAGTGCAAGCAAGGCTGCAGCCACGGCCAGCCACGCTTTGAAACTGCCCGGCCTGCGCCGGGGAATGCGGTCGGCGCGCGCCGGTGTGGCCAGGCTTTTTTCGATCACGGCGTAGCCCAGGGCCACCAGCAGGGTCAGCGCCATCATCCACAGCGACAGCACACCGGCCTGGCCCAGTTGCATCTCGTAGGCCACCAGCGTGTAGATTTCCACCTCGGCCGTCGCATAGGCCTGGCCGCCCAGCACCAGCGCCAGCCCGAAGCCAGCAAAGCAGTACAAAAACACCAGGCACAGTGCCGACATCAGCCAGGGCGCAATGGCGGGCCACTCCACCCGCCAGAAGGCACGCCAGGGCGTCGCACCCAGGCTGCGCGCGGCGGCCAGACGTGCCGCACTCACCTGCGCCAGCGCATCGGTGCCCGCGCGCACCACCACACACAGGTTGAAAAACAGGTTGCCATACAGCAGCAGCCAGGGCGTGCCCTGCAGGTCCGGTCCGCCCATGCGGGTGAACAGACCTTGCGGCCCCAAGAGCGCCAGCACCCCCATCGCGGCTACCAGCGTGGGCACCACAAAGGGCAGCATCAGCACGCGCAAGACCAGGCTGCGCCCGGCAAACTCCAAGCGGGCCAGCACCCAGGCAATAGGCAGGCCCAGCAGCAGCGCGGCCACGCAGGTGATGCTGGCCTGCAAAAAGGACCAGGCCATGCGCCAACGCAAGTAGGCGTCCTGCCACGGCGCCCACAGGGCAGACCAGTGGTGCTCGCTGCCAACCCAGGCCTCTTGCAACAGGCGCAAGGTGGGCGCCACTTGCAGCAGCAGCAAAAAGGTCAATGGAAAAAGCGCCACGCGCCAAGTGAAGCAACGGGCCCAAACGGTCCGCATTGCCCGGGCAGACTGTGGGGCAACCACCCTACTTCAACACTACCTTGGTCCAGCGGGCCACCCACTGCGCATCCTTGGCCGCTATATCCTGCTCACTGGGCGCGTCAAAGGCGGTGGGCTCGGGGGCCCACTTCATCACCTCGGCACGGGTGCTGCCACTGGCGGCCGGGTACATCCACATCTCGGTCTGCATTTGCTGCTGCACGGCGGGCGATCGCAAGAACTCGATGAATTGCTCAGCGGCCACGCGCTGGGCGCCCCCTTTGACCAGGGCCACACCCTCGACCTGGCGAAACACAGCTCCCGGCAGGCTCAGGCTGGTGGTGGGTGGCTCGGTGGGCTTGCCCTTGGCGTAAAAAAGTTCGGCAGCGGGGCTGGTGGCGTAGCTGATGACCAGCGGGTACTTGCCGCCGTTGCGCGAGAAGTCGGTGTAATAGGCCTCTGTCCAGCCCTTGGCCACCTTCATGCCGCCCGCGCGCATGCGTGCCCACCAGTCGAAGGCCTTCTCTTCGCCCAGGGCGCCTATGGTGGCCAGCATAAAGGCATGGCCCGGGCTGGAAGTGGCCGGGTTTTGCACTACCAGCAGTTTGGCCACAGCGGGTTGCGCCAGTTCATCCAGGGTCTTGGGCAAGGCTGTGCCGCTCTTGGCAAACCAGGCCTTGTCGGCGTTGATAGTCACATAGCCATAGTCCACGGCCACCAGCGGTGCGGCAAGGGGCGCCTGGCTTGGCGCCTTGGCGGCCGGGCCGCTGTAGGCGTCCAGCACATCGGCGGCCAGGGCCTTGGGCGCCAGAGCGTTGTCGATGCCGTAGACCACGTCGGCAAGCGGGTTGGCGCGGGTGAGGATGAGCTTGTTGAGCATTTCACCGGCATCGCCCGCTTTGGTGATGCGCAGCTTCACGCCGGATTCTTTTTCAAACTGCGCCAACAAGGGCTTGGGTACGGCAAAGGAGCTGTGCGTCAGCACCCGCAACTCCGCCGTGTCGGCGCTATGGGCGCCTGTGGCCAAGACCAGGCTGGCCAGTGTGCCCGCCAGAAAAGAAAAAATCCCGTGCTTCATGTCAGTTCCCCATTCAATGCGCCAACGAGGCGGGAGCATTAAAAACCGGAAACCCCATGCAGCACGGGACTGGGCTTTTCACACTTCCTACGCTGGCATAACCCAGATCAGGTACATGGGGTATTTCTCAGTCCGACTTGCGACGGACACCCCCGGTGAAGCGCAGATTGTAGTGCTTGCGGAATCAGGCCGCAGCTTTGCCTGCCAATGCCCTGATGCGCGCGCCATACAGGCGGCCTGTTTCCAGGTCACCCGCATTCATCTCATCCGCGCCGGCGTCGCCCGGGGTCTGGGCGATGGGGCCACCGCTGGAGGCCAGGTAGTTGATGTCAGTGCGCAGCGATGCCTTGGTGTTGTTGTAGTTGATGCCTGTGCCGGCCCACACGCCGCCGTGCTGCATGGCCAGGGTCATGAAGTAATGCAGGGTGCTGAATTTGTCGCCGTTGACATTGGCACTGGCCGTGAAGCCGCCAAAGATCTTGTCCTTCCAGGCCTGGGTGTACCAGGGCTTGGAAGACGCGTCGGCAAACTTCTTGAACTGCCAACTCACCGAGCCCATGTAGGTGGGCGAGCCGAAGATGATGGCGTCGGCCGCCGCCAGGCTTTCCCAGGCGCCTTCGGGCAGGTTGCCGTCGGCATCAATGGCAATCAATTCTGCGTCGGCACCGGCGGCCACGGACTGCGCAAAGCGCTGGGTGTGACCATAACCCGAATGAAATACCACTGCTACTTTTGCCATTCAAAAAACTCCTGTTGATAAAGTTAAAAATTTGCCCTTTGGGGCTTCCTCGGCGAATCAGATGTGCATGCGTCCGGGCCGCGACTCAAGGTGCCAGATCAAACACCAGCACCTCGGCGTCCACGCCCTGGGCCAGTGCAATGGCGTGCTCGCCTTCAATCAGGGCCGCGTCGCCGGCCTCCAGCGCTTGCCCATTCACCCGCAGCGCGCCGCGCATCAGGTGCACATAGGCTTTGCGCCCCGGCGGCAGCGCCACCGTGGCGGCTTCTGCGTCATTGAACAGGCCGCTGTACATGCGTGCATCGGCGTTGAGTTTGACGGAGCCCTGTGCTGCATCGGACGAGGCCAGCAGACGCAACACGCCCCGTTTTTCAGCGGCACTGAAGGTCCTTTGCTCATAGCTGGGCGCAATGCCGGTGACGTTGGGCTCAATCCAGATCTGGAAGAAGTGCGTGGTCTCATTGGGTGCGTGGTTGAACTCGCTGTGCTGCACGCCGGTTCCAGCGCTCATGCGCTGCACATCACCGGGCGGAATGCCCTTCACGTTGCCCATGCTGTCTTTGTGCGCGAGGTTGCCCGAGACCACGTAGCTGATGATTTCCATGTCGCGGTGGCCATGCGTGCCAAAGCCCTTGCCGGCGGCAATGCGGTCTTCGTTGATGACCCGCAGATTGCCCCAGCCCATGTGCTTGGGGTCGTAGTAGCCCGCAAAAGAAAAGCTGTGAAAAGACTTGAGCCAGCCGTGGTCGGCATAGCCGCGATCGGAGGATTTGCGAAGTGTGATCATGGCATGAACTGTACGCCCGACCCCAACACAGGCGGTGCATGCCAGTTGATGGCATCATTCAAACGCTTTCAATAAAAATAGGACTTTCATGCAAACCCCTCGCGATGTCTTGACGCCCGATGCCCTGGCCATGCTGCAGACCATTGCCAAGACGGGCAGCTTTGCCGCAGCCGCGCGTGCCATGGGCATGGTGCCCAGCGCCCTGACCTACCGCGTGCGGCAAATCGAGGACGCTCTGGACGTGCTGCTCTATGACCGCAGCTCACGCCAGGCCCGCATGACCGAGGCCGGTGCCGAGCTGTTGCGCGAAGGCGCCCGGCTGCTGGGCGAAATCGACGCCGTGGCCAACCGCGTGAAGCGCGTGGCCACCGGCTGGGAGTCGCAATTCACCATTGCGGTGGACACCATCATTTCCAAGACCACGGTGATGGAGCTGTGTGAAGCCTTTTATGCGCTGTCGCCACCCACGCAGATCCGCCTGCGCGACGAGACCCTGGCTGGCTCGCTGGAAGCCTTGACGTCTGGCCAGGCCGATCTGGTAATTGGCTGCGGCCCGGATTCCAACACCGTAGGCGGCGTGCACAGCAAGGTGCTGGGCTCGGTGTATTTTGTCTACGCCGTTGCCCCCCACCACCCGCTCGCCCAGGCTCCCGAGCCCTTGAGCGACGCCTTGATCCAAACGCATCGTGCCGTGGCCGTGGCCGACTCGGTGCAGCGTGGCGGCGGCCTGACCTTTGGCCTGTTCAGCGGCCAGGAGGTGTTCACCGTGGCCAGCATGAAAGACAAAGTCGAGGCGCAGTTGCGTGGCATGGGCGGAGGCAACCTGCCAATCGGCATGGCCAGCCGATACGTGGATACAGGCCGTCTGGTGATCAAGAAAACGGAACGCGCCAAGCGCCTGGTCACCGTGCACTACGCCTGGCGTGGCAACAAGTCGCAGACGCAGGGCCGCGCCATGCAGTGGTGGCTGGCGCAGCTGGAAAGCCCCACCACGCGCACGGCCCTGCTGGAAAACCACGCCAGCTACTGAGTCGGCGGACGGAGCCCTTGGGTAAACCCATGGGAAAACAGTCTGCGCGAAGCCCGGAGGGCGCAGCCCGTGCGTGTATAAACCCTCTACACACTTTAACAACCGGAGAACACGCGCATGACCCAACCCAAACGCATCGCCATTGTGGGAGCTGGCATGGCGGCCATCACCTGCGCACGCACGCTGGTGCAGGCGGGCCACCGTGTCACGGTCTTCGAGAAGAGCCACAGCGCGGGCGGGCGCATGTCCACACGCAGCAGCGCCTTTGGCAGCTTTGACCACGGCGCGCAGTATTTCACTGTGCGCGATGCGCGCTTCGAACTGGCCTTGGCCACGGTGCCTGGCATTTGCCGGCGCTGGAGCGCCAACACCGTGCAGGTGCTGGACTCGCACGGGCTGGTGGCCGAAGCCGGCTTGCCCGCGCGCGAGCCGCACTGGGTGGCCAAGCCCGGCATGAGCAGCCTGGTCAAGGCCTGGGCCCAGCCGCTGCTGGACCAGCATGCAGTCGAACTGCAAACCCAGGTGGTGGCGATTGAAAAGGACGCGCTCAAACCCAAGCAGTGGCAGTTGCGCACCAAGGGTGCTGGCGACAGCAGCCATGTGTTCAGCGGCTTCGATGCCGTGGTGCTGGCCATTCCCGGCCCACAGGCGCAAGCCCTGCTGCAAACGCAGCCCAAGGCCGCGGCCCTGGCCAAGAAGGCCGCCAAGTCGACCGTGGCCCCTTGCTGGACGCTGATGCTGGCTTTTCCGCAGGCCGTGCAACCTGGTTTGACCACCCTGGGCCCGCAGTGGAATGCCGCGCGCAGCACGCACCACCGCATTGCCTGGCTGGCACGCGAATCCAGTAAGCCCGGGCGCGGCGCCATCGAGCGCTGGACCGTGCAGGCCAGCGCCGCCTGGTCGCAAGAGCATTTGCAGGACGACGCGCCCCGCGTCACCGCCAAGCTGATCAAGGCCTTCACAGAAGTCACCGGCATCCGCGCAGAGCCTGCCCACGCCGAGGTGCACCGCTGGCTCTACGCCAAGACCGAAAAGCCGCTGGGCATGTCGCACCTGTGGGATGCCAAGGCGGGCATTGGGGTGTGCGGCGACTGGTGCCTGGGGCACCGGGTGGAAAACGCGTTTGTGTCGGGGCTGGAAATGGCGCTGGCTATTGCCTGATTGCATAGTGGGGGTTGGCTTGAACGCAATAGCGCCCCTGCCCTACAGAGGTCGCTTCGCCCCTTCACCCACGGGTCTGCTGCACGCAGGCTCCCTGGTGGCGGCTCTTGCCAGCTGGCTGGACGCACGTGCACACAACGGCCGATGGCTGGTTCGCATCGAAGATGTGGACCAGCCGCGCTGCGGGGCGGGTGCCGACCAGCACATCCTGCAGCAACTGGCTGCCTGCGGGCTGACTCCCGACGAAACACCCGTCTGGCAGAGCCAGCGCACCCCCCTGTACCAGCAGGCGCTGGATTTGCTCATCCAGCAAGGCCTGGCCTACCCCTGCGCCTGCTCACGCAAAGACATTGAACAGGCGCTGCAGGCACAACGCCGGCACAAGCCCCGCCATGGCGAGCTGGTTTACCCCGGCACCTGCCGTCATGGCCTTCATGGCAGGGCGGCGCGGGCCTGGCGCTTGGCCGTTCCGCTGCATCGCAGCACGGCATGGACCGACCGCCGTCTGGGGCCGCAGACACAGGACGTGGCCGCAGAAGTTGGCGATTTTGTTTTGAAACGGGCCGATGGTCTGTTTTCCTACCAGTTGGCCGTGGTGGTGGACGATGCCGCGCAAGGCATCACCCACATCGTGCGCGGCGCAGACCTGGCCGACAACACGGCGCGCCAGATTCTGCTGCAGCGCGCCCTGGGCTACCCCACACCCAGCTACCTGCACACACCGCTGGTACTGGCCGCTGACGGCCAAAAGCTCAGCAAGCAAAACGGTGCCGTAGCCCTGGACACCCACACGCCCGACACCGCGCTGGCCGCCCTGACCCAGGCCGCCATGCGGCTGGGATTGCAGAGGACCGGAACACGCGACAATAAGGGCATTGCACTGGCCGCCTGGGTAGACGAATGGCGCGCCGCCTTGCAAACCCAAAACACCTGAACCGCTAAAGACCGACGCGCATGGCGTGTTGCCTGCGCACACTGGCGCGGCAGCCGCAGCGTCCCCGGAAAGCACCTATGAACACTGAAAACACCGCCCCGCCCGAGAGTTTGGAAAAAGTCGACAAAGATGCACCCGAGGCCCCCAAGCCCTTCATGCGCACCATCAAGAGCTTTATCCGCCGCGCAGGCCGCACCACCGCCGGACAGGCCAAGGCCTTTGAGGTGCTGGGCCCGCAGTTTCTCGTGCCTTATCAAACCAGCCTGCTGGATCTGAAGTCCCCTTTTACCCAGGCCACGACCAGTGCAGAAGGAGCCGCAGCCCAAGCCGCCAAACCCGTGGTGCTGGAAATCGGCTTTGGCATGGGCGAGGCCACGGCACATATTGCCTCCGTGCTGCCGGGCACGAACTTCCTCTGTTGCGAGGTGCACGAGCCCGGCGTGGGTGCCCTGCTCAAGCGCATTGGCGAACGCGAGTTGACCAACATCCGCATCTGCGCCCACGACGCGGTGGAGGTGATAGACCACATGCTGCCCATGGACAGCCTGGACGGCGTGCACATCTTCTTCCCCGACCCCTGGCACAAGACCAAGCACAACAAGCGCCGCCTGATCCAGCCGGGCCTGGTGGCCAAACTGGCCGCGCGCCTCAAGGTGGGCGGCTACCTGCACTGCGCCACCGACTGGCAGCCCTATGCCGAGCAAATCCTGCAGGTGCTGAGCGCCGAGCCACTCTTGCGCAACCGCGCGCTGATGAGCCACCCGCAGCTCGAAGGCTATGCGCCCAAGCCCCTGTACCGGCCCCTCACCAAGTTTGAAAACCGCGGCATCCGCCTGGGGCACGGTGTGTGGGACGTGGTGTTTGAACGCGTTTAAGAACGGGGCTGCGTCGGCCGCCCTGCCCTGCAACCGCCGCCGCCCTCACTGACCATGGCCCGCTACCGCCCCAACCCACCTCCCGCACGCGAAGGCTTAAGCGCCAGCTGCGTGGTGGTGCCGCCGGGCGACTGGGCCACGGCGCTGGACTTTTTTTCCTGGCGCTTTGCTTTCATTGAGCGCAGTGAATGGGCGCAGCGTTTTGCCGCAGGCGACGTGGTGGACTCCGAAGGCGCCGTGCTGTGCAGCGACACCGTGCTGCACAAAGGCCAGCGCCTGTACTACTTCCGCGATGTCCCCGAAGAACCGGTGATCCCCTTTCAGGAACACATCCTCTGGCAGGACGAACATCTGGTAGTGGTGGACAAGCCGCACTTTTTGCCGGTGATACCCAGCGGCAAGTACGTGCGCGAAACACTGCTGGTGCGCCTGGGCAAGACCCTGAACAGCAGCAGCCTGGCCCCCATCCACCGCATAGACCGCGACACTGCAGGCCTGGTGCTGTTCTCGCTGAACCCGGCCACGCGCAATGCCTATGCGCAGCTGTTTCGCGACCATGTGGTGGGCAAGACCTACCACGCCATCGCCCGCTGGAACCCGGATTTGCCCTGGCCCCTGCAGCGCCACACCCGCATTGCCGTGGGCAGCCACTTCATGCAGCAGGCAGAGGTGGAAGGCGTGCCCAACGCACTCACCACGATTCGGCCGCTGCAACATAACGACTCGCTGGCCCTGTACGAGCTCAAACCGGTGAACGGCCAACGCCACCAGCTGCGCGTGCACATGAATGCCCTGGGCCTGCCCATCTTGCATGACGGCATCTACCCCGCGCTCACGCCCGAGGGCAGCCAGGATTTTGAAAAGCCCCTGCAGTTGCTAGCCCACAGCATCGCCTTTACCGACCCCCTCAGCGGCGAAGCACGCCGCTTCGAGAGCCAGTTGCGCCTGCGCGCGCTGGACACACTGACGCCCACACCGTGACCTTCGAAATCCCCACCCCCGCCACCCTGTCGGCGCACGCGCTCAAAAGCTTTGAGCGGATGATGCAGAAGACGCCAGGCTTCAAGATCCGCGACGGCCAGCACGCCATGGCTGAGTGCGTGGCCGACACGCTGTCCAAAGCCGACCTGGGCGAATGCGCCGCACCCGACAAAGCCATTGCCGTCATCCAGGCCGGTACCGGTGTGGGCAAGAGTGCCGCCTATCTCAGCACCGCCGTGGCCATGGCGCTGGAGCGCAAGACCCGGGTGCTGATTTCTACTGCCACAGTGGCCTTGCAAGAGCAGCTGATGAGCAAAGACCTGCCTGCCCTGGCCGCCGCCATGGACAAGCCCTTTGTCTACGCCCTGGCCAAGGGGCGCGGCCGCTACGTCTGCAAGGTCAAGCTGGACCGCCTGGCCGGCACCGGCAGCGGCGAAGAGGATTTGTTTGAGGATGACTTCCCGGTAGCCGCCCTCTCCACCGCCTCGCAGCAAGCGATTGAAGAGCGGCGCATCCACCTCTACGACCACATGGCCACGCTCTTGAACAGCGGCCAGTGGGATGGCGACCGCGACACCCTGGCCCAGGCCCCGGACGGCAGCGACTGGTCGGGCGTGGCGGCCGAGCGCCACACCTGCACCGCGCGCCACTGCCCCAAGTACAAGGAGTGCAGCTACTACAACGCCCGCACCCGCCTGGCCGAGGCCAATGTGATCGTGGCCAACCACGACCTGGTGCTGGCCACCCTGGGCCTGAAAACCCTGCCCGACCTGGACAACTGCCTGGTGGTGTTTGACGAAGGCCACCACCTGCCCGCCGTGGCGCTGGACCAGTTCTCCAACGCGATGGACCTGAGCAACCTGCGCTGGCTCGACAAACTGCCCAAGACCATGCAGGAGGTCGCCACCCGGCTGCACCTGCACCTGGGCGAAGACGTGCAAACCGTGTGCAGCCAGTTGCGCACCGTGCTCACGCAAACCCAGAAGCTGTGCCTGGACCATGTGCACGACAGCACCGACGGCAAAGACGGCACGCTGCGCTTCGCCGATGGCGTGCTGCCGGAAACGCTGACCGACCCCATCACGCAAATCAGCATGCAGGCCACGGGTCTGTCCAAGGCGCTGGAAGCGCTGGGCGTGGATGTGAAAGCCATTGCCAAGGACGACCCAGCGCAAGGCGTGCTGTGCGCCCAGCTCTACGCCAAACTGGGCGCAATCGCCCCGCGCCTGAATGCCGTGGCCGCCACTGCGCAACTGCTGTTGGAGCATGGTGAGCAACCGCTGGCCAAGTGGCTCAAAGCCGAGACCGAGGGCGGCTACCTCAACCTCACGGCGCATGCCAGCCCCATGGTGCCGGGCGATTTGTTGCGCCAGTTTTTGTGGAGCCAAGTGCGCGGCGCCGTCATCACCTCCGCGTCGCTTACCAGCTGCGGCAGCTTTGATTATTTTTTGCAGGAAGCGGGCCTGTCAGGCAACCGCAACGTGACCACGCTGGAAGTTTCCAGCCCCTTCGACTACGCCAAACAGGGCACGCTAACCGTTGTGCACACCCGCGCCGAGCCCAAGCAAGCCGAGGCCTACACCGCCGAGATGGTGGCACTGTTGATAGCCGACCTGAAGCAGATTGAACATGGCGCTCTGGCCCTGTTCACCTCCCGCGCCCAGATGCGCGCCGCCACCCTTGCCCTGCCCTCTGCCTTGGTGGACACGGTGCTGGTACAGGGCACGCTCTCGCGCACCCGCCTGCTGGCCTCGCACAGCGCGCGCGTGGAGGCAGGCTTGCCATCCATCCTGTTTGGCCTGCAGTCCTTTGGCGAGGGATTGGACCTGCCGGGCAAGCTGTGCGAGACAGTTTTCATTTGCAAGCTGCCCTTCGCCCCGCCCAGCGAGCCGGTGGACGAGGCCCGCGCCGAGTGGCTGCGCAAAATGGGCCGCGACCCGTTCAGCGAACTGGTCATCCCCGCCACCGCCATCAAGCTGCTGCAATGGACAGGCCGCGCTATCCGCACCGAGGAAGACCAGGCGCATGTGATTTGCTATGACAAGCGGCTGCAGTTGCAGAGCTATGGCAAGCGCATGCTCAATGGCCTGCCGCCGTATGCGGTGATGACGCGCAAGCCTGGATAAAGCGCATCAGCTGTGAGTGCCAATACCTAGGCACAGTGGCTTCTAATTGCGTTGGCGCTGGCCAAATGCAATAGAAATCAGTACAAAGGCTCCGTCGACTCAATGGGTTGAACGGGCCCTTTTTTCATGAATAAACCACTGATTCAAATGAAGAAAATTCAAATCGCACTTGCTGCTTGCTTAGCCACAACCCATGTCTTCGCTGCCAATATGCTGCAGCCTGATCTCTTGCTTGGAGCGCTCTCCCGGTGCGACGCCTCTTTTTTTGCATCTCTTGGCAGCAATGCAATGGTGTACGTTGCCAACCCGTATTTCAAACAACGTGGCAGCTACGGATACTTTCAGGTGCCAAACAGAAATGTGCCCGAATCGAGCAGCCAAAGCTTTGACCCACCGCTAGGTTTGGGGAGTCTGGAAGCGGTGGGATATTTTGACGAGGTACTCGATCTCGGAGAGTCCGGCAAATACGTCTCCTGGGGATTCCTGTTTCGAGCCCCGGTTGGTGAAGTCGTCAACCAATTGCGGTCGCAAATATGGGAGGCTCAGCGCCTTCGCAAAGACGACCAGATATTCGTTCGATCAGAAGTTTGGAATCAGCTCCAAAAAAATCCGACCTGGGAGAAGGTCGCAGCCATTGGTGGAACTGTTCCCAAGCCCGGAACCATAGAGCGAGTGCTCTTGATTGAGCCCTCGGATGACAATGCCAACCTCACCCGATTTGGCTGCTCCCTGCAAGGTTCTGTGCCTGCGGAAATGCTTAAAACCGAGAGACCGGATATGGGCATTGAATAGCTACCTGCAAGCAGATTGCCTGGCCGTCACACAGCGCCCTGGGCAGCCGAAGTCAGCTTAGACGGTCGCCTCAAATTCCTTGCGGATCGCTTGCAGCTGCGCCGGTGTCAGCCGGTTGCCGTACTGCGATACCACCTGCCCTGCAGCCTGGTTGGCCAGGAGCGCGGCCTGCGCGTGGCTGTGGCCATGGGTCACGGCGAATAAAAAGGCGCCGGCGAACATATCGCCTGCGCCATTGGTGTCTATGGCTTTGACATTCGCGGCAGGCACTGCGGTTTGGCTATCGCCTTCAATCACGATGCAACCCTTGGCGCTGCGCGTGAGGCACACCACGCGCGCCAGTTTGCTGATGGCCGCGATGATGGTGGTCAGGTCGGTGCTGCCGCACCAGACCTGCGCCTCTTCTTCGTTGCAAAACAGATAATCCAGGTCACCCTCACCCACCATAGCCTCCAGGCCCGGGCGGCAGAAGTTGATCATGCTCATGTCGCTGAGCGTGGTGGCCAGCATGACACCGGCTTCCTTGGCAATCGCGCGGCCCTTGAGAGCAGCGTCCAGGCCGGTGGGGGAAGCCGACAGATAGCCTTCCATGTAATAGACCTTGGACTTGGCAATGTCGCGCGCCTGTAGCGCGGTGTGGTCGATGTCGGCGGTGGCACCCAGAAAGGTGCTCATGCTGCGCTCGGCATCCGTTGTCACCATGACCATGCAGATGCCGGTCTGACCTTCAGGGAACTGGGTATGCGAGAGGTTGGTGCTGACGCCATTGGCCAGCAGGTCCTGGTGGTAGAAAGCGCCCAGTTCGTCATCGGCCACGCGGCAGGAATAAAAGGCCTTGCCGCCCAGCTGCGCCAGCGCCACCGTGGTGTTGCCAGCCGAGCCACCACCGGTGCGGCGGCTGTGCAGGCCGTGCACACCTGCGAGCAGGTAGGCGCGGCGCTCGGCGTCAATCAAGGTCATGTGGCGCTTTTCCACGCCCAGGGCCTGCAACTGGGCGTCGGTGACTTCGTATTCGGAGTCCACCAGGGCGTTGCCAATGGCGTAAAGGTCGTAATGGGACATGGGATTCCTGATTGATATTCTTGGGTTCGAGCTTACTGCTCGACAAAGGCGCGTTCGACCACGAAGTCGCCCGGCGTGGTGGTGCTGCCTTCCTTGTAGCCGCGCTTTTCCAGGATCACCTTCATGTCCTTGAGCAGGCCAGGGGAGCCGCACAGCATGACGCGGTCGTGCTCAGGGTCCAGCTTGGGCAGGCCCAGGTCGGCCTGCATCTTGCCGGATTCAATCAGGTCGGTGATGCGGCCCTGGTTGCGGAAGGCTTCGCGTGTGACCGTGGGGTAGTACAGCATCTGCTCGGTAATCATTTCACCCAGGAATTCATGGTCGGGCAGTTCGTTCATGAAGTAGTCGTGGTAGGCCAGCTCCTTCACCTCGCGCACGCCGTGCACCACGATGACTTTCTCGAAGCGCTCATAGGTGGCAGGGTCGCGCGCCACGCTCAGGAAGGGCGCGAGGCCCGTGCCACTGCCCAGCAAATACAGGTTCTTGCCCGGCAGCAGGTAGTCGATCAGCAAGGTGCCCGTCGGCTTTTTGCCCACCACAATCTTGTCGCCCACCTGGATGTGCTGCAACTGCGAGGTCAGAGGGCCGTCCTGCACCTTGATGCTGAGGAACTCCAGATGCTCCTCGTAATTGGCGCTGGCAATGCTGTAGGCGCGCAGCAGGGGTTTGCCATTGGGCTGGCGCAGGCCGATCATGGTGAAGTGGCCGTTGGAGAAGCGCAAGGCCGGATCGCGGGTGGTGGTGAAGCTGAACAAACGGTCAGTCCAGTGGTGTACGCTCAATACGGTTTCGTCCAGAAATGCACTCATGGGGGCCTTGTGATGGTTCAAAGCTGCGCTGCAGCAAACTCGCTAGTGTAAAACGTTGACCTGCCGCAATTCGGCATATCCATAGACCGCCTTGTTATTTGCACCTGTATTGCGTCATGTCAAACCCCAAAGACCCCTTGAATCCGCCCCTGCTGGTGGCCTGCCTGTGCGCCCAGTGGTGCGGTACCTGCACGGACTATGTGCCGCTGTTTGACAGGCTGCAGGCGGAGTTTTCCGGAGCGGTATTCCGCTGGATTGACATTGAGGATGAGTCCGAGCTGGTGGACCCGATTGAAGTAGAAAGCTTTCCGACGATTTTGATTGCCACGGGCGGGCAGGCACGCTTTTTTGGCACCGTGACACCGCACCTGGAGACGCTCAGGCGGCTGGTTCAGTCGCAACTGGGGGAAACCGGGCCCAGCCGATTGAGCGCCGAGGTGCAGGCGCTGGCAACCAGGGTGTGCGCGGAGGGGCTGCCGGGCTGAGCTTTGGTTTCTGCTTTCAACCTGAAAGCAGGGCCAACTGTCATGCCGGAAGGCGCTTGGGCGGACGCTTCTGACCAGTTGTTGCAGTCGCAGCAGTAGCTACGGCCAGCAAGCTACGCAGAGCGTCATTGACGGCTGCATTGTTGGGAAATGCTTTGGTCAGGGCAGGATCAATCACCACCACATTGCTGGCCTTGGCATACCGCGCCGCATA
>CANCCF010000074.1 GCA_947374485.1 Comamonadaceae bacterium | reverse complement strand
GGGCCTGCCCTGCGGTGACGGCCTGGCCCTCGGCGCACAGCACTTGCTCCACCACGCCATCACAGGGCGCCAGCACGGCAATTTCCATCTTCATGGACTCCAGCACCAGCAGGGTCTGGCCGGTTTTCACGGCCTCACCCACAGCCACCTGCACGGCCCAGACGCCGCCTGAAACCTGGGCGGTGACCACCTCGCCCTCAAAGGCGTCGGCTGCGGCGCTGCTGGCGTCCGAGGCACTTTCAGCATCGGGGCTCTCGGACACACCGGCTGCGCGCCAGCGTTCGCGCTCGGCCTCAAAGGCAGCTTGTTGCACGGCCTTGAAGGCTTGAATGGACGCGGCGTTGTCGGCCAGGTACTGCCGGTAGTCCGACAGTCGAAAGCTGCCCTCTTCCATGCGCAGTTGCGCGCGCCCGGCCACAAAGTCGCGGCGAAAGGCCAGCAACGCTTCGGCTTCCATCGGATAGAAACGGATCTGGTCAAAGAAGCGCAGCAGCCAGGGCTTGCCCGCCACGAACTGCTGTGTGGTGCGCCAGCGGTTCCACATCTGCACCGTGCGGCCCACAAACTGGTAGCCGCCCGGGCCCTCCATACCGTACACGCACAGGTAGGCGCCGCCAATGCCCACCGCGTTCTCGGGCGTCCAGGTGCGCGCCGGGTTGTACTTGGTGGTAACCAGGCGATGCCGCGGGTCCAGCGGTGTGGCCACCGGGGCGCCCAGGTACACATCGCCCAGACCCAGCACCATGTAGCTGGCGTTGAAGACGATGTCGTACACGGCCTGGATATCGGGCAGGCCATTGATGCGGCGGATGAACTCGATGTTGCTGGGGCACCAGGGCGCGTCCGGGCGCACCGACTGCATGTATTTTTCAATCGCCAGTTGTGTCGCCGGATCGTCCCAGGACAGGGGCAGCCAGACGGTGCGGCTGGGCACCTCGATGTCGGCGCTGTGCGCCAACTGACTGCCTGCTTGCAGCAAGACGTCCATCAGCTGCGCCAAAGGCAATTGCACGGGGTCGTAGTGCACTTGCAGGGAACGGATGCCGGGTGTCAGGTCGATGACACCGGGCAAGGTGCCCACATCGCGCTGGGTCTGTAACTGCACCATGAGCGCGTGCACCAGAAAGCGCAGGTCGATGTCGAGTTTGAGCTCCCCGAACTCGATCAACAGGTACGCGTCGCCCGCGCGGCGGTAGACCACTTCAACCGCATCACCCTGTGCAGGGGTGCGGTGCACGATGGCGGCGTCCAGCGGTTGGCAGCACGGGGCAACCGTTGTTATGGCGGCTGCGGTGAGGGCAGCAGGTGACAGCACAGCGTTCTGCGCCTGTGCCAGCGCCAGTGCCTCGGCGTGGGCCAGCGGCACGAAGCGCACCGTGTTGCCGGGTGCCAATTGGCCCAGCTTCCACAGCTCGGCCTGCACCACCGTGGCCGGGCATACAAAACCGCCCAGGCTGGGGCCGTCCGGCCCGAGGATGACGGGCATGTCGCCGGTGAAATCAATCGCGCCCACGGCATAGGCGTTGTCGTGGATGTTGGAAGGGTGCAGCCCAGCCTCACCGCCGTCGCGCCGCGCCCAGGTGGGTTTGGGGCCGATGAGGCGCACGCCCGTGCGGCTGGAGTTGTAGTGCACCTGCCAATCGGTGGCAAAGAAGGTGCTGATGTCTTCTTCGGTGAAGAAGTCGGGCGCGGCATGCGGGCCCATCAGCACGGCGATGGTCCAGTGCGTGCTGAACGCGGGTACCAGGCGGCTCGCGGCGGCGGTATCAAAGGCCAAGGCCGTGGCGGCTGCGGCGTCGAAGTCGGTCACCAGCGTGCCATACCCTACCCCCACATGCAGTATGTCGCCTGCCCTCAGCACACGCCCGCCGTGGCCGCCAAACTGGCCCAAGGTGAAGGTGGAGCGGCTGCCCAGGTACAGCGGCACATCCAGGCCGCCCAGCACCGCCAGATAAGCACGGCAACCGGCACCTATCAAGCGGCCTATGCGCAAGGTCTGCCCGGCTTGCACATGGAGCGCATGCGCCATGGGCACGGCCACACCGTCCAGGCTGCATTCCATGGCGGCACCCGTCAGCGCCACTGTTTGGGTGCTGCGAAAGCGCAGCGTGGGCCCGGCCACGGTGATCTCCAGTGCGGCAGCGCCTTCCGGGTTGCCCACCAGCCGGTTGGCCAGGCGCAGTGCCAAAGCATCCATCGGGCCGGAGGGTGGCACGCCCACATCCCAGTAGCCCAGGCGGCCCGGCCAGTCCTGCACAGAGGTCTGCACGCCGGGGCTCAGTACTTCGATGGCGCGGCTCTCCGACACAAAGGCATTCAGGCTGCGCGTGGTGTGCGTGCCCTGCACAAAGGGCGCAAAACCCATCACGTTTTGCAGGAACTCCAGATTGCACTCCAACCCGGCCAGGCGTGTGGCCTGCAGGCCGGCGTTCAGCTTTTCCAGCGCGTCCTCGCGGTTGCTGCCGTGGGCAATCAGCTTGGCCAGCATGGGGTCGTAATAGGCGCTGACTTCGGTACCGCGCTCCACCCAGGTGTCCACCCGCAACTGCGCCGGGAAGACGGCCTCGGTGATGAGGCCGGTGGAGGGCAAGAAGTTGCGCGCCGGGTCTTCGGCATACAGGCGGGCCTGGATGGCGTGGCCGTTGGTGGTCCAGCGCAAGCTATCGAGCGCGGGCATATCGCCACTGGCCTGGCGCACCATCCACTCCACCAGGTCCACGCCGGTCACGGCCTCGGTCACGCCGTGCTCCACCTGCAGGCGGGCATTGACCTCCAAAAAAAAGAATTCCTGCGTGGCGGCATCGACCACAAATTCCACCGTGCCAGCCGAGCGGTAGTTGGCGCTCTTTGCCAGGGCGCAGGCGGTCTGCAGCAGCTGCGCGCGCACCTGGTCGCGCAGGTGCGGGGCCGGGGTTTCTTCCACCACTTTCTGGTTGCGCCGCTGCAGCGAGCAGTCGCGCTCGCCCAGGGCGATCACCCCACCGCGGCCGTCACCAAACACCTGCACCTCGATGTGGCGGGCGTTGGCAATGAAGCGCTCCAGAAACACACCGGCGTTGGAAAAGTTCGACTGCGCCATGCGCTTGACCGAGGCAAAGGCCTCCGTAAGCGTCGCAGCGTCCGGACACATCTGCATGCCGATGCCGCCACCGCCCGCACTGCTTTTGAGCATGACCGGGTAGCCAATTTCCTGGGCGGCTTGCAGCGCGGCTTCCAGGTCTTCCAGCAGGCCGGTGCCGGGCAACAGCGGCACACCGGCGTCAGTCGCCAGGGCACGTGCGGTGTGCTTCAGGCCAAACAGGCGCATCTGCTCGGGCGTCGGGCCCATGAAGGCCAGGCCTGCGGCTTCCACAGCCGCGCAGAAATCGGCGTTCTCCGACAGAAAGCCATAGCCGGGGTGGATGGCCTGTGCGCCGGTGGCCAGCGCCGCTTCGATGATGCGCTGCGGGTTCAGGTAGCTGGCGGTAACCGTGGGGGCACCTATGCACACGGCCTCGCCCGCCATGCGCACATGCAGCGACTCGGCGTCGGCCTCGGAATACACAGCCACCGAGGCCACGCCCATGCGCTCCAGCGTGCGCATGATGCGGCAGGCGATGGCGCCACGGTTGGCAACCAGGACTTTTTCAAACATCGGCATTCCAGACCAGGCAGCGTATGGGTGTGGGGTTGTAGGCGTTGCAGGGGTTGTTGAGCTGCGGGCAATTCGAGATCAGCACCAACAGGTCCATCTCGGCGCGCATCTCCACGTACTTGCCACTGCCCGAGATGCCGTCCTCAAAGGTCAGGCCGCCCTGGGGTGTGACTGGCACGTTCATGAAGAAGTTGATGTTGCTGGCGATGTCGCGCTTCTGCAGACCATAGGGGTTGTGGGCAATGGCCGCCATGAAGCTGTTCCGGCAGGCGTGCATGCTGCGTTTTTCCAAGGCGTAGCGCACGGTGTTGCTCTCACAGGAGCAGGCACCGCCCAGGGTGTCGTGGCGGCCGCAGGTGTCAGCCACGATCGTGCACATCAAGTTGCCCTCGCTGCTCATGAGGCGGCTGCCCAGGCCCAGGTACAAGGCCTTTTGCGCCTGGATGGTGTGGGTCAGGCTGTAGTGCTCGTGTACGTCGTGGGCGTTGTAAAACAAGGTGTCCACAGCCTGGTTGCCCTCCAGATCGACGATGCGAAAGATCTGCCCTTTGTTGACGGGCTTGAGCCAGGGCTCACCGGCCTGGACGGTCTCGTCGATGACGGCATGGCCGGGGTCGAGCAGGCTGGTTTGGGTAGCGGGCGCGGGGATGTGCAGGGGGGTGGACATGGGTGTGCCTTTCAAAATCAGAGAAACCAGCGCTCGGTGTTGATAAAGCCGCGGTCGTTTTCCGCGCAGTGCAGGCGGCACACATCGTCGGCTCCTGCGGTGCCGGACCGCCACACCGTCATCTGCACCTCACCGGGCAAGTACACGGGGGACGGGTCCAGCGGATGCGGCGCAGTGGCCAGCACCACCAGGAGGTTCATCTCGCAGCGCACATCGACACACTGGCCGGGCTTGCGGTGGCTGGCATCGAAAGAGAGCGCACCGGCTTCATCGGAGCCCACCTTGCTGAAGAAGTTGACATTAGCGCCCATGTCACGGCGGCCCAGGCCCCATTTGTTGAGCTCCACTTCCAGGCTGTCCTGGCCGTTGCGGTACATGGCGTTGCGGTGCTGCTGGTAGCGCGCGTCACCGTACTGAGCCGCGATGCCTGCCGCATTCGACACACCGCACACCGTGTCATGCCAGCCGCAGCTGTCTTGCGGAATGGAGCACAGCACGCGCCCCATGTCGGAGTACAGCGCGTGGCCCTTGGTGAGAAAGGCGGTGTGCTGGGCCTTCAGGGTGTCGGGCATGTTGTAGCGCTCGTTGCGCTCTTCCAGGTTGAAGAACAGCGCGGCCACGTTGGCGCGGCCCTCCACATCAGTCAGGCGCAGGGTGTTGCCCCGGCGCAGCACGCCGGACCAGTGGGCGCCGCCGCTTAAGTGCTCGTGCCAGAGCACCAGGTCTTCGGAGAAGGCGGTGGAGTGATCGGGCACCGCAGCGCGGGCCAGGGCGGGCAAGGTGGCGAAGGAGGTTTGCATGGTGGGCGTATGAAGAAAAATTAATGGGCAGCCAGGTTGAGCCGGTCCAGCATGTCGGC
Source organism: Comamonadaceae bacterium (assembly GCA_947374485.1). Lineage (GTDB taxonomy): Bacteria > Pseudomonadota > Gammaproteobacteria > Burkholderiales > Burkholderiaceae_C > Allorhodoferax. The sequence goes on along the minus strand of CANCCF010000074.1, from coordinate 11,537 downwards.
GTCGGTGGACAGGCCGGTGCTCTCGCGGATGCGCTGCAATATCTCCGCACGCAGATCGCGGAACACGGGGCTCTGCTTCATGTCCTGCGTGCGCTCGGCCGGCAAGGGCACCGGGAAGATGCTGTGGATGCGCCCGGGGCGGGGCTGCATGAGCACCACGCGCTGGCCCAGGTAAATGGCTTCTTCCACGTCGTGGGTGACAAACACGATGGTGGTCTTTTCCACGCGGTGGATGTGCAAAATCAGGTCGTGCATGACCTCGCGCGTTTGCGCGTCCAGCGCGCCAAAGGGCTCGTCCATCAGCAGCACCGAGGGCCGCCCCATGAGGGCGCGCGCAATCGCCACGCGCTGCTGCATGCCGCCCGACAGCTGGCTGGGATAGGCATGGGCCACTTTGGACAGGCCAATCAAATTCAGCAGCGCATCCGCGCGGCCGGAGGCTGCTTCCACATCCGATGAACTGAGGTTCTCGCGGTTGATTTTTAATCGGCGGCTGAACTTGATGTTGTCGATGACGCTCAGCCAGGGATACAGGCTGTAGTGCTGGAACACCATGGCGCGCTCGGCGCCGGGACTGTGGATGCTGTGGCCGTCGCATTGCAGCTCGCCACTGGTGCGGTATTCCAGGCCCGCGATGATGCGCAAGAGCGTGGACTTGCCGCAGCCCGAGGCGCCCACCAGCGTCACGAATTCGTTGGCTTGTATGTCCAGGTTGATGTCCTGCAGGGCGGCTGTGGGCGCACCCTCGAACACCTTGCCGACATCTTGAATATGCAGTTTGGTCATGCTTATGCTTTGAGGTGCGCCCAGGGATACAGGCGGCGATGCAACCAGCGAAAGCCCTGGTCCATGAGCAGGCCGATCAGGCCGATGAGGATGATTCCGGCAAATATCGTGTCGGTCTTCAGAAAGCGCTGGGCTTTCAGGATGGCGTATCCCAGGCCCGAGTTGGCGGCCACCAGCTCGGCCACCACCAGATAAGTCCAGGCCCAGCCCATGGTGATGCGAAAGGTGTCCAGAATGGCGGGCCGCGCCGACTGGCCCAGCACCAGGCTGATCATTTCGTTGCGGGTGGCGCCCATGGTGAGTGCTGCTTCAATTTGGGCCATAGGCACCAGGCGCACGTTCTCGGCAATCATCAGCACCATCTGGAAGAAGGTGCCGATGAAGATGATGGAGATCTTGGCGCTCTCGCCAATGCCAAACCACAGCATGACCAGCGGAATAAAGGCGACGGCAGGCATGTAGCGGATGAAGTCGGTGAGCGGCTCCAACAGGGCTTCAACTGGGCGAAAGGCGCCTATCAGCACGCCGATGGGCAGTGCCAGGACGGCCGACAAAACAAAGCCCGCCAGCACGCGGAAGATGCTGATGGAGGCGTCCTGCAGCAAGTCGTCTTCGAGCAGCCAGGTGACGGAGCGTTGCAGCACTTGCAGAGGCCCGGGCAGGAACACGGTGTCCACCGCGCCATAGACGGTGACCAGGCCCCAGGCAACAAAGGGCAACAGCAGGCCGAGCGCGGCAAACAGCCAGTATTGGCGGCGCGACAGGTGGCCTGCAATGCGCCAAATACCGGGACGCCGGGCGCCGGTGGTGGGGGTTGTCATGGTCCGCTCCCGAAGTTGAACAAAGCAAGAGAGGACGGCGCACCACCATCTTCTCCCGGGCTTTTGTCCCTCCGTGGAGCCGCAGCGATGTGCGGCCGACAGCTCTCGGACCAGACGGCGCAACCTCGGTTGAACCCGGAACCCTAGCGGTCTTTTCAAGTCAAGCGTGATGCCTTTGCGTCTCTCGCCTCTCTTGCTTTGTGTATCGCAACTTCGGTGCCAGTTTTCTGTGTCTTTTGGCCTTCGTTTGTGGGGCTGGCTTTTGTGGGGCTGGCTTTTGTGGGTGACTGCGCCACTGGGGTGAATGCTTCCGTTCGTGTCCCCCGGCCTGCGGCCTCCTCCTTTACCTCACTGCAGCATCCACCCCAGCGTCACAGTCCGCCTGCGTGTTGGCGCGCCGTGACGTAAGACCCAACTCCCCTGCTGCCAAACATGTGGGCGGACTCAGGACGGCATGGCGCTCAGCGCCGGTAGGTAAAGGAGGAGCCCGAAGGGCGGGGGACACGGACGGCGCTGAGTGCCACGTCGGCCTGAGTCCAGAGGCAACGCAGGAGATAAGTGCCTTCCCACTAGCCAAGCAACACCACCACCGCACCGTTATGAAGCGTCCGTCCACTCCAACACCGTCCATGCACTACGCTGGTTCCCGATGTGCACTTCCGCAGTGTGCTCACCAATGCGTTGCAGTTCAAAGTGCAAAGCCACACCCTCGCTCTCCGGCACCAGAGAGCGCTCTACATGCCACACACCTTGCTGCACCACACCAAACGAAATATCGAAGTCCTGCCACGGCTGCACCCGCATCACACAAGAGCCCGTTTGCAACAAACGCTCACCACTGTCTGCGCCCGTGATCGTCCGTCCAGCCAGCGCAATGCACACACCCACCGACTCGGGCATGCGCTCCCACACCTCCAGGTACTCGGAATGGATGCCCCGCTCTATCACCCGGTCGGGCGTCTCGAAAACCATGGTGCCGGTGTCCGGCGTGGGGCGTGGCGGCAGGAAATCGTAGCGGCGGTGCCAGGTGCAGATTTCAGTGCCACCGTCATGGCTGATTTCGGTGACACCGCAAAAACCCTGCTGACTCTGGCGCTGCGCCAGCGTGCATGCAAGGCCAGCACTGCGCGCCGCCTCGGGCACCCGCAGATCGGCATGCCACTGGCTGGTTTGCATCCAGCGCACAAAGGTGCTGGTGTCCTGCAGCGTCGGGGTTTCCAGCAGCGTGCGCACCCACACGCCGCGGTAGTTCAAGGGCACGGGCGAAAAAGCAAGAAAAGTCATTATTCGTAGGGCTCCGGAAAGGTTTTCAAGGCGCGGTAAAACGCCATGTCGTGGTTGGGCCAGAGCCAGGCGCCGGTCTCCAGTGCCAGTTTTTTCAGGCTGCGAATGCTGGCTATGGCCTGCTGCTCCCTGCCCTGCCAGAGGGTGCCGGGGGCCACTTCGTCGTCCAGGTTTTCCTGCAGGTCGGCCGCATCCCCGGCCAGCAGAATCGGTGGGCCTTGGGGCAACTCGATCCACATCGACATGTGACCGGCCGTGTGGCCCGGGCTGGGCACGGCCTGCACGCCGGGCACCAGGCTGTAGGCGCCGTGCTGCACCTTGAATGGCAATGGCGTGCCCGCGTCGTCCACCAGGTCGTCGGCGAACACGGCCGCGTCAAGACCGCTGCAGGCTACTTCCAGTTCGTCGTGCTGCACATGGATTTCGGCGCCGCAACCACAGCGCCGCAATTCTTTGAGGCCACCGGCATGGTCGAAGTGCAGATGGCCCACAAAAATCACGTCGACATCGGCGGCCGTCAGGCCCAGTCGCGCCAGGTGCTGCGGGATGCGTTGCTCTTCCTCCATCTGCGGCGCGCCGTATTCAAAGACTTCGGGGCTGTAGTGCTGCGCACGCAAAGTGGCGTTCTGGATCTTGTGGTAATCGCAACCCACGTCATACAGAATACGGCCCTGCGTGGTCTCAATCAGGTAGGCCAGGATAGGCGCTTCAATCTGCGTGCCGCGCCCGCGCTGGTAGGTGGAGATGGTCTTGTCATAGACGTGGGTGGCCGTGAGCAGGGGCCAGAACTTTTTAACCTGCGTCATACGGCGGCACTCCAGTGGGCCAGGATGTCATCGGTGCTGTACACGCTGCCAAAGATACCGCCTTCCACTTCCACCATGGCCAGCGCCGGTTCTTGCAGGGCCGGGTTGCTGGCTGCGGTGGCGTCACTCACCACGCTGCAAGCGTAGCCCCGGTCCACCGCTTCGCGCAGGGTGCTGTGCACGCAGACCTCGGTGGTTACGCCGCACAGCACGAGCTGGCGGATGCCGCGTGCGCGCAGGCCCATCTCCAGGGCGGTGTTGTGGAAGGCGCCGTAGCCAGGTTTGTCGACCACCCATTCGCCGGGCAGAGGCTGCAGTGCATCCACAAAATCGTGGCCGTATTCGCCGCGAACCAGCAAGCGGCCCAGTGGCCCTGCGCTGCCAATGGCCGCGCCCGCCCGCAGGCTGCGCGCCATTTTTTCAGGAGGGCAGTCGGACAAGTCGGGCTTGTGCCCTTCGCGCGTGTGCACCACCATCACGCCGCGCTGGCGCGCGGCGGCCAGCAGGCGTTCGATCTGGCGGATGGGCTGCGCGAGGCGTGCGACATCGAGGCCGGCCGTGTCGGCATAGCCACCGGGGCTGCAGAAGTCGCGCTGCATGTCGATGGCGATCAGTGCCACCGTCCGCAGATCGCCAATCGGCAAGTTGAACAAGGTGCTGGCACTTGCCATGGCTGCGGGCACGGCGCGCTCTCAGCTTTTGAAACCGGTGCGGATGGCCGCAGCGATACGCTCCGCCACCTCGCGCGCGAGCAGGCTGCCCTTGGCCGCGTCCGAGCCACGCGCGGAGGACAGCACGCCCGAGGGAGGCACCCAGTCGGTGCGGGGCGGGTGCATGTCGTAGGGCGGGAAGTTGGCGGGGCCGTCGTCGGGCAACAGGTCCATGCGCACCAGATGCGGGTGGTAGTGCAGCATCATGGAGGTTTCCAGCACGGCGGCATGCTCCAGCGCAAAGCCCGGAAAACCCCCGGGGAACACATCGGCCAGGGTGCTTTCGGTCATGAAGTCCCAGTACTCCAGGCGCATGACTTCAAGCGTGCCCTTGGGGCCGATATCGCGCAGGCCCAGGTCGATGCCCTCGATCAGAAACCACTGGTTCTCGTAATGGCCGTTGAGCACCACCAGGCGCTTGAGGCCATGGCGCGCGAACTCGCGCACCGCGTCACGCACCGAGCCAATCAGCGTGGCAGCATCCACGCTGGTGGTGCCGCAAAAGTGCTGGCCACCGCCGCATTTGATTTGCGACTTGTAGCCGTACGACAAGGTGGGTGCCACCAGCCCACCCACCAGGGCCGCCGCGTCGGCCGCCACAGCCGCAGAGAGCAGACCGTCGGTGCCCAGGGGCAGGTGCGGCCCGTGTTGCTCCAGTGCGCCCACCGGCAAAAACACGGGCGGCTGCTCAGACAGGACGCGGGCCTGGTAGTCCACCCACGAGAGTTCGTTCATCCAGACGGTGTTCATGGTGTTTCCATTCAAAGTGTTGTGGGGGTGCTCAGGTCATCAGTGCGCCGCCGTTGGGGCCCAGCACCTGACCGCAATAAAAACGCGCCATATCCGAGGCCAGGAACAAGGCAGTCGCTGCTATTTCATCCGGCTCGCCAAAGCGCTGCATCGGAATATCCATTTCCTTCGCACGCCACTCCGGGCTCATGTGCTCCGCATCCAGCATGGCGGTGTTGACCGGGCCGGGGGCGATGGCATTGACGCGGATGTGCGGCGCGAACTCGCGCGCCAGCGAGCGCGTGAGGCCAATCACCCCGGCCTTGGCCGTGCAATAGGGCGCGAACTGGGCGCGGCCCAGAATGCCGAGTTCGGACGCGATGTTGATGACCACGCCGCTTTGTGCGCTCACCATGGCGGGCAAAAACGCGCGGCACATCAGGAACACCGATTTCAAATCGGTGCCGAGCATGCGGTCCCAGTCCGCCTCGCTGGTTTGCAAGAAGGGTTTCTCCTGGATGATGCCCGCGTTGTTGACCAGGATGTGGGTGGGGCCCAAGGCTTTCACGGCTTGCTGCTGCAAGCCTTGCACGGCAGCGGCCTGGCTCACATCGGCTTCGATGGCCACCGCCCTGCCCCCGGCTGCTTCGATTTCAGCCACCAGTTGCGCCGCATCCTGCGCGTGGCCCAAGTGGTTGATGGCCACCGCCGCACCGGAACTTGCAAAGGCCAGCGCAATGGCACGGCCGATGCCGGAGCTGGCGCCAGTGACCAAGGCCGTGCGGCCCAGCAGAGACAGCGAACTGGACAGAGTCACGCCATCACCTCTCCGTTACTGGCCACCAGTGCTTGCCCGGTGAGCGGCGCCGCATCGCTGCTGGCCAGAAACAAGTACACGCCCGCAATGGCGTCCGGCGTCAACATGCCGCCCAGGGCCTGCTGGGCCAACAAGTCCTTTTCGACATCTGCCTCGCTGCGGCCCTGCGTGGCCGCCATGGAGGCCAGCGAGCGCATGGCGGCATCGGTGCGTATCCAGCCCGGGCACACCGCATTCACGCGGATGCCGCGCGGCCCCAGCTCAAAGGCGAGAGCCCGGGTCAGGCCAATGACGGCGTGCTTGCTGGCCACATAGGCCGAAAAGTCGGCCACGCCGGTGCGGCCCCAGATGGAGGACTGGTTGATGATGCTCGCCCCCGCGCCCATGCAGGGCAACAGCGCGCGCGTGAGGCGCACCATGCTGCTGACGTTGTTGTCCAACAAGGCGCTCCAGCGCGCCATGGCGTCCGGCGCGGTGCTGCTGAGCGGCGTGGGGTATTCGGCCCCGGCGTTGTTGAGCAGCACGTCCAGCGTGCCGTGGCGCTTTTCATAATCCTGCGCAAAGGCGGCTACTTGCGCGTCGTCGTTCAGGTCGCAGACGGCAGTGTGCACTGCGGCACCCTTGCCCACCGGTTCCAGTTGCGCGGCCAGATTGAGCAGCGCCTCGCCGCTGCGGTCCAGCAAAACCAATTGCACGCCCTGGGCCGCAAAAGCACGTGCCAGACCCGCCCCAATGCCACCGGCCGCGCCGGTGATCAGCACTGTTTTATTTTCCAGCGCGTAGTGCGGTCGCATGTCAAACAGCGGTCAGAAAGGAGACACCTACGGCCCCGAGAAAACCATCGGCGCGGCGCGCGTTGCCCGGCGCTTGCACTTCGCCATAGTTGGCAGACAGCACGCGTTTGACGCGGTTGGTATGAAAACTGCGCAGCAATTCCCCTACGGTAATGACCTGGGCGTAGTCATCCGGGTACAGCTCTTTGTGGAAGGCAGGCAGGCGGTACCAGGGCGCAGTGGGGCGCTCGTGGTGGGCGTTGTGAAAACCGAAGTTCAGCCAGATCAGGTTGAGCCAGCGGTTGTTCAGGCCCACCACATCGCTGTAGGTGTTGGCCTGCTCGTAGGCGCGGTCGCGCACACGGTCGGCCGGTATGGGCGTCTCGTCCAGGATGGGGTAGGACTCGTAGGTGTGCTGGAAGCAGTCGGCAAAGCGCAGCACGGTGATGAACACCCATTGCGAGAGGACGTACAACAGTGCCGCCTTGGGCGACCAGGCGATCAACAGGCCAAAGGCGCAGAGGCGCACGGCCGCAATGGCCAGCATGCGGGTGCGTTTGTTGTGCCGCTTCGGGTCGGTGAACGGCAGCGCAATGACAAAGCCGCGCATCAGGTATTCCACCGCCGGAAACCAGGCCCACTCCAGCGCCAGCACGCTGTTGCGCAACCAGGCCGGGGACTTGCGCAAAAACGCCTGCACATCAAAGGTAATGACGTCGGCGCGCTCCACATGGTGGCGCATGTGCTTGCGGCGCATGTCGGCAAAGGGCGCATAGCAGCTGCCGTTGAGCCAGGTCATCAGCGTGCCCCAGCGCTCGTTGGTGGCCTGCGCCTTGAAGATGGCGTTGTGCGCCAACTCGTGGATGAAGTAGGCCGACCAGATCAGGGCCTGCGTCAGCAGCACAAAGCCGATGGCGTTGGCCCACCAGGCATCGGCCCCCAGGAGCGCCAGGCCACCCGCGTAGCCCGCCAGAGTGAAGGTCAACGCCGCCGTGTTGGGCAGCGCACCGTCCGGATATCGGAATACGGTGGGGAGAACGGTGGCCATGGCGTTGGTTTACTTCTTGGTCAGCGCGGTGACGAACTGCGCGTCAAACGTGGACTCGGTGGCCGGGATGGTCTTGATCTGGCCCTTGGCCTTGAGCAGCTCGCCAATCACTTCGCCACTGCCGTAGTAAGACGTGGTTTCCTTGGCCTTCACAAAGGCCTTGGGCATCTCGGCCAGCGGGATGTTGTACACGCCGGAGAGTTGCTCTTTGACTTCCTTGGGTGTGACGCCCATGAACTTGCCGATGATCTTGGCGGCCTCGTCGGGCTTGGCTTTCATATAGGCCATGCCGTCCAGATAGGCCTTGATGATGCCGCTGATTTCGGTGGGCTTGGCCTTGATGACCTTCTCGTCAAACACCATCACGTCGGCAATCAGGCCGGGGGCGTTCTTGGAAGAGAACACCACCTTGAACTTCTTGCCGCCGCCCTGGCTCAGGATCTGCGACAGGCTGGGCTCATAGGTCACGCCAATGGGCATCTGGCCGGAGGCCATGGCGGCGGGCACGGCCTCGGGCGTCATGCTCACGGCGTTGATGTCCTTGTCGGTCAGTCCATTGGTTTTCAGCGCGTAGGAGAGCAAGAAGTCGGAGGGCGAGAGCGGGTTGAAACCGATCTTCTTGCCCTTGAAGTCTTTGACGGTCTTGATGCTGGCGTCGGCCACGATGGCGTCGCCGCCGTTGGAGTAGTCGATGGGCATGACGACCTTTTGCATCTTGCCCTCGGCCACCTGGCCCACCACCTGGTCATAGGTCAAATGGCCGCCGTCGATGGCGCCGGAGGCAATGGCCGCGGGGATCAGGGCTGGATCGGTGAAGACCTGCAGGGAGACCTTGAGGTTGTACTTCTTGTAGAGGTCCAGGGCCTCGGCAACATAGAAGGGGCCGTAGCCGATCCAGACCACGGTGCCGATTTTCAGGGGCGTGGGGCCGGCGGCGAAGGCCGAGGCAGTGGCCAGCGTGGCGCACAAACCCAGCAGGGTCTTGAGGCCGCCACGTTTGCTGGCACTGACGAGAGAGGGGACAGGGTTCAAAGCGCGCATGGAAAACTCCTTTATTGAAAGACAGGCGCAGGAAGAGACGATCGATGAATCGTTCTCCCGGGCTTTTGTCCCTCCGTGGAGTCTCTTGCGAGACCGGAGCACTCTCGGACCAGCCGTCAAAGGGCGACACCCCCTGACCGGAACCCTAGTACTCCTACGCTAGAGCAATCGTGAAAGATTCCACAGATCGCGCTTCTTGCTGAGGCAGTACTACGCAAGGGGCATGCCAAGACTGCCATGCATTCAAAGCGTGGCAGCTGCTCTTTTTTGCGCCGCATTGGGGGCCGTGCCTTGTCGTGGTGCAAAGTCTGCGCACCGGCGGTGCATGATGGAGGCTCTTCACGTTGGTGTGAATGTTGCATTCATGCCCCACATTGAGTACTCAGGATCCCAAGCATGGCAAAAATTCCCCCGGGCGTTGGCCCCCGCTTCCCGCAGGTGGTGGTGCTGTTTGGAGCCACCGGCGATTTGGCCAAGCGCAAGTTGCTGCCCGGCCTGTACCACCTGGCCAGCGCGGGCTTTATTCCGGGCTGCCGCATCATTGGAGTGTCGCTCGATGAGATGGACGCCGACGCCTTTCGCGCCGTGGCCCGCTCGGCACTGGACGAGTTTTTCAACCGCAAGGTAACGCCCGGCGACTGGGATGCCTTTGCCGGCAGCCTGGACTACGTGCCGCTGTCGGCCGGCCCGGCAGCGCTCAAGGCCGCGGTGGACGCTGCCCGCGCCAGCCTAGGCGGCGAGACGCGGCTGTTGCACTACCTGAGCGTGCCGCCCAGCGGGGCGCTGCCCGCGGTGCGCATGCTGGGCGAGGCGCAACTGGTGCAAGACGCGCGCATCATCATGGAGAAGCCCTTTGGCGTGGACCTGGCCAGCGCCGTGACGCTGAACGGCAAGTTGCACGAGGTGTTTGCCGAGGAGCAGATCTTTCGCATCGACCACTTCCTGGGCAAGGAGCCGGCGCAGAACATCCTGGCCTTCCGCTTTGCCAACGGCCTGTTCGAGCCGATCTGGAACCGCAACTTCATTGACCACATCCAGATCGACGTTCCCGAAACCCTGGGCCTGGGCCAACGCGCGGGCTTTTACGAGCAGACCGGCGCCTACCGCGACATGGTGGTGACGCACCTGCTGCAGATACTCGCCTTTATCGCCATGGAGCCGCCCACCGCGCTGGAACCCGCGCCCATCAGCGAAGAGAAAAACAAGGTGTTTCGAAGCATGCTGCCGATACAGCCCACGGATGTGGTGCGCGGCCAGTACAACGGCTACCGCGGCGAGAACGGTGTGGACCCGCAAAGCGAGACCGAGACCTTTATTGCGCTGAGGTGCTTTATCGACAACTGGCGCTGGGCCGGTGTGCCTTTCTTCCTGCGCACCGGCAAGCGCATGGCCGAGGGGCAACGCATCATCTCGATTGCCTTCAGGGAGCCGCCCAAGAGCATGTTCCCGGCGGGCTCGGGTGTGGGTGCGCAGGGCCCCAACCATTTGACATTCGATTTGGCCGATGCCTCCAAGATGTCGCTGTCTTTTTATGGCAAGCGCCCGGGCCCCGGCATGCGCCTGGACAAGCTCAGCCTGCAGTTCGCCATGCGCGACACCGGCCTGATGGGCGAGGTGCTGGAAGCCTACGAACGCCTGATCCTGGACGCCATGCGCGGCGACCGCACCCTGTTTACTACGGCCGATGGCATCGAGCGGCTATGGCAGGTGTCACAACCTCTGTTGGAATCGCCCCCGCCAGTGCGCCTGTACGAGCCCGGCTCCTGGGGGCCGAAGTCGATCCACCAGCTGATTGCGCCGCATGCCTGGCGGCTGCCGTTTGAGCGGGCTTGGAGGAATCCGGACCAAACAGGGGGCTGACCTCAGTCAGCAGGCTCCACCCCCCTGAAAACCAGCTCCATGGGCAGCGTGAGGTCAATGCTGGCCAAGGTGAGCTGGCCAGCCGCTGTCTGGTCCGTCAAGGTCCAAGCGCCACGTTCGGCCAAGGTGAAAACTTCGACCTGCCGTTTGGCTGGATCAATCAGCGCGTATTCGCGCAAGGACGCCAGGCTGCGGTAGAGGATGAATTTGTCGCGCTTGTCGTAACCCTGGGTACCAGGTGAGAGGACTTCGATCACCAGCTTGGGGTCCGTCACCGTCTGCTCATCCCCGGCCAGGGGCTTGCCACACGTCACCATGACATCCGGGTACAACACACCTTCGGTGAGCTGCACCTTCATGCTCTCTGCGAAGACCTGGCATGGCATGCCGTCCAGGTGGTCACCGATACGGCTGGCCAGGTTCAGAGTCACGCGGTTATGCCGCGCCATCCCGCCCACCATGGCAAAGGTTTCACCACGCAAGAACTCATGTCGCTCGGGCTGATGGGCCTCCCAGGCCAGGAATTCAGGCAACGTCATGTTCTGCAACGGAATTCCCATGGTTCGTTCCTGCAAGTAAAACCCGATACGGGCCATGATACGGGCCCTTGAATCCCCCGCAAACGCCCTTATCATTAGCACTCAGGTCTGGCGAGTGCTAACATCGTCGGCTGAACCCAACAGTGGTGCTTGCTCTGTGCAGCGGGTGCCTTGTTTTTTACCTCTGTTTCAAAACCAAGGAGATTCCTCATGAAACTGCGTCCTCTGGCCGACCGCGTGATCGTCAAACGCGTTGAAAGCGAAACCAAAACAGCCTCCGGCATCGTCATCCCTGACAACGCCGCTGAAAAGCCTGATCAAGG
>CANCCF010000073.1 GCA_947374485.1 Comamonadaceae bacterium | reverse complement strand
CAGCGCCCGGTCCGCATCAAACTGCGCACCCAGCTCCTGGCGCAAATACGAGAGCGGCGCACTGATGTCTTCGTGCAGGCCAGCCGCAGTGGCCAAGGGGTTGCGCGGCAGCCACATCCAGCCGCCCGACCAGGCCGTGGTGCCGCCGTACTGCGCCTCTTTCTCGGCCACGATCACCTTGAGGCCCAGGTGTGCAGCCGTCACGGCGGCCGACAGGCCACCGGCGCCGGAGCCAATCACCAACAGGTCGCAATCCGCTTCAGGGGGCATAGATGGGCTTGCGGCCGCTGCCAGATGCTGCAGCCCCCGGCGCGCCCGTTTGGGCAAAGAAGGGCGAGGCGCTGCTGGCAACCGCCAGTTGCGCGGCCACCGCCAAGAGCTCGGGCGCCAGGGCGTGCATGCGCGCCTCGCTCAGGCGCACGGTGGGCCCGGCAATGGTCAGCACGCCCATGGCGGGTTGCGCGGCCAGCCGCACCGGCGCAGACACGGCGCTCAGACCCGGGGAATAGGTGTCCACCGTGACGCTGTAGCCACGCGTGCGCGTGGCCTGCACCTGCTTCAGGGCGGCCTTGAGGCTGGCGGGTGCGTTGGGCCCGAAGTCTTTGGGCAGGCCCAGGCCCTGGCGCGCGAGGACGGCCATGGCCGCGTCATCGCTGAGCGTGGACAGCCAGGCCCAACCGGAGGACGAGCAGGACAGGCGCGCGTCGCTGCCCATGTCGGGGTCGTAGCGCAGACCCTGGCGGGCACCTTGGGCGCGCGCCACCCAGGTCAGCCGCTCGCCATCCACCACCGACAGACGGGTGAGTTCACCCGACACCTCGGCCAGGTGGTTGAGCAGCGGCTGGGCAATGTCCACAATGCCGCTGGCGCCCAGGTATGACAGGCCCATGGCCACCAGCTTGGTGGTGAGCCGGTAGCCGCCGTGCTCGCGCGTCTGGCGCACGTAGCCGCATTTCACGAGGTCGGTGAGCAGGCGGTGCGTGCCGCTGCGCGGGATGTTGAGCCGCTCGGCAATCGCTGCCAGCTCCAGGCCTTCGCCGTGCTGGCAGAGCAACTCCAGAATACCCAGGGTGCGCTCCAAAACACCGCTCATGGCTGGTCCCCCTTGTGTGGCGTGGTGTGGTTTTGTGAGGCTGCCAGTGTAGTGCAAAAACAGAATTTTGTTCAAAAGTTGAATTGCATTCCACTTTTATGTACCATGCGGCCAGTTTGCAAAAAACAGTCTGAGAGCCGCCCCCATGTCCGACCTGCCCAGCGGTGCCAGCCGCGTTCACTTCATCGTCGGTGATCCGATTGCCCAGGTGAAGTCCCCCTCCGGGGTTACGCAGGCATACCATGCGCGTGGCCACAACGCCTGGGTCTTGCCCGCCCATGTGGCGCCTGCCGACCTGGCGGCCTGGTTGGCCGGGGTGTCGCTGGCAAAGAATGTGGACGGCATCATCGCCACCGTGCCGCACAAATTTGCCTGCTTTGACCTCTGCGCCACCACCTCGGAGCGCGCGGCCTTCTTGCACACCGTCAACACCCTGCGCCGCAATGCCGATGGCAGCTGGCATGGCGACATGTTCGACGGCCTGGGCTTTGTCTCGGCCATGCAGGACGAGGGTTGTGCACCGGCTGGCAAGAAAGCCCTGCTGGTGGGCGCGGGCGGCGCCGGTTCAGCCATTGCCCATGCACTGGTGCTGGCGGGGGTAAGCGAGCTGGCCGTTTGCGATGCCGATGAAGACCGCCGCAGCACCCTGGTGCAACGCCTGGCCGGTTTGCAGCGCTGCCCCGTCACCACGGGCAGCGCCGACCCCAGCGGCTTTGACATCGTGCTCAACGCCACGCCCATGGGCATGCAGGCCGGTGACCCGCTGCCGCTGCAGGTGGAGCGGCTCACACCCACCATGTTTGTGGGCTGCGTCATCACCGAGCCCGCCACCACGCCCTTGATTGCGGCAGCGCGCGCCCGGGGCTGCCAGAGCATGACCGGCGCGCACATGTTTGGCCGCGTGCGCGACCTGATGGTGGACTTTTTGCTGGGCACCTGAATGGAGCTGCTGACAAGCCTTCCCGCCACGGCCCATTACGACGTGGTGGTGGTGGGCGCCGGTGGCGCGGGACTGGCGGCCGCCCTGTTTGCCGCCATCGAGGGCGCAAGCGTGCTGCTGCTGGAACACACGGGTTTGGTGGGCGGCACCACCGCCTGGTCGGCGGGCACCACCTGGGTGCCGGGCACGCACCACGCAGCGAAGGTGAACCCTACCGACACGCTGCAGGCCGCCCGCACCTACCTGGACGCGGCCATCGGCGACCACGCAGCGCCCGCCCTGCGCCAGGCCTTTCTGGACCACGGCGCTGCGGCCATCCAGCGCATGGAAGACCACAGCGCCGTGCAGTTCCGGCCCTGCCCCAGGCACCCGGACTACCTGTCGGATCTGCCCGGCTCCACCCTGTGTGGCCGCGCACTCGAACCAGTGCCCTTTGACGGCCGCCTGCTGGGCCACCTGTTCGCCCTGCTGCGCCCGCCCATCCCCGAGTTCACCGTGCTCGGCGGCATGATGGTGGACCGCAGCGACATCAACCATTTGCTGGCACGCACGCGCTCGTGGGCCTCGTTCCGGCATGTGTGCAAGATCGTCCTGCGCCATGGCGCAGACCGCCTGCGCTACCCGCGCGGCACGCGCCTGGTGATGGGCAATGCGCTGGTGGCGCGGCTCTTGTTTTCGCTCTCCCAACGCGGCCATGTGACCCTGGCACTGAACACCACGCTAGAGCAACTTGGCGACTCCGGGGATGCGCAGGGCGCACCCGTGCGCAGCGTGGTCATCGTGCAAAACGGGCAGCGTTGCACCGTGCAGGTCAAGGGCGGCGTGGTGCTGGCTGGCGGTGGTTTCAACCGCAATGCGGCGCAGCGCCAGCACAAGCTGCCCGGCACCGATGCTGCCTGGTGCCCGGGCGCACCGGGCCACACTGGCGTGGCGCAAGACCTGGCGCGGCTGCGTGGCGCGCAAGAAGGCCAGGGCGGCGCCAGCCATGCCTTCTGGGCACCGGTGTCGCGGCGTTTGCGCGCCGACGGCAGCCTGGCGACCTTCCCGCATTTTGTGATGGACCGCGCCAAACCCGGCTTTGTTACCGTCAACCGCAGGGGCCAGCGCTTTGTGAACGAGAGCACCTCTTACCACCTGTTTGGCATGTCCATGCAAAGGCCAGAGAACGCCGCCGTGCCCGCCTACCTGGTGTGCGATGCAGAGGCCCTGCGCCGCTACGGCATGGGCATGGTGCGCCCAGGCAGCAAAGGCCTGGCGCCGTTTCTGGCGGATGGCTACCTCACGCAAGGCACGACGCTGCACGAGCTGGCACACAAGCTGGGTGTGGACGCCCAGGGCCTGCAGGCCAGCGTGGCGCAGATCAACCACTATGCCGAAACCGGGGTGGATACCGACTTTGGCCGTGGCAGCACCGCCTATGCGCACCACATCGGCGACCGTTCTTTGGGTCACAAGAACCCCAACCTGGGGCCGATTGCCACCGCGCCTTTTTATGCGGTGCGGCTGTACCCGGGCGACATCGGTGCGGCAACCGGGCTGGCCACGGACGCGTCTGCGCGGGTGCTGGGTGCCAACGGGCTGGCCATAGACGGCCTGTACGCCGTGGGCAATGACATGCATTCCATCATGGGCGGCATCTATGCCGCGCCCGGCATCACCCTCGGGCCAGGGCTGGTGTTTGCCGACCTGGCGGCGCGGCATGCAGTGGCGCGGGTGCAGGCTCGCTGAAGCTTATCTGGCAAGCGCCTTGGCGTCCTGCGCGAGCTGCCGTGCAATGCCCGTCAGCAGTCCCAAGCGCCGCAACATCCACGGCGTGAGGTCGCTTTCAAACGGGTCGGAGAGTTGCGCCAGTTCGTTCACACGCAGGCTTGGCGCCTGGGCCTCTGCGCTCAGCACGGCACCCGGTCGCAGCGCTTCTTCCATGGCCCTGGAGGTTTGCAGCAGCGGCTCGGCGATGCGCTCCAATTGCAGCCGCTCGCGGCGGATCATCAGCATGGTTTTTACGGAGGTGAGCTGCGCCAGCAACTGGTAGCTGCGCGCCAGGATGCGGCCGAGTGCTTCGAGGGGCGGCTGCTCGGCGCGTGGCTCCACCAGCGCGCGCTGGGTGGCGTTCACCAAGGCCGACAGGCTCTCGTAGCTTTCGCGCCGCGCCAGGCGCCAGGCCAGTTCGGGTGCGTTGTCGATGCGCTCCACCTGGCCCAGGGTCAACGAGAGCTGCGCGTAGCGCGCCTGCGCGGCCAGTGCGCGTGCCACCAGTCCGCTGATCTGGTGGCGCTCCCAGGAGGGCAGCACGTAGCTGAAGGCCCAGGCAATGGACACGCCCAGCAAGGTGTCGGCCACCCGCTCGAGTTCGGCAAACACCGGGCTGGCGCCCACACTCACCAGGTGCGCCTGCACCAGGCCGAGCACGGTGGCGGCAATGGCGGTGACCAGGTAGACGCGCAGGGCCAGCGCATGGGCTACGGCCTGTGCCAGCGTCAGCACCAGCAGCAGCACCAGGGGCGATGCGTGGGCGGCCAGAATCAGCCCGGCCAGCACGCAGCCAATCAGGGTGCCCGCCACGCGGCTGTTGCGCCGCTCCAGGGTCTGCGCCAGGCTGCCGCGCAAGACGACCACGATGGTGATCAGGATCCAGTAATCGTGGCTGCCCCAGGGCATGAGCAGGCCCAAGCCGTAGGCAAAGCCGATGGCCAGCGCGGCGCGCACCGCGTGGCGCAGGGGTGGTGCGTCCCAGCGCCAGATGGCCAGGAACGGCAACCACGACCAATGGGTGGCGCTCACAAACATGTGCCAGTTGGTGCGTATCAGGGCGATGTCGGGCGCGGCCTCACCGCGCGCCAGTTGCGCCAGGCGCACCGACTCGTCGCTGAGGTTGCCCACCCGGTTGGCCAAGCCGCGTGCCAGCATGGCATTGGCCGGTTCCGGGCCGCTTTGGCCCGCCTCCCACGAGAGGGCAGCCAGCTGCGGCCTGCAGTTCACCAGGGCGTTGGGCTGGCGCCCCAGGAGCAGCGCATCGGCCAGCGCCTCCAGGTCCAGCGACAGGGTCAGCAGAATGCCGCTCATGCCCTGCATGGCCTCGAAGTTGCCGGGCGAGGCCTGCAGTGTGTCGAGGTCGAGCTCGCAGGCCATCAGGTGGTCGCGCATTTCCAGCACCACCAGCAGCATGGCCGCAAGCTGCTGGCGCCTGGCCGAGTTGGGCGACTCCAGCAGCAGGTCGCGCGCGGCTTGCAGCTGTTCAGTCAACACCGCCTGCTGGCGCAGCAGCACACCGATGAGAGGCGCCGGGTCGCGCCGGTCGGCCGAGGCCTTCTGCACAAACTGCTCGGCCTGGCTGCGCATCAGCTGCGCCAATGCCAGCAGGGTGTCGGCCAGCATCTGGCTGCGGTAGCGGCCATTGAGCAGGGCATTGGCGGCGCTGGCATACAGCACATAGCACAACGCGCCCACGCCGAAGTAGAGCGTGCTGTGCACGGCGCCTGCAAGCCAGGCCTGTTGCGGCACCGCCATGGAAAACACCATGGCGAACATGACGGATACCGCAATCGGCAGGCCGCGCTTGCCCCAGGCACCGGCCAGAAAGGCCAGAAAGCTCGCGGGCACCAGCAGCAGCCCCAGCCACAGCGGCTGGGCATGCAGGACCTGCACCGCAAAGAACAGCGGCAGGCCCAAGACGGCAGCGGGCAGCAAATGCCAGAACTTGCCTTTGACCGGCGCGGCCTGGTCAGGTGGAATGCAGACGATGACGCCAATCGATGCGGCACCAGCAGCCACCGACCCGAGCAGCAGATGCACCGCGCCCGACACCAGGAACAGGCCCAGCGCGGCTGAGAAGCCATTGCTCACGTAATAGCTGAGCAGCACGCGCAGCAGCACCTGGCTTCGGTGTTGGAGGTTTGCGGCTTGTTGCATCGTTGCCCCCATTGTCAGGCCATGTGTCAGGCACCGTGTCGGGCAGCGCAGAGACGCCAGGGCGTGCGATAAGATGCACATCATGGAGATCGCGCTGTGGCCTATTCAATCGTCTGGGAAAAGCGGGGAGCTTGCGTCAGCTACCTGGGCCGTGTCAGCTTTGCCGAATTCATGGGCGCGGTGCTGGAGATACACGCCCATAGCAACTACGCCAGCACCCGCTACGTCATCCACGACATGCTGGGCGCCAGCGAGCTCGACTTTACCGGTCTGGACATGACGGCCATGGTGGCCCACGAACTGGGCGCGCGCTTTACCAACCCGGGGGTCCGCGCGGCCGTGGTCTCCAGCAACGCCGACATGGAGCAAGCCACGCGCGCCTTCAGCGCCCTCACCCAATTGGACGTGGGCTTCTTTGGCACGCTGCAAGCGGCGCGCACCTGGAGCCTGGGCACTACCGCACCATAGCCTTGACTGCCAGCCAGCAGCCCCGGCCTCCTACAATGGCCCCATGGCGAAAACCTATGACATTTGTATACGCGGGGCAGGCATTGTGGGGCGCAGCCTGGCCCTGCACCTGGCCGCCAAACGCCTGCGCGTGGCATTGCTCGCACAGGACTGCAACGAACCCCTGGCCCCTGCGGCGCAATTGGCCCACTCCGATGTGCGCGCCTACGCGCTCAGCCCCGCCTCGCGCAGCCTGCTGGAGGCCATTCGCTGTTGGCCGGATGCGGCCCACGCCACTGCGGTGCTGCGCATGCAGGTGCAAAGCGACACCGATGCGCCCGTGGTGTTTGACGCCGCAGCCCAGGGCACCGGGGCCTTGAACTGGATTGTGGATGTGCCGGTGCTGGAGTCGCTGCTGCAAGAAGCGGTGCGTTTCCAGCCCCTCATCGACATGGTGGAACAGCCCGCGCCTGCCACGTTGACCGTGGTGTGCGAGGGCCGCGCCAGCAGCACGCGCGCCGCGTATGGCGTGGAGTTCGAAGTCAAGCCCTACCAGCAATGGGCGCTGGCGGCGCGGGTGCATTGCGCCCTGCCCCACGGCCAGATGGCGCGCCAGTGGTTTGCGGGTGGCGACATCCTGGCCCTGCTGCCGCTGGACGGGCCTGAAGGGCGCCAGTGCGCCCTGGTCTGGTCGCTGGCGCCGGAGCAGGCCCAAGGCTTGCAAGCCGCTGCGGCTGAAGACTTTTGCCTGGCCCTGCGGGGGGCCAGCCACGGTGCCTTGGGTGCCTTGACACTCTGCAGCGAGCGCAAGGTGTGGCCACTGCAAGCCGCACGCGCCAAGGCCTGGACCGGCCAGGCGAATGGCCGGGCCTGGTTGCTGGCAGGCGACGCCGCCCACAGTGTGCACCCGCTGGCGGGCCAGGGCCTGAACCTGGGCCTGGGCGATGTGGCCGAGCTGGTGCGCATTCTCGATGGGCGCGCCTACTGGCGCAGCGTGGGTGACCCCAGGCTGCTGCGCGCCTACGAGCGCGCGCGCAAGGCCGACTATGCGGTGGTGGGTGGCTCGGGCGACGCGCTGCAGCAAATTTTCCAGCACAACCACCCGGCGTGGCAGGCATTGCGTAGCCTGGGTATGCGCGGCTTTGAGCGCAGTGGCCCCCTCAAGCACTGGGTCGCGGGCCGCGCCATGGGTGCCCAACCCGGCCAGCCGGGCGCTGCCTGATCCTCTTTTTTTCAACACGAGACCTCCATGCACACACACCCCTTGCGCCGCTTCGGATTGGCCCTGATGGCCCTGGCACTGTCGGCCACCTGCTTCGCGCAGGAAGCCGTGATCCGCAAGAACATCGCGCAGCGCTTCCCCGACCTCAAGGCCATCGACGAAGTGAACAAGGCGCCCATGGCGGGCCTGTATGAAATCCGCGTCAACGGCAACGAAATCTATTACACCGACGCCCAGGGCGACTACCTGGTGGTGGGCAATGTGTACGACACCAAGCTGCGCCGCAACCTGACCGAAGAGCGGGTGGACAAGCTCAGCGCCGTCAAGTTTGACAGCCTGCCCTTCAAGGACGCCTTCACCATCGTGCGGGGCAATGGCGAGCGCAAGCTGGCGGTGTTTGAAGACCCCAACTGCGGCTACTGCAAGCGCTTTGAGCGCGACCTGCAGACCATCAACAACGTCACCGTCTACATGTTCCTCTACCCCATCCTGGGGCCAGACTCGGTGGAAAAGAGCAAGGCCATCTGGTGCGCCAAGGACCGGGCCCAGACCTGGCAGGACTGGATGGTGCGTGAGAAGGGCATCCCCGCCTCGGCACAGATGTGCGACACCAACGCCATCACCCGCAATGTGGAGCTGGGCCGCACCCACAAGCTCAATGGCACGCCCACCCTCATTTTTGTGGATGGCTCGCGGGTGCCCGGCGCCATCGACGCCAAGCAGATCGAAAAGCGCTTGACCGACGCCAAATCATGAGCTTGGCCAAGGCCCGGACTGTAGCCGTAGCCAGGGGCATCCACTACCGGGTCGAGTTGCCCGACCTGCACAGCCACCTGTTCAGCATCACGCTGCACATTCCTGAACCCCAGGCAGCCCAGCGCCTGCAGTTGCCGGTGTGGATTCCGGGCAGCTACCTGGTGCGTGAATTTGCCAGGCACCTGCAGCAACTCAAGGGCACGCAAGGCGGCCGCAGTGTCACTGTGCTGCAGCAGGACAAGGCCAGCTGGGTGCTGGACTGCCAGCCCGGTGTGCCGCTGGAAGTGCGCTACCAGGTCTATGCCTTTGACAACTCGGTGCGCACCGCGTGGCTGGATGCCACACGCGGCTTTTTCAACGGCACCAGCCTGTTTCTGCAGGTGGCAGGCGCTGAAGAAGACAGCCACAGCGTGGACGTGCAGGCCCCGCCACAGGCCCCCGGCTGGCAGCTGGCCACCGCACTGGAGCCCGTGCGCGTTTTGAAATCCGGCTTTGGCAGCTACCGGGCCGAAAACTACGACGCGCTGGTGGACTGCCCGGTGGAGATGGGAAATTTTTGGAGCGCCCGTTTTGAGGCCTGCGGCATTCCCCACCGCTTTGTGGTGGCCGGAGCCACCGAAAGTTTCGATGGCGACAAACTGGTTGCCGATACGCAGGCGATATGCGAGGCCGAGATCCGCTTCTGGCATGGCGCGCAGGCGCAAGCCGGAGCCAGCAAAAGCGACAACCCCATCCCCTTCCAGCGCTACCTGTTCCTGCTCAATGCGGTGAACGACGGCTATGGCGGCCTGGAGCACCGCAGCTCCACCGTGCTCATCTGCACCCGCAAAGACCTGCCGCGCAAACCCCGCCAGACGCTGGCGCCACCGGTGCACAAGCAGCCCGAGGGCTACACCACGCTCATGGGCCTGATCAGCCACGAATACTTTCACACCTGGAACGTCAAGCGCCTGCGCCCGGCCGAGTTTGCCCGCTACGACTACACCCGGGAAAACTACACCGAACTGCTGTGGTTTTTTGAAGGCTTTACCAGCTACTACGACGACCTGCTGCTGCGCCGCGCCGGGCGCATTGACAACGCTGTCTACCTCAAGCTGCTGGGCAAGACCCTCAACCAGGTGCAGCAAACACCGGGGCGGCTGGTGCAAAGCGTGGCCCAGGCCAGCTTCGATGCCTGGGTCAAGTACTACCGGCAGGACGAAAACACCGCCAACGCCACGGGGAGCTACTACACCAAGGGCGCACTGGTGGCCCTGTGCCTGGACCTGACGCTGCGCACCGAAGGCCGCACAACGCTGGACGCGGTGATGCAGGCGCTGTGGCGCAGCTGCGCCGCAGGCCCCATGAGCGAGCAGAACCTGCTGGACGTGTTGGCCACCTTGGGTGGCCGCTCGTTTGCCAAAGACATCGCACGCTGGGTGCACAGCACCGCGGAGCTGCCGGTGGCCGCGCTGCTGGAACAGCACGGCGTCAAGGTGCACCGCGAGCCCGACCAGGTGGCGCAGCAGCTCGGCCTGCGTGTGAAAGAGTCGGGCGGCCTGACCATCCACCAGGTGCTGCGCGGCAGTGCCGCCGAACAAGCCGGTTTTGCCCATGGCGACGAATGGCTGGCCGTGCAGGCCAAGGGTGCCAAGTCGACCGGCGCCTGGCGCCTGCAGAGCCTGGACGAGCTGATGCTGTACGCGGGCAACGCCAAAAAAGTGACTGCCACGGTGGCGCGCGACAAGCGCCTGCTAAGCCTCACGCTCACACTGCCCAAGGCCAGCCAGGCCGTGCGGCTGGCTGTTGCCGATGCCGCGCTGCTCAACCGCTGGCTGGGGCCTGCAGCGGCCGCCTGAATTCCTTTTCTTCTTCACCATTCCAACAACAACGAGGCACCATGGACTACACCTGCATCACCACCCGCATCGAAGGCGACAAGGTCGCCGTCATCACCCTGAACCGCCCCAAGCAGCTCAACGCCCTGAACGACCAGCTGATGGACGAGCTGGGCCACGCCTTGCAGGCCTTTGACGCTGACAGCGCCATTGGCTGCATGGTCATCACCGGCAGCGAAAAGGCCTTTGCCGCCGGTGCCGACATTACCGCCATGGCCACGCTCACTTTTGCCGAGGCCTACCGCAGCGACTTCATCACCCGCAACTGGGAGGCCATCCGCAATGTGCGCAAGCCGGTGATTGCGGCGGTGAGCGGCTTCGCTTTGGGCGGCGGCTGCGAGCTGGCCATGATGTGCGACTTCATCATCGCCTCCGACACCGCCAAGTTCGGCCAGCCCGAAATCAAGCTGGGCATCATCCCCGGAGCCGGTGGCACGCAGCGCCTGCCGCGCGCAGTGGGCAAGGCCAAAGCCATGGACATGGCGCTGACCGGCCGCATGATGGACGCCGCCGAGGCCGAGCGCGCCGGGCTGGTCAGCCGCGTGGTGCCCTATGACAAGTTGATGGACGAGGCGCTGGGCGCGGCCCTGATGGTCTGCAGCTTCTCGCAGCTCGCCACCATGGCCACCAAGGAAAGCGTCAACCGCGCCTTTGAGGGCGGCCTCTCCGATGGCCTGATGTTCGAGCGCCGCCTGTTCCACGCCCTCTTCGCCACCGCCGACCAGAAGGAAGGCATGGACGCCTTCGTCAACAAGCGCAAGGCGGAATTTCGCAACGCATGAGTTGCAGTCTTTTGCGGCCTCTGTAAAACAGCCCGCTTTGGCCTGCTATAATTGCGGCCTTCGGTCGTATAGCTCAGCTGGTTAGAGCGCAGCATTCATAATGCTGATGTCGGTGGTTCAAATCCACCTACGACCACCAGATAACCCGCAAGGGACCATAAAGCCTGCCACTTCACCCTGGCAGGCTTTTTTGTTTTTGCCGTCTGGAGCCCCATGGCAAACGCCGCCGAAACCGATGACAACGCGGAGTCCTTCGAGGTCTGGCTCACCAGGCGCTCGTTTGCATTGCTGCAACCCATCTGTCGGCTGGGACTGGCCATTGCCTTGCTGTTTCTGCTGCTGGCAGACCCTCTGTATTACTTTCTGGACCTGTGGAGCCGCGCTGTGCCCCATGCCTGGTTGCTGGCCTGGCATGCCACCATGGCTGTGGTCTTTGCCGCGCTGCTGTGCACCTTGCCGCGCGCCACGTCGCATGCCGCACGCCAGCGCCTGTTGCTGGTGTTTTTTGCCGCCACGGGTGTGCTGTTTGTGTGGTTCGGCGTGGTCTCCTGGCTGGGCACGGGGGACTTTGCCATAGTGGCCATAGCGCAGATGCTGGTCGCCGCCGTTCTGTGTTTTCCCGGGCCTGCGCGGCGCTGGGGCTATGGCCTGCAGGCGCTGGCCATCGGCCTGCTGCTGGCCTGGCTGGATGGCAGTGGCAAATTTTTGGGGCAGATGCAGTTTGCCAACCTGCTGGTCATTGTGGCCGTGGCCTTTGCCATGGACGGCTATATGCTGACTAATGCGCGGGCCCTGTTTGCCGAACGCTGCCGCGCAGCACAGGCACGCAAGCGTGCCGATACCGTGCTCTACAACGCGCTGCCGCCGGGCATTGCCGAGGAGCTCAAGACCCACCACCGGGTCAAAGCGCAAAGCCATCCGCACATGGCCATCCTTTTTGCCGACATTGTGGGCTTCACCGCATTCGCCGCCGAGCGCTCGCCCGACCAGGTGCTGGCTGTGCTCAACGCGCTGTTCTCGGACATGGATGCCTTGCTTGACGCCCAGCCGGTCGAGAAAATCAAGACCATCGGTGACGCCTACATGGTGGTTAGCGCAGCGCACCCGGAAGCACTGGCCCACGTGGCGCTGGCCATGCAGGCGCTGATACAGCGCTTCAATGCCCGTCAGGGCCTGGCCTTTGCCCTGCGCTTGGGGCTGCATTGCGGGCCAACCATTGCGGGGGTGATCGGCCACAAGCGTTTTCTGTATGACGTGTGGGGCGATGCCGTAAACGTCGCCAGCCGCATGCAGGCCAGCGCCGCGCCCGGGCGCATACACGCCAGCGAGGCGATGTTCCAGACCCTGCGCCATGCCTTTGATTTTGAAGCGCGCGGCCTGGTGGACATCAAGGGCAAGGGGCCGCTGCCGACCTGGTACCTTCTGGGCGCCAAGCCTGCCCTCAAGGCTGCGTCCAAGGCTGCGTGATAGCATGCAGGCCTTCCCTTTCACAGCCTCTGGATACACACCATGAACCGCTGCAACGCAATCTTCTCCCGCACCACCACACGCCGCCTGGCACTGACTGTTGCCTTGCTGGGCCTGTCCGCAGGGGCGAGCGCGCAAATGGGCGTGCGCCCCTTCCCCCCCGATGCGCAGCGTGGCGCCATGGTGGTGGTGGCGCCGCCCATCATCCAGCTCGGCGGCAAGCCCGATCGCCTCTCGCCAGGTGCGCGCATCCGCGGCGTCAACAACATGCTGCTGATGTCGGGCGCCCTGATTGGCCAGACCCTGGTGGTCAACTATGTGCGCAACCCCACGGGCGAGGTGCACGAGGTCTGGGTTCTGAGCCAGGCCGAAGCGGCGCTCAAGCTGCCCACACAGCAGTAGAGCCTGGCCCGGGCGGGCCACCCTGCGGGCCTGGCAACGCCGCTTTTTCGCCTTCCAGCTTTCGCCTTCCTTTCCTTGCAGCGTGCTGCGCTGCGTGACCCCCTTTGCCGAGAAACACCATGTCCAAAAAAGTCTTCATCAAAACCTTTGGCTGCCAGATGAACAGCTACGACTCGGACAAGATGGCCGACGTGCTGAAAGCCGCGCAAGGCTACGAGCCCACGCAGGACGTGGAAGAGGCCGACCTCATTTTGTTCAACACCTGCTCGGTGCGCGAGAAGGCGCAAGAGAAAGTGTTCTCCGATCTGGGCCGCATCAAGCACCTGAAAAAGAAGGGCGTGCAGATTGGCGTGGGCGGTTGTGTGGCCAGCCAGGAGGGGGCTGCCATCATCGCGCGCGCGCCCTATGTGGACGTGGTGTTCGGTCCGCAAACCCTGCACCGCCTGCCCGAGCTGCTCAATGCGCGCACGCTGCAAGACAAGCCGCAGGTGGACATCAGCTTTCCGGAAATTGAAAAGTTCGACCACCTGCCGCCCGCCAAGGTGGAAGGCGCCTCGGCCTTCGTCAGCATCATGGAGGGCTGCAGCAAATACTGCTCGTACTGCGTGGTGCCCTACACCCGCGGCGAAGAGGTGAGCCGCCCGTTTGAAGACATTCTGGTGGAGGTGGCGGGCCTGGCCGACCAGGGCGTCAAAGAGGTCACGCTGCTGGGCCAGAACGTCAATGCCTGGCGCGCGCCCATGGGGGATACATCCGAGGTGGCCGACTTTGCCACGCTGCTGGAATACGTGGCCGACATCCCCGGCATCGCACGCCTGCGCTACACCACCAGCCACCCCAACGAGTTCACACCGGCCTTGATTGCGGCCTACGAGCGAATCCCCAAGCTGGTGAGCCACCTGCACCTGCCAGTGCAGCACGGCAGCGACAAGATCCTGATGGCCATGAAGCGCGGCTACACCGCCATGGAATACAAGAGCACGGTGCGCAAACTGCGCGCCATCCGCCCTGACATGGCCTTCAGCAGCGACTTCATCGTCGGCTTTCCGGGCGAGACCGAGGACGATTTCGGCAAGATGATGAAGCTCATTGACGAGGTGGGCTTTGACAACTCCTTCAGCTTCATTTTCAGCCCGCGCCCCGGCACACCGGCGGCCAACCTGGCGGACGACACCACCCATGCGGTCAAACTGCGACGCCTGCAGCACCTGCAGGGCGTGATCAACGGCAACATCACCCGCATCAGCGAAAGCCGCCTGGGCACGCTGCAAACCATTCTGGTCGAAGGTGCTTCCAGGCGCGATGGCGGTGAGCTCATGGGCCGCACCGAGTGCAACCGCGTGGTGAACTTTGCCGGCCCCGCCCGCCTGATAGGGCAGATGGTGCAGGTACGCATCAGCGAGACGCGCAGCTACACCTTGCGCGGTGAGGTCGACATTCAGTCTGTATGAATGAGTGGGTTCCGCTTGCATCCTTTGCCCCCTAGAGTCCGAGGGATAAATAAAGGTGACAGGCGAGGACCCGGATGAGCCGACTCAATGTGATATTCGTCAGCGCTTTGCTGAACGAAGCAGGGCAAGATTTACCCAGCCTGCTTGCATCCGCAGCCCGGCTCAACGCAACGGGCTCGTTGCGCTCCATGCTGCTGTTTTCAGCTGGCAGTGTGATGCAGGCCATCGATGGGGAAAGCGAAGAAACCAGGCGCGAAGTGCAGCGCCTGTTCCAGAGTCGGCACTATGTCAATTCCATCGTGCTCAACGAAGAAAAAGTCGAGTCGCCCAGCCTGCATTGCAGCAGCCTGGGTGCGCACCGCCTGGCACCCGCGCTGATTGAAGAGCTGCCGCCCGGCCTGGCCTTTTTTGAACTGTGCGAGAGTGCTGTGGTGCAGCGTGTGCGCAACGGTATTGCCAGAAATCTGCTCAAACAATTCGCCGCGGATTACTCGTGAACGGTGCCTGTTTTGCCTCTGCAAAGGGGCTTTGCGAATGTATGAATCAGTGTATTTGATTAGTTGCCATTCAACTCGATACTAGGCCGCATGAAGCAAAGTGAAATCGACTTCAAGAAGGTCGTTGGCAAGCAGGTAAAGAAGCTCAGGTTGAAGGCTGGTTTGACGCAGGACGTGCTGTCCGAGCGTTGCGGCATTTACCGGACCTATCTCTCTCGTGTTGAAGCAGGCAGTGCCAATCCCACCCTCTTGGTACTGATCGCACTGGCCACCACCTTGGGTGTCCATGTCTGCGAGCTCTTTTATGATTTTGACGATGCGGACAGCGGCCTTCTGGCCACGCTGACCGCGCGCCAGCAAACCCCATAACCCTGCAACGCCAGTCAAGTGTGCACACTTGTCTTGGCAATGTGCCCATATCGCGACATACTGCGGGCATGGGAGACTCACACATCAACGAAGTATTGGGTGCCAAGGTCAAGCGGCTGCGGCAGGAGGCAGGCTTTACACAGGCGACCTTGTCCGAACGCAGCGGGCTGTTTCGCACCCACCTGTCGCGCATTGAATGCGGCACGGCCAACCCTACGCTGGCGGCCATTGTGTCGATTGCCAATGCGCTGGGGGTCAACCCTGTGGTGTTGCTGCGCGACGGTGCGCTGGGCCAGCACGGCGAGCGCTGAAGCGCAGGCTTGCCGTCACCACCTCCGGCGGCAGGACTAAAACGGCATCTTGGGCATGCCCTTCATGCCGCCCAGGCGCTTCATCATCTTCATCATGCCGCCGCCCTTCATCTTCTTCATCATGTCCTGCATCTGCTCGAATTCCTTGAGCATGCGGTTGACCTCCTGCACGTGCACACCAGCTCCATTGGCGATGCGGCGTTTGCGTGTGGCCTTGATGAGTTCGGGCTTGCGCCGCTCCAGGGGCGTCATGCTGTGGATGATGCCTTCCTTGCGCTTGATGTCTTTTTCAGCCTTGTCCATGTCCACCTGACCGGCCTTGGCCGCCATGGCCGCGGGCAGCTTGTCCATCAGGCTGGAGAGGCCCCCCATCTGCTTCATCTGCTGGATTTGCGCCAGAAAATCGTCGAGGTCAAAACCGGCACCGCTCTTGACCTTGGCCGCGAGCTTTTGCGCCGCCTCCATGTTCACACCCGAGGTGACCTGTTCCACCAGGGCCACGATGTCGCCCATGCCCAGAATGCGCCCGGCGTGGCGCTCGGCATCGAACACCTCCAGGCCATCGAGCTTTTCACTGGTGCCGGCAAACTTGATGGGCGCACCCGTGACCTGGCGCACCGAGAGTGCCGCACCGCCGCGCGAGTCGCCGTCGGTCTTGGTGAGGATGATGCCGGTGAGCGGCAAGGCGTCCTTGAAGGCTTTGGCCGTGTTGACCGCATCCTGGCCCTGCATGGCATCCACCACAAACAGCGTCTCCACCGGGTTCAGGGCGGCGTGCAATTGCTTGATCTCCAGCATCAGCGCCTCGTCAATCGCCAGGCGGCCTGCGGTGTCGACCAGCAACACGTCGAAGAAGTGCTTTTTGGCGTAGTCGAGGGCGGCCAGGCCAATGTCGACGGGCTTTTGGTCGGGGGTGCTGGGGAACCATTCGGCACCGGCCTGCGCGGTCACCGTCTTGAGCTGCTCGATGGCGGCCGGGCGGTAGACGTCACCCGAGACGGTGAGCACTTTCTTCCTGCGCTTCTCGATCAGGTGTTTGGCCAGTTTGCCGGTGGTGGTGGTTTTGCCTGCACCTTGCAGACCGGCCATCAAAATCACGGCCGGGGGTTGGGCTGCCAGGTTGATGTCGCTGACGCCCTCACCCATGGTGCTGGCCAGTTCGCGGTTCACAATGCCCACCAGCACCTGCCCCGGCTGCAGCGAGCCCAGCACCTCTTCGCCCAGGGCCTTGTCTTTCACGCGGGCAATGAAGTCGCGCACCACCGGCAGGGCCACATCGGCCTCCAGCAGGGCCATGCGGACTTCGCGCAGCATGTCGGACACATTGCTTTCGGTGATGCGGGCCTGGCCACGCAATTCCTTGACGAGGCGGCTGAGTTTGTCGGTGAGGGCGGAGGCCATAAGGGGAAAAGTCCGCTGCGCGGAACCTGTGTTGTGCGCCAGACCAGGCTGGCGAAGTGCAAAAGGCTAAACTGTGAACATGATTTTAGCCAGTGCGCCTCCTCTCACGCTGATCCTCTCGGTTCTGGCCGCATTGGCCTACCTGTTGCCGGTGGCCCTGATGCACCGCATCAGCATACGCAGCGCCCACGCCCTGGTGGCAGTGGCCTGGCTGCTGCAGGGCACGCTGCTGGTCTGGGGGCTGCGCGGCGAACCACCACACTTCGGCTTTGCACCGGCGCTCTCGGTCACGGCCT
>CANCCF010000072.1 GCA_947374485.1 Comamonadaceae bacterium | reverse complement strand
TTACGCTGGACTACAGCAGCCGCATCACACAGGTTCAGTATGCCTGGCGCAGCGAGCGCAAGCACCTCAACCTGTTTGCCTCCACCAACGGGCAGACCTTTTTGATTCAGGGTGGCCGTCTGGCAGCCTATTTGCAAGCAGGCCTGCTGCTGCCGCAGGAAGAAGAAGCCCTGACTGTGCGCGCTACGCGCGACGCGCTGGCCAAGATCGAAGCCAACCCCGAGCGCCTGCTGGCCTGAGCCTCAGGCCCCGGGTAGGGCCCTGTCAGTGCAACACGCGCTCGGCGGGGTCGTTGAACAACTCGTCGAGCACCAGCGCATCGGGCTCCTGGCCAAAGCGCCAGTACACCATCAGCACAATGATCTTCAGGTCTTCCAGCGATACCGGTCCGCCTGGTGCGGCCATGGCGCGCTCAATCACCACCTCGCGCAACTGCGCCGGAATGTTGGCAGCGTTTTCGAGGAAACCCAGAAAACCCAGAGCCTTCATTCCCAGGTGCTGGCGCTCATGGCGTGGATAGACCCGTATGCTGTCGGGCTGCGGCTGTACCAGCCAGGGCTGCAGAGGCGAGGGGTGGGCTGCACCCTCCAGACCTTGGAGCCAGGTCAGCGCCTCGCCGATTTCGTCGGATTCAAAGCCCATCGCCGTGAGTTTGCGCTCCAGATGCGCGGGCTCGGGGCAGGATTCACCGGGGTCGTAGTTTTCGTATACAAAGGTGAGCACTTCAAACATGGGCCCACTATAGCGCGTAAAAAATGCGCGTCGGGGAGCCGCCGGACTTCCCCCCCTTATCTGGCTTTCAGGCCAGATTCAGGCGCTGGAAGCGCCCGCCGGCCAAGCGCGCCACCCGGCCCTGCAACTCCAGTTCCATCAGCTGGGCCAGCAGTTCGGACGTGGGCAGTCCGGTGCGGGCCTGCAGGCTGTCCAATGTGGCGGGGTCATGGCCCAGGGCCTGCAGCAGAGCCGACTCAGGCCCGGGGCCTTTGTCACTTGCGACTGAATCCGAACTCGGGGTCGACGCGATAGACGCCGGTGAGGTCGCCCATTGCAATTCATCGAGCACATCCTGTGGGCGCTCGACCAGCGTGGCGCCCTGTTTGAGCAGGGCGTGGCAGCCTTGTGACTGCACGGCATGGATGGAGCCGGGTATGGCAAACACCTCGCGTCCCTGTTCGCTGGCCATGCGTGCGGTGATGAGCGAGCCCGACTGCAGCGTGGCCTCCACCACCAGGGTGCCCCGCGCAAGCCCCGAGATGATGCGGTTGCGCTGCGGAAAGTGCGCCGCCAGCGGTGGACTGCCCAGCGGCAGCTCGCTCAGCAACATGCCGTGCAGGGCGATGCGGTGCGCCAGTTCCCGGTGGCGCCGGGGGTAGACCCGGTCCAGCCCGGTACCCACCACGGCCACCGTGGCCAGGCCTTCTGGCCTTGCCCCTTCGAGGGCCCCCGCATGGGCCGCACCGTCCACGCCGAGCGCCATGCCCGACACGACGGTAACGCCCGCTGCGGCCAGGGTTTGGGCAAACTGGCGCGCATTGGTGGCACCCTGCGGACTGGGGTTGCGGCTGCCCACCACGGCCAGGCAGATATGCGCGCTGTCGTTGAGCAGGTTCTGGCTCCAGGCCTCGGGCTTGCCCATGGCATACAGCAGCAGCGGCGGGTCTTCGGTTTGCAGCAGGCTGGTGGGGAAGAGAGGGTCGCCCAGCGTCAGAATGCGGCGGCTCTGTGCATCCGCCAGCAACCACTCCTGTGTGCGCTCCAGTTGCGCCGCCAGCTCTGGCGGTGCGTTCAGCAGCGCCTGGGCGCGGGCGCTGCCAACCACTGCGGCCAGCGCCCTTTCACTTTGCTCAAACAGCGTGACCGGCAGCCCAAAAGCCGCGAGCAGCTTGCGGCCGCTGGCGCGGCCCAAGCCGGGTGTGAGCAAAAGCCGCAACCAGGCGGCGAGTTCGGTGGGTTCCATGGAGCCGCATTGTGCTCCAGTTCGCACAGTGTCAGCGTGGGGGCGCCAGGCGGTCACCGACGCGAACGCCGTCGGTGATGTCCAGAATCAGGGCATACGAAAGGCGATCAAACGTGCGGAACACCATCAAAAGACCATTGCGCTCGTCAGGCAGCTTCATCAGGGGGCGTTTGGGGTCCTGCTTGTCGATGACACGGCCGCCATTTTTCAGGATAGCCAGTACCGTGCCGGCATCCATGCCGTCATCCTTGCCCTTGTTGATCACCACCACCTGGTTCTGCGCTGCATTTTCTACCGCACTGCCGTAGACCGACACGATGCGGCCGCTAAAGGCACCCTTGGGCGCGTGCGGCGTGTAGGTGCGCACCTCGCGCGGCGGCTCGGGCAGCAGGCGGTCGCCCACGCGGATTTCTTCCTTGGCGGCAATGATGTCAATGCGTGCGGGCACGATGGCGGTGCTGAGCTTGCCATCGGCATCCGGCTCTTCCGAGGTGGTTTCGCTGCTTTGCAACCGGGCCTTGCCGGCGTAAATGGCTTCATATCCCAGGATGGCGCCGGTGTCCGGGTCCTTCAGCGGGGTGGCGGTGCGGAACACGCGGAACAATTTTTCCTTGCTGGGGTCGTCCAGCAGGGGCGCACCGTCCTGGCCGCGCGCGTAGGCATGGTCACCGCGGGTCAACAGTACGCGGCCTTCCTGGGCCGACACAATGCGCGGCGCCAGGGCAAACTCGGCCGCGTCCACAATCATGGGCTCTGCCAGGAAGGGCTCGATCACGCTGGGCTTGAGGGTGGGCAGGGCGTTGTCTGAGAGTGCTTCGATGCGGTTGCGCGGCGAGACCCGCACGGTGCCCATGTCTGCCCCGGCGCCATTGCCCGTGCCGTCATCCATTTGCAGCGTGGCCATGCCATTGCTGCGCAGCAGGCGCAGCAACTGACCGGGGTAAATGCGGTGCGGGTTCTTGATCTGTTCCAGGTTCATGCCCCACAGTTCGGGCCAACGCCACGGACTTTTGAGGAAGAGCCTGGAGATGTCCCAGAGCGTGTCGCCGGTCTTGACGGTGTAGCTGTCCGGCGCGTTGGGCGCCAGCGCACTCAGGGATACACCTTTTTGTGCCACCGCCTCGGCCGTGGCCTGTTGCTCACCGGTAATGGGCAGGTTTTGCGCCCATGCGGCTGGGAGCAGGCTTGTGCTGGCGATTGCAGCAAGGGCGGCCAGTGCCACTTTGGATTTCGCCATCAGGTGTATCTTCATATGGTGCAGCCGTCCCGGGATGTGACTTGATAGTTTACGCACGATTTTGCGCTCAAGCCCTTGATCCGGCAACGTTTTTGGCTGCCACCTGCCGACAGGCTGCGCAAAAGTGGCGAAAATAGCGACATCTATCCCGGAAAACCATGGCCTTACTCCCGATTCTTTGTTACCCCGACCCCAGGCTGCTGAAGGTGGCCAAGCCAATAGCTGCCGTGGATGCGCGCATCCAGACGCTGGTCGCCGACATGCTCTTCACCATGTACGAGGCCAAGGGCATCGGCCTGGCCGCCACGCAGGTGG
Source organism: Comamonadaceae bacterium (assembly GCA_947374485.1). Classification (GTDB taxonomy): domain Bacteria; phylum Pseudomonadota; class Gammaproteobacteria; order Burkholderiales; family Burkholderiaceae_C; genus Allorhodoferax. Next base: position 14,142 of record CANCCF010000072.1, on the reverse strand, counting down.
ATGTGCACGAGCGCCTGATCGTCATCGACATTTCGGAGGAGCGCAACGCACCGCTGGTGCTGATCAACCCCGAGCTGACCTGGAAGAGCGAAGCCACGCATCTCAATGAAGAGGGCTGCCTGTCGGTGCCCGGCATTTACGATGGCGTGCTGCGCCACGACGCCGTGCATGTCAGCGCGCTCGATGCCAAAGGCGAGCGCCAGCGCATCGAGGCCGAGGGCCTGCTGGCAGTGTGCATCCAGCACGAAATGGACCATTTGATCGGCAAAGTGTTTGTGGAATACCTCTCGCCCCTCAAACGCAACCGCATCAAGACCAAGATGCAAAAGCTCCAGCGCGAGGAAGCGCGTTGACGCTGGGTGGGCCGCGTCCCTTGCGCGTAGTCTTTGCCGGCACACCCGAATTTGCACGCCTGGCGCTCGAACGCCTGCATGCTGCCGGTGCCGACATCGTGCTGGTGCTGAGCCAGCCCGACCGCCCGGCCGGGCGCGGCATGAAGCTGCAGGCCTCCAGCGTCAAGCAATATGCCTTGGCGCACGGCCTGCCGGTGGCGCAACCCCAGGGCCTGCGGCTCGACGGCAAGTACGCGCAGGACGCCACTGCCGCCCGCCAGGCGCTGCAAGCAGCCGATGCCGATGTGATGGTGGTGGCCGCCTACGGCCTCATCCTGCCGCAGTGGCTGCTGGACCTGATGGCAGCACCGCATGCGGATGGCAGCGCGCGCCTGGGCTGCCTGAACATCCACGGCTCGCTGTTGCCGCGCTGGCGCGGCGCCGCACCCATCCACCGCGCCATCGAGGCCGGAGACAGCCACACCGGTGTGACCATCATGCACATGGACGCCGGGCTGGATACCGGCGACATGCTACTGCAACAGGCCCTGCCGATTACGCCCGACGACAGCACGGCCACCTTGCATGACAGGGTGGCCGCACTGGGCGCCGGGATGATCGTGCAGGCGCTGGAGCGTGCGCGTGCAGGCAAGCTGCAACGCGTGCCGCAGCCTGCGCAGGGCGTGCGCTACGCCCACAAAATTGAAAAGCACGAGGCCGCCATCGACTGGGGGCTGGACGCCCAGGCCATTTGCCGCCGCGTGCGGGCCTTCAACCCCTTTCCCGGTGCCACCGTGGTGCTGGGGGGTGAAACCATCAAGGTCTGGCAGGCCGTGCCTGGCGCGCAGCAGTCCACTGCGCCCGCAGGTACGGTGTTGGCCGTCAGCGCCGAGGGCATTGCCGTGGCTGCAGAGCAGTCCACCGTGTGGCTGCAGGAACTGCAACGCGCCGGTGGCAAGCGCTTGGCCGTGGCCGACTTTGTGCGCGGCTTTGCCGTGCAGCCGGGCCAGCGTTGCGCCCTGCTGCCAGAGCAGCCCGGGGCCAGCGCGCCTGCCGTGTGATGGCCCATCTGCGCACGCTCTGGCGCCACCCGGAATTCCGCCACGGCTTTGTTGAAATGGCGACTGTCGCCCCCGGCATTGCGGCCTGGGGCCTGATGACCGGCGTGGCCATGGTCAAAAGCGGTATGGGCACGGTGGAAGCCCTGTTCATGGCCCTGACCGTTTTTGCCGGCAGCGCGCAACTGGCCGCCATTCCGCTGATGCTGGGCGGTGCGCCGGTGTGGGTGATACTGGCCACGGCCTTTTGCGTGAACCTGCGATTTGTGGTGTTCAGCGCCCACATGCGCCCCTTTGTCATGCACCTGCCCCTGCGCCTGCGCCTGCTGGCGGGCTACGTGACCGGAGACCTGACCTATGTGCTGTTCATCCAGCACCACCCCGAGCCTGCCCAGGACGAGGCCGGGCGTCTGGCGCAAGTGGCCTACCTGATGGGCAACGGCAGCATCAACTGGTTTACCTGGACCAGCAGCAGCCTCCTGGGCGTGGTGCTGGCCAGCTGGATTCCCACCGCCTGGGGCCTGGGCTTTGCCGGCATTCTGGCGCTGGTGGGCATGACCTGCTCCATGCTGACCAGCCGCCTGCGTTGGGTGGCGGTGGGCGTGGCAGGCTGTGCCGGTGTGGCGACCTTTGCCCTGCCTTTGAAGTTGAACATTCTGGTGGCCATTGCCGCCGCGGTCAGCCTGTGCCTGATGCTCGAGCGCGCGCCCTGGGGCCGGCCGCCCAGCCAACGGGCGGGGCACTGAGCATGGCCGCGCTGATGAATGGCATCAACCTGGAGCACATGCTCACCATTGCGGCGCTCGCCTGCGCCACGGTGCTGGCGCGCTGTTTTTTCTTTTTGTCCAGCAAGCCCTGGGTGCTGCCCGGCTGGGCCCAGCGCGGCCTGCAGTACGCGCCCATTGCCGCCCTGGGCGCCGTCATCGCTCCTGAAATTGCCATGAGCCAGGGCCATGTGATTCACACACTGGAGGATGCGCGCGTGTTCGGGCTGGCCGCTGGCATCCTGTATTACTTCGCGCGCCGGGGCAGTGGCCACTCGGTGCTGGGCACCATCGTGGCGGGCATGGCGCTTTATCTGCCACTGCATATCGGCCTGGGCTGGTAGGCGCTTCTACAATCGCGGCATCGATTCGTATCCAACCTGAAGGTGCTACCATGAAAGTCATCCGCTTTTCCGACCTGTGTGCCCAAGGAGCCGTTGCCGGCAAACGCGTCTTCATCCGCGCCGACCTGAACGTGCCGCAGGACGATGCAGGCGCGATCACCGAAGACACGCGCATTCGCGCCAGCGTCCCCTGCATCCAGATGGCGCTCAAGGCCGGTGCCGCGGTCATGGTCACCTCGCATCTGGGCCGCCCCACCGAAGGTGCGTTCAAGCCCGAAGACTCGCTCGCACCCGTGGCCAAACGCCTGGGCGAGCTGCTGGGTTTTGCGGTGCCGCTGGTGGCCGACTGGGTGGACGGCGTGAGCGTCGCGCCCGGCCACCTGGTGATGCTGGAAAACTGCCGCGTCAACAAGGGCGAAAAGAAAAACGACGAGGCCCTGGCCCGCAAAATGGCCGCTCTGTGCGATGTGTTCGTGCACGACGCCTTTGGTACCGCGCACCGCGCCGAGGCCAGCACCTACGGCATTGCGCAGTACGCGCCCATCGCCTGCGCAGGCCCCTTGCTGGCCGCCGAGATGGACGCCATCAGCAAGGCCCTGTTGGCGCCCAGGCGGCCCTTGGTTGCCATCGTGGCCGGCAGCAAAGTCTCCACCAAACTCACCATCCTGAAAAGCCTGGCCGCCAATGTGGACCAGTTGATTGTGGGTGGCGGCATTGCCAATACCTTCATGCTGGCCGCGGGCCTGAACATCGGCAAGAGCCTGGCCGAACCCGACCTGCTCGACCAGGCCAGCGCCGTGATTGAGGCCATGCGCGCACGCGGCGCGGCCGTGCCCATCCCCACCGATGTGGTGACGGCCAAGACCTTTGCCGCCAATGCACCGGCGGTCACCAAGCGGGCCACCGAGGTGCAGGACGATGACCTGATCCTGGACATCGGCCCGCAAACTGCAGCGGCACTGGCCGCCCAGCTCAAACAGGCGGGCACCATTGTCTGGAATGGTCCGGTGGGCGTGTTCGAGTTTGCGGCGTTCGAGCACGGCACACGCACCATTGCCGAGGCAATTGCCCAGTCCAGCGCCTTCTCCATTGCAGGCGGCGGCGACACCCTGGCGGCAATAGCCAAGTACGGCATTGAAAAGCAGATTGGCTACATCTCCACCGGCGGCGGCGCCTTTCTGGAGGTGCTTGAAGGCAAGACGCTGCCGGCTTTCGAGATCCTCAGCCGCCGCGCCGCCGAATAAAGAAGAGATAAAACAGGGGCCAGTTTTCGCTGGCCCCTGTTTTTGGCGCTACCATGGACCAAAAATACCTTGTCCACCCGGATGCACACACACTCTGACACCGCTGCCAGCACCCACGCAGCACAAACCCTGGTCGCACTGTGCGCCGGTCTGCTGCCGGTGTGGTCGCGCCACCTGGCCACCTCGCGCAGCCAGTCCGAGACCGCGGTCTCGGAGATGATGCAGGCCTTCTCCAACATCACGCCGCATGTGCAACTGGCCGAGCGCCAGTCCCAGCACATTGCCGAGGCGCTGAACCAGGGCGATCCCTCCATTGCCGGTCTGGCGCAGGCCTGCGAACGGACCTTGGCCCCTCTGTTGAACCACGCGCAACTGCCCGCAGGCGGTGCCGACGCGATTGCTGCCGTGCTGGCGCTGGTGCGGCACGCGGTGGGCACCATCGAGCAATTCAGCCAGCCGCTGTCGCAGGAGACGCAGCTGGTGGCCGCACAGGTGGAGCGCATGTACATCGCATTCCAGTACCAGGACCGCATCAGCCAGCAAATCGCCATGCTGGAGGCGGACATGGCGCGCCTGCAGGCGGTGGTGGACGGGCAGAGCCCCGACAGCCCGGACTTGCAGGCCTGGCTGGCGCGGCTGGAGACCCAGTACGCCATGTCCGACCAGCGCCAAAGCCATGCCGGTACAGCCAATGATGGCGCTGGTGCGGACCAGGAAACTACATTTTTCTAAGAGGTTGAAATGGCAAAGACGATATTGGTGATTGACGATTCCGCGAGCCTGCGCCAGGTGGTGAAGATGGCGCTGACCGGTGCGGGCTACGCCGTACTGGAGGCGGGTGACGGCCAGGCTGCGCTGGCCCTGCTGGATGGACGCCAGATCAACATGGTGGTGTGCGATGTGAACATGCCCATCATGAACGGCATTGAATTCGTCAAGGCCGCCAAGGCGCTGCCGGCCTACAAGTTTCTGCCCATTCTGATGCTCACCACCGAAAGCCAGGAAGAGAAGAAGGAGCAGGGCAAGGCCGCAGGCGCCAAGGCCTGGATGGTCAAGCCCTTTGCACCCACGCAGCTGGTCAACGCGGTCTCCAAGCTGTGCACCTGATGGGCGGCGAACTGCGCCAGCCTTAAATCAACGGGCCGCCCGCGGCCCTTCACTCGGTCAGGGAGAGACAATGGTTGAACGCTTTGAATTGCCAGCCGAGCTGAATATCTACAGTGCGCTGGAAACCCGTGACACCTTGCTGGCCTGGGTGGCCGGGCAGACGGCCAAGGGGCGCGACTTTCTGGAAGTTTCTGCACGCGATGTGGCCGAGGTGGACGGCTCGGGCCTGCAACTGCTGGCGGCGCTGTCCAACGGCGAGACACCCTGGCGCCTGGTGGAGGCCAGCGCGGCGTTCACGGAGGCCTGCCGCACGATTGGCCTGACCGATTGGCTGGACCCCCGCCACCTGAAAACCGCACCTGGAGGGGCTGCCGCATGAGCCTGGATGCCGACCTGGACTTTATCGCGCAGGCCATGCCGGCCTTCATCAGCGAGGCCGCCGAGCAGATCGAGGCCATCGAGACCTTGTTGCTCGAACTCGAAGAGCAGCCCGACAACCGCGAGCTGCTGGATTCGCTGTTTCGCTGCGCCCACACCGTCAAGGGCTCGGCCGGCATCTTCGGCCTGAACCGGGTGGTGGAGTTCACCCACCACGTGGAAACCTTGCTCGACAAGATGCGCGACGGCGATGTGGCGCTGACCCCCGCCATCAGCACCCTGCTGCTGCAATGCAACGACCAGATCAAGTTCCTGGTGGACACGGCGGCCGACGAGGGCGCAGACACCGCAGAGCAAAAAGACCTGCGCGCCGATCTGGTGATCCAGCTGCGCGCCATCACCGAAGGTGGCGCCGTGGCCGCACCCGTGGCCGAGGCTGCAGCGGCCGTGGCAGACAGCAAGGGCGCTTCCGTCTCGGGCGTGTGGACCATATCCGCCCGCTTTGGCCTGGAGACCTTTCGCAATGGCATGGACCCGCTGTCAGTGGCACGCTACCTGGGCGGCATGGGCGAAGTGGTCTCGGTGCGCTGCGGCACCGACGGCGTGCCGCCGCTGGTCAACCTGAATCCGGAGAGCTGCTACCTGGGCTTTGTCATGGAGCTGCGCACCAGCGCCAGCCGTGACGACATCGAAGGCGCCTTCAGCTTTGTGATCGACGACTGCGAGCTCGACGTGGTGGCGCCCGAAACGCCGGACCAGAAGCTCGCCCGTGCCATCGAGGACATGCCCGGCACGCCGCGCCTGGGTGACATGCTGGTGTCGGTGGGTGCCGTCACCCAGGACAAGCTCAGCCAGGTGCTCAGCACCCAGGAGGCCAGCCGCGGCATGCCGGCCGTGTCCAAGGCCAAAATTGGCGACCTGCTCGAATCGCAGGCGGGCGTGGCCCCCGAGGTGGTGGCCGCAGCGCTGGGCAAGCAGCAAAAAATGCGCGAGGCCGCACCCGCCGAGGAGCGCTACATCCGCGTGCAGGCCGACCGGCTCGATGCCGTCATCAACCTGCTCGGCGAGCTGGTAATCGCCGGCGCGGGCGCCACGCTCCTGGCGCGGGCCACCCACAGCGAGGCGCTGATCGAGGCCAACCTGCACATGAACGGCCTGATCGAAGAGATCCGCAACGGCACCCTGGGCTTGCGCATGGTGCCGGTGGGTGAGACCTTCAGCCGCTTTCGCCGCGTGGTGCGCGATACCGCTTCCAGCCTGGGCAAGGAAGTGGCCTTCGAGATCATGGGGGGTGACGCCGAGCTCGACAAGTCCATGGTCGAAAAAATTGCCGACCCGCTGATGCACCTGGTACGCAACTCGCTCGACCACGGCCTGGAGCCACCGCAGGAACGCATTGCCGCAGGCAAGCCCGCCGCGGGCAAGCTGGTGCTCAGTGCGCGCCATGAGACCGGCGCCATCCTGATCCGCATCGAGGACGATGGCCGCGGCATCAACCGCGAGCGTGTGCTACAGCGCGCCTGGAACCGCGGCCTGGTCGAGCCTGGCGTGGTGCCGCCCGACGACGAAATCAACATGCTGATTTTCGAGCCCGGCTTTTCCACCGCCGAGCAGGTCACCAACCTGTCGGGGCGCGGTGTGGGCATGGACGTGGTCCGCCGCAACATCGAGGCGCTGCGCGGCAGCCTGCGTCTGAACAGCAACCCTGGCAAAGGGCTGCAGGTGGACATCCGCCTGCCGCTGACCCTGGCCATCATCGACGGCTTCATGGTCGGCGTGGGCCGCTCCACCTTTGTGCTGCCGCTGGAGTCGGTGGTGGAGGTGATCGAGTCCGGTGGCGACAACGTGCGCATCGACGAGCGCGGGCGCCATTGCGTGGAGCTGCGCGGCGCCACCCTGCCGGTGGTGCGCCTGCGCACGCTGTACGCGGTCGAGTCCGAGCTGCCGCCGCGCGTGAGCGTGGTGGTGGTGCATTCGCCGCGCGGCAAATACGGTATCGAGGTCGAGGTGCTCTTGGGCCAGAACCAGACCGTCATCAAGCCGCTGGGGCGGCTGTTTCGCACCCTGCGCGGTATATCGGGCTCCAGCATCCTGGGCAATGGCGATGTGGCGCTGATTCTGGATGTGGCGTCGCTGGGCGAGCTCATTACCGGTGCCGACAGCCAGGTGGTGTCGGCGTGAGGCGGGCGCTGACCATGGCCAGCAAACACAACAGGAAAGCCAAGCATGCAACTTGAAAATGCCCCTGCGCCCACCGGCCAGGTGGACCACGGCCCGGCACTGCAGTACCTGACCTTCGCGCTGGGCGACGAGGTCTTTGCCATGGACATCCGCTGCGTGCGCGAAATCATCCAGCACAGCAACATGACCATGGTGCCGCTGATGCCCGAGTTCGTGCGTGGCGTGATCAACCTGCGTGGCTCGGTGGTGCCGGTGATCGACCTGCAGTCGCGCTTCGGCCGTGCCCGCGCACAGGTTGGCAAGAAGACCTGCATCATCATTTTTGACGCCACCCTGGCCGATGAAAAAGTGGAGCTCGGCCTGCTGGTGGACAGCGTGAGCGAAGTCATTGACATTGCCCAGGCCCACGTGGAGCCGCCGCCGCAGTTCGGCACCTCGATACGGCGCGACTTTGTGCACGGCATTGGCCGGGTGGGGCAGGACTTCATCGTGATCCTGGCGCCGGAACGCGCCCTCGACATCAACGAAATGGCCGCCTTGGCCGAACAAGCCTGAGCACATCCAAAACCATGAACCTGTCCATCCGCGCGCGTATCCTGCTGGGCTTTGCGCTGCCCATCGTCTTCTTTATCGGCTTCACCGTCTGGCTCAGCAGCCAGCTCGGCAGCGTCAAACAGAACATGGCTATGGTGGCCGACGAAGGTGTGAAGTACGCCCTGCTGGCCGCCAACATGGACAAGAATGTGGTGCAGATCCAGCAGTTCCTCTCCGACGTATCGGCCACCCGCGCCAAGGACGGGCTGGACGACGGTTTTGACAAGGCGCAGGAGAACTTCGTCGCACTCAACGCCGCGCTGGCTGAGTTCGAGCAGCACTTTGCCAAGACCGGCGACAGCCAGGCGGTGCAGCGCATCCAGGCCATCAAGGCCGGTGCGGCGCGTTACTTCGAGGCGGGCCAGACCATGGCCCGGGCCTATGTGGCGGGCGGCCCGGAAGCGGGCAACAAGCTCATGGGCGGTTTTGACGGCGCCAGCGAAGCGTTGCAAAAACTGCTGGAGCCCTTTGTCAAAAGCCAGGTGGACCATATGCAGGGTGACGTGGCAGCCTCGGCGGCCGGGGCCGATCAGATCCTGAAAACCGCGCTGGTGATTGTGGTGCTGGCGGTGCTGGCGGCGATGCTGCTGGCCTGGCTGGTGACCTCCAGCATCACCCGCCCGCTCGGACGCGCCCTGGGGGTTGCCAACCAGGTGGCCGCGGGCCGCCTGGACACGGTGATCGAGGCCGACCAGAGCGAAATCGGCCAGCTGCTCGCCCCCTTGGGCAAGATGCGCGACACCTTGCTGCACTTCGAGGCCGCGCAGGCCGAAATGTCGCAGCAGCACACCCTGGGGGCCATCGATTACGTGCTGCCGGTGCAGCAGTTCGAGGGCAGCTATGCCGCCATGGCGCGCTCCATCAACGAGCTGGTGGCCTCGCACCTGCAAGTCAAATTCCGCCTCGTGCACCTGCTGGAAAAATACTCGCAGGGCCACTTTGACGAAGAGATGGAAAGCCTGCCAGGCCAGAAGGCCCGCATCACCGACACCGCCCGTGCGGCCAAGGCGGCCATGCAGCGGGCAGCACTGGCGGCCGAGTTCAACCAGCGCATCCGCCTCTCGCTCGACAGCCTGCCGGTGTGCGTGACTGTCTCGAACGCCGATGCCCTGCTGGTGCATGCCACGCCACCGGCCAAGGAACTGCTCAAGCTGTTTGGCGGCGCTGCCTTCAATACCGACGCCTTTTACGGCAACAAGCTCAGCACCCTGTTCCAGAGCGCCGATGATGCCGCCCGCTTTGACCAGGCGGTGCGGTCGGGCGAGACCGTGGACATGGAAATCCAGGGCCGCAAGCTGCGTCTGCTGGCGCGACCGGTGCACAACGAAGCTGGTGTGGCCATGGGCCGCATCACCCACTGGATAGACCGCACCGATGAAATCGCCGCCGAGCAGGACGTCTCCAACATCGTGGCCGCGGCCGTGCGCGGAGACCTCACCGGCCGCGTGGATCTGGCGGGCAAGTCCGGCTTTTTTGCCAGCCTGTCCACGGCCATGAACCAGTTGCTCGACACCAGCGAAGGCGCCATGACGGACACCGCCCGCGCGCTGGCTGCGCTGGCCCAGGGTGACCTGACGCACCGCATCACGCGCGACTACGCTGGCCTGTTTGGCCAGGTCAAGGCGAGTGCCAATGCCACGGCCGAGAACCTGACCCAGGTCATGAACGAGGTGCGCGCCGCCAGCGACGCGCTCAGCGGCGCGGCCGACCAGGTCAGTACCACGGCGCAGTCGCTCTCGCAGTCGGCCAGCGAACAGGCCTCCAGTGTGGAGCAGACCACCGCCTCCATCGACATGATGTCGGCCTCGATTGCGCAGAACAGCGACAACGCATCGGCCACCAATGGCATGGCCACCAAGACCAGCGCCGAGGCCACCCAGGGCGGCCAGGCGGTGAGCCAGACCGTCAGCGCCATGAAACAAATTGCGTCCAAGATCGGCATCGTGGACGACATTGCCTACCAAACCAATCTGCTGGCCCTGAATGCCGCGATCGAGGCGGCACGCGCGGGCGAACATGGCAAGGGCTTTGCCGTGGTCGCCGCCGAGGTGCGCAAGCTCGCCGAACGCAGCCAGTTGGCGGCCAAGGAAATTGGCGACCTCGCCAGCAGCAGCGTGGCCACGGCCGAGCGCGCGGGCAAGCTGCTCGACCAGATCGTGCCCAGCATCCAGAAGACCAGTGAGCTGGTGCAGGAAATTGCCGCTGCCAGCACCGAGCAAAGCGAGTCGGTGGTGCAGATTGGTGGCGCCATGGGCCAGCTCAACCAGGCCACGCAGCAAAACGCCTCGGCCTCCGAAGAGTTGGCCGCCACCAGCGAAGAGCTCTCGGCCCAGGCCGAACAGCTGCAGCAAAGCATCGCCTTTTTCAAGACCGGTGACCCTGCGCCCGTGCACGGCAACACACCGTCACTGGAGCGCCGCAGCAGCGCCCCACGCCTGACCAGCCGGGCCACGCCCGTGCCGGTGCGCGTTGGCGGCACCAGCCCGGGTGCTGGCAATTTTCGACCGTACTGAACGCAAAGGTACCCCTTGGCCACCCTCTCCTTCAGCGACCCGGAGTTTCAGCGCATCGCCGCGCTGATGTACGAGGCCGTGGGTCTGTCCTTCGGAGACACCAAAAAGTCACTGATCCACTCGCGCCTGGCGCCCCGCATCCAGAAGATGGGCTTTGGCAGCTTTGCCGACTACATCGCCATGCTGGAGGACGAGGCGCAAGCGGCCGAGTTCCAGATGGCGGTGGACTTGCTCACCACCAATGAGACCTATTTTTTCCGCGAGCCCAAGCACTACGACCTGTTGCAGCAGGAACTGCCCGCTTGCGCCAACAAATCGGCCCTCGCGGTGTGGAGTGCCGCCAGCTCCTTTGGCGACGAGGCCTACAGCACGGCCATGCTGATGACGGATTTGCAGGTGGCCGGGCGCATCGGGCCCAACTGGTCCATCCTGGCCACCGACATCAGCCACCGTGTGCTGCTCAGCGCCAAGGCTGCGGTGTACCCGGAAGACCGGCTGCGCGCGGTCACGCCCGAGCGCCTCAAGCGCTACTGCCTGCGCGGCGAGGGCGCCTCCGAAGGGCAGGTGCTGCTGCAGGACAAGATCCGCGAGCGCGTGCAGTTTGGCCAGCTCAACCTGTGCAAGCCATTTGGCGGGCTGGGCCCGTTTGACGTGGTGTTCCTGCGCAATGTGCTGATCTATTTTGACCCCGCCACCAAGGTCGATGTGGTGGACCGTGTGCTGGCTCTGGTCAAACCCGGTGGCCTGTTGTTTCTGGGCACGGCCGAGGGCCGCGTACCCTGCAAGACGCCACTGCAAACCGTGATTCCCGGCGCCTTCCGCAAGGGCAGCTGATGGCGCGTGTGCTGAAACAGCCGTCCAGCCCGGGCGGCCCGGTGGAGCTGATGCCCGGCGATGTGGCGCTGGGCCCCACGGGTGCGCAGTTCAAGACGCTGCTGGGCTCCTGCGTGTCGGTGATACTGACCGACCCGCGGCGCACCCTGGCCAGCATGTGCCACATCGTGCATGTGGGCCTGCCCAATGCCGAAAACCGCCACAACACCGCCTACGGCGTGGCCGCCATGCATGCCATGTTTGCCGAGCTGCGGGCACATGGCATCAACCCGCAGATGTGCGAGGCCTATGTCTTTGGCGGCGGCAACATGTTCCCGCAGCTGTTTCGCGACAAGCATGTGGGCAACAGCAATGTGGACTGGGTGTTGCAGTACCTGCAGACGCATGGCGTGGCGGTGCTTGAGCAGAGCCTGGGCGGCAATGGTTACCGCAAGGTGAGCTGGACCGTGGGGCCGCAGTCGCCGGTGGTGGAAACCGTCTTTCCCGTGCAAGTGCAAGCTAGAACAAGGTAGACAAAATGGTCGTTAAGGTATTTGTGGTCGATGACTCGGCCATCGTGCGTCAGGCGCTGGCCCATATGCTGGCGGGCAACCCGGAGGTGGAGCTGGTGGGCAGTGCGCCCAACCCGCTGCTCGCGGTGGAGGCGATCCGCAAGTCCCAGCCGGACGTGCTGCTGCTGGACATTGAAATGCCCGGCATGGACGGCCTGACCTTTTTGCGCCAGGTCATGTCCACCAACCCCATCCCCACGGTGATCTGCTCCACCCTGTCCACCGAAGGCAGCAAGGTCGCACTCGAGGCCCTGTCGGCCGGCGCCATCTCGGTCATGGCCAAGCCCAAGCTCGGCCTCAAGCAGTACCTGGACGATTCGCGCCGCGACATGATCCAACTCCTCAAGGTTGCCGCGCGCGCCAAGCCGCGCGCACGCCAGGCAGCCGCCGACGGCGCGGCTGCACGCATGTTGCCGGCGCGTGCGCCGGTGCTGTCGTCAGTGCACGCCTTTGCCATGAACAAACCGGTGGTGATGGGCAGTTCCACCGGCGGCACGCAGGCGCTGGAACTGGTGCTGACCCATTTGCCAGCGGACGCCCCGGGCATTGCCATCACCCAGCACATGCCGGAGAAATTCACCGCCATGTATGCCCAGCGCTTGAACGGCCTGTGTGCCATGCAGGTGCGCGAGGCCAAGGATGGCGACCGCCTGGAGCGGGGCCTGGCGCTGATCGCCCCGGGTGGCCTGCACATGCAGCTGCGCAAGGCCTCGGGCCAGTACTACGTGCACGTCATGGACGGCCCGCCGGTGAACCGCCACAAGCCTTCGGTGGACGTGCTGTTCAAGTCGGCCGCCGAGGTGGCCGGGCGCGACGCGCTGGGCATCATCATGACGGGTATGGGTGACGACGGCGCGCGCGGCATGAAGGTCATGCACGACGGCGGCGCCCGCACGATTGCGCAGAACGAGGAAACCTGCGTGGTCTTTGGCATGCCCAAGGAGGCCATCAAGCTGCAGGCGGTGGATGACATCCTGCCGCTCGAGCAGATCGCGCGGGCTATTTTGCAATTTGATTCGCGCGCCTGAACTTCCGCGGTAGGCGCTATGTTTTCCCGCCGGGCCGCCCCAAGGGAAAACGCGGCCCCCTTGGGGGGCAGGGCGCCACACGAAGTGGGCAACCGTGGGGGCCGTTCCGCCGCCGGGCCGCCCCAAGGCGGAACAGCCCCCTCGGGGGGCAGCGAACCACGCGAAGCGGGGAGCGTGGGGGCCTATCTCTTCAGGCCATTGTTGCCAGCACGCCGCTGCACACACGCCCGCGCCCGGTGCGCTTGGCCTTGTAGAGCATGCTGTCGGCCAGGCCGACCAGGTTGTTGACATCGCCGTCCGCATTGCCGGGGCGGGTGGCCAGGCCCACGCTGATGGTGATCACGCTGTCCACCGATGAACTGGCGTGCGGCACGGCTAGCTCGCGGACCTTGCGCTCGAGCTCGTGCGCAATCAGCAGGGCGTCCTCATACGAAGTTTCCGGCAGGATGCAGCCGAACTCCTCACCGCCGTAGCGTGCCACCAGGTCAGCCGGGCGGCGCAGGCAGGTCTTGAGTGCATTCGCCACCACGCGCAATGCATCGTCCCCCGCCTGGTGGCCGTAGTGGTCGTTGAAGCGCTTGAAGTAATCCACATCGAGCAGGATCAGCGACAGGGTGGACTGGTTGCGCGCGGCGCGCGACCACTCGGTGGATATTTGCTGGTCAAAGTAACGGCGGTTGAAGACGCCCGTCAAACCATCCAGGAACACCAGCTTGCGCAGCAGGTCCGACTGGAACTTCAGCGTGAGGTGGGTTTTCACGCGGGCCCGCACCACATCCGGGTTGACTGGCTTGGCAATGAAGTCCACCGCGCCCAAAGTCAGGCCATGGGTCTCCTGGGCCGGGTCGGTGTGGGCGGTGACAAAGATCACGGGGATGTGCTGGGTGGCGTCATCGGCTTTGAGCCGCTTGCAGACCTCAAAACCGTCCAGACCGGGCATCACCACATCCAGCAAGATCAAATCGGGCGGGTTGCTTTTGCAGATGGCCAGGGCCTGCTCGCCACTGGTGGCCATGAACACCTGGTAGTCGCCAGCAAAGCAGCGGTACATCACCTGGATGTTGATGGGCTGGTCATCCACCACCAACAGGCGGGGCTTGCCGTGCGTGCTGTCGAGCAGTTCGGCCACCGGTGTCTGCAGGTCAATCATGCGCTGGCCTCATTGCTGCGAGACGTACCAAAACCCGACAGCCGGTGTTTGCCGTCGGGGTAAG
>CANCCF010000071.1 GCA_947374485.1 Comamonadaceae bacterium | reverse complement strand
TCACCACCGAAAGCGACGAGTCCAAAAAGGCCCAGGGCCGGGAGGCCGGTGCCAAGGCCTGGATGATCAAGCCCTTCTCGGGCGTGCAGCTGCTCGCAGCGGTCTCCAAACTCAGTATCTAGGCCCACAGAGGCTGCCAGGGGAGGCGCAACAAATGAACGAACGCACGACCGAACGCATGAACGAATGCTTTGAATTGCCCGAGGACTTCAACATCTACCACGCCGAGGACACGCTGGCGGCGCTCAAGACCTGGCTGCAGCTGCAGCAGCTGGCGCCCGGTGCAGACATCACCCTTTCGGGCGCGCGAGTGGCCGAGATCGATGGCACCGCCCTGCAGATGTTTGCCGCGCTGCGCCGCAGCGGCTACTGCCTGCACATCGTGGAGCCCAGCCGCAAGCTGCTTGACGCCTGCCAGACCACCGGCCTGGGCGCCTGGCTGGCCGAAGGAGAACTGCCATGAGTGGCGACAAGGCCCGCAGCGAGTTCCTGGAGATGCTGCCCGCCTTCATCAGCGAGGCGATCGAGCAGACCGAGGCGATCGAGGCGCTGCTGCTGCAGATTGAAGAGGCGCCAGAGGACATGGAGCTGCTCAATGCGCTGTTCCGCTGCGCCCACACCGTCAAGGGTTCGGCCGGACTGTTCGGCCTGGACCGGGTGGTGGAATTCACCCACCACGTGGAGACCCTGCTGGACCAGATGCGCGAAGGCCGCATCGCCTTTGACGGTGCCATCGGCACGCTGCTGCTGGAGTGCAATGACCAGATCCGCTTTTTGATTGAACTGGGCTTTGACGATGTGCTCGACAGCGCCGCGCAGCAGGCCAGCCGCCAGGCGCTGGTGGCGCGGCTCAAGGCGCTGACCGCACCACAAGGCGCAGCCGAGGCTGCAGCACCGGCGGGCGGCGCAGCCCCGCAAGCCGTGCAGGCCCAGGCCCAGCAGGCCTGGCGCATCAGCGCCCACTTCGGCCCCGAGACCTTTCGTGGCGGCATGGACCCGATGGCTGTGGCGCGCTACCTCTGCACCCTGGGCGAGGTGCAGGACATGCAGTGGAACCTGGAGCGCGTGCCCCCGCTGGAGGCGCTGGAGTTTGACACCTGCTACACCAGCTTCGTGCTGCAGCTGCAAAGTGCGGCGCAGCAGGCCACACTCGAAGAGGCCTTCAGTTTTGTCGAGGACGACTGCACCTACGAGGTCCAGGCGCTGGAGAGCGCGCAGCAAAAGATCAAGCGCAGCATCGAGGAGCTCTCCGAGGTGCCGCGCCTGGGAGACCTGCTGATGGCGGCCGGTGCTGTCTCGCAGAACGCCCTGCAGGCGGTGCTGCAGACGCAGGCCCAGGCCCAGGCCGGGGGCGCGCCCCCCGCGCAAAACCAGATCGGCACGCTGCTGGTGGCGCAGGCCGGGGTGGACCCGGAGCATGTGCACGCAGCCCTGGGCAAACAGCAAAAAATCCGCGACAAGCACAGCGCAGACGAGGGCCGTTTCATCCGCGTGCAGGCGGAGCGGCTGGACACGGTGATCAACCTGCTGGGCGAGCTGGTGATTGCCGGGGCGGGTTCGGGCGCGGCGCTCTCGGCCTTCGAAAACATCGAGCCCGAGGCGCTGCAGACCCTCTTGGAAACGCTGATCGAATCCAACCAGAACATGAACCGGCTGATCGAGGAAATCCGCAACAGCACGCTGGGGCTGCGCATGGTGCCGGTGGGCGAGACCTTCACCCGCTTCAAGCGCGTGGTGCGCGACACCGCATCGGCGCTGGGCAAGGAAGTGCAGTTCGACATCGTGGGCGGCGAGACCGAGCTCGACAAATCCATGGTCGAAAAGATTGCCGACCCACTCATGCACCTGGTGCGCAACGCGCTCGACCATGGCCTGGAAACCCCGGCCATCCGCGTGGCCGCAGGCAAGCCCGCCATGGGCCACCTCACTTTAAGTGCGCGCCACGAGGCCGGCGCCATCCTGATCCGCATCGAAGACGACGGCCGCGGCATCGACCGCCAGCGCGTGCTGCAGCGCGCCTGGGACAAGGGCCTGGTGGAAAACGGCGTGGTGCCCAGCGATGACGCGATCCACATGCTGATTTTCGAGCCCGGCTTTTCCACCGCCGAGCAGGTCACCAACCTCTCGGGCCGGGGCGTGGGCATGGACGTGGTGCGCAGCAACATCGAGGCCCTGCGTGGCACGCTGCGCCTGCACAGCCAGCCCGGCAAAGGGCTGACCGTGGACATCCGCCTGCCGCTCACGCTGGCCATCATCGACGGCTTTCTGGTCGGTGTGGGCGACGCCAAATTCGTGCTGCCCCTGCAGTCGGTGGTGGAGGTCATTGAGTCGGACAGCCACACCGGCCACGTCGACGGCGCCGGGCGCCACTGCGTGGAGCTGCGCGGCGCGGTGCTGCCGGTGGTGCGCCTGAAGTCGCTCTACGGCATGGACTGCGGGCCCGCCGAGCGCGTCAGCATCGTCGTGGTGCAGTCGGGCGTGCAGCAGTATGGCCTGGAGGTCGAGCAACTGCTGGGCCAGCACCAGACCGTCATCAAACCCCTGGGCGGCCTCTTCAAGACCGTGCGCGGCCTGGCCGGTTCGGCCATTCTGGGCAGCGGCGAAGTGGCCCTGATCATCGACGTTTCGTCTCTGGGCCAACTGGCCGCAGGGATGCACAAGGCCAGCCCGCGTACCCCATCCACATTTCAAGGAGAAACCGCATGACCACCACCACACACAACACCGCTTCATGGGTTACCCGGCTGGTTGCCGGTAGCGCACTGGACAGCTCGCAGCTGGCCCTGGAGGCGCAGCAGGACGCGCGTTTGCAGGCCGAGGCCGCGCTGGCCACGCAGGCCGCCGCACGCCAGGCGGCTGAAGCCGAACTGGCCGCCACCCGCGCCCACCTGGCCGAGGTGCAGGCCGAACTGCAGGTGCGCACCGACATCATGAACCTCACCAGCATCGTCTCCGAGGCGGACAAGAAGGGCGACATCCTCTCGGTCAACGAAAAGTTCACCGAGGTGTCCAAATATTCCCGCGACGAGCTGATCGGGCGGCCGCACAACACCACGCGCCACCCCGACATGCCCAAGGAAACCTTCAAGCAGCTCTGGTCCACGATTGGCCGGGGCGACACCTTCCGCGGCATCATCAAGAACCGCGCCAAGGACGGCACGCCCTACTACGTGGACGCGGTGGTGGCCCCCATCCTGGGCGAGAACGGCAAGCCCATCAAGTACCTGGGTGTGCGCTACGACATCACCGAAGCCGAGCTGGAGCGCCAAAACGCGCGCGGCCTGCTGGCTGCCATCGACAGCGCCTACGCCTACATCGAGTTCGACCTCTCCGGCCGGGTGCTGAACGCCAACAGGAACTTCCTGCAGCTGCTCGAATACCAGCAGGACGAGGTGGTGGGCCGCCACCACCGCATCTTTGTCGACCCGGCGCAGGCCGCGCTGCCGGCCTACACCCAGTTCTGGCGCGACCTCAACGACGGCAAGGCGCAAAGCGAGGTCTTCAAGCGCATCAGCAAGAGCGGGCGCGAGGTCTGGATCCAGGCCGTCTACGCACCGGTCAATGACGAGATGGGCCGCGCCGTGAAGATCGTCAAGATCGCCACCGATGTGACGGCTGCGCGCCTGAAGGCGGCCGACTTCGAGGGCCAGATCAACGCGGTCAGCAAGTCGCAGGCGGTGATTGAATTCAGCACCGACGGCCGCGTGCTCACCGCCAACGAAAACTTTCTCAAGACCATGGGCTTCAGTCTGTCGGAGATCCAGAACCAGCACCACTCCATGTTTGTCGACCCGGCCTACCGCGCGGGCATGGACTACAAGCTGTTCTGGGAAAAGCTGGCCCGCGGCGAGTTCGATTCGGGCCAGTACAAGCGCATTGCCAAGGGCGGGCGCGAGGTCTGGCTCAACGCCTCCTACAACCCCATTTTTGACCTCAACGGCAAACCCTGCAAGGTGGTGAAGTACGCCAGCGACGTGACCGAGCAGGTGATGGCCGCGGCCATGCTCTCGCAGGCTGTGGAGCAGGCGCAAAAAGTCACCTCGGCGGCCCGCGATGGCGACCTGGACCAGCGCATTCCGCTCGAGGGCAAGACCGGCCCCATCGGCGTTCTGTGCGAGGGCGTGAACACCCTGATGGAGACCACCTCGGTGATCTTCAGCGACGTGGGCCGCGTGTTTGGCGCGCTCTCGGTGGGCGACCTGTCGCAGCGCATCACCCGCGATTACAGCGGCGTGTTCGGCCGCGTGAAGGACGACGCCAACGCCACCAGCGAGGCGCTCTCGGGCGTGATTGAAGACGTGGGCCGCATCTTTGGCGGCCTGGCCGCAGGGGACCTGACGCAGCGCATCACGCGCCCGGCCGAAGGCATTTTCGAGCAGGTCAAAAACGACGCCAACGCCACCAACGACAAACTCGCCAGCATCATCGAGGAGGTGCGCGGTGCCTCCGATGCGCTCACGGGTGCGGCCAATCAGGTCAGCGCCACGGCGCAGTCGCTGTCACAGGCGGCCAGCGAACAGGCTGCGAGTGTGGAAGAAACCACCGCCAGCATCGACGTGATGTCGGCCTCCATCAGCCAGAACAGTGACAACGCCAAGGTCACCAACGGCATGGCCACCAAGGCCAGCAAGGAAGCTGCCGAGGGCGGCAGCGCGGTGAGCCAGACGGTCACCGCCATGAAGCAGATTGCCACCAAGATCGGCATCGTCAACGACATTGCCTACCAAACGAACCTGCTGGCGCTGAATGCAGCCATTGAAGCGGCCCGCGCCGGGGAGCACGGCAAGGGCTTTG
Organism: Comamonadaceae bacterium; assembly: GCA_947374485.1. Lineage (GTDB taxonomy): Bacteria > Pseudomonadota > Gammaproteobacteria > Burkholderiales > Burkholderiaceae_C > Allorhodoferax. The sequence goes on along the minus strand of CANCCF010000071.1, from coordinate 12,894 downwards.
CGGTGGTGGCGGCCGAGGTGCGCAAGCTCGCCGAGCGCAGCCAGAAGGCGGCCAAGGAGATTGGCGACCTGGCGGTCAACAGCGTGTCGACCGCCGAGCGTGCGGGCAAGCTGCTCGACGAGATCGTGCCCAGCATCCAGAGCACCAGTGAGCTGGTGCAGGAGATTGCCGCGGCCAGCGCCGAGCAAAGCGAATCGGTGACGCAAATTGGCGGGGCCATGGGCCAGCTCAGCAAGGCCACGCAGCAGAACGCCTCGGCCTCGGAAGAGCTGGCCGCCACCAGCGAAGAACTCTCTGGCCAGGCCGAGCAGCTGCAGCACTCGGTGGCCTTCTTCAACCTCGGCAACGACGCACCCAAGCCCGCGCGGGGCCGCCTGGAGGCACCCGCCCCCGAACGCCGCGCGCCCATGGCCAAGCTGGTGGGCACGGCGCCGGTGCGCGGTGGCCATGGCACCAACGGCAGCAATGGTGCTGGCAACTTCCGTCCTTTCTGAAGGGGGTAGCAGCATGTCCAGCCCGAACGGCGAACCCGCCCAGTACCTGACCTTCACCCTGGGCGACAGCCTGTTTGCCACCAACATCGACACGGTGCGCGAGATCATTCCGTCTGGCACCATGACGCGCGTGCCTATGACGCCGGTGTTCATACGCGGCATCCTGAACCTGCGCGGCGCGGTGGTGCCGGTGATCGACATGCAGAGCCGCTTCGGCTGGCCGGCCGCGGTGGTGAGCCAGTACACCTGCATCGTCATCATCGACGCGGTCAACGCCAGCGGCCCGACCCAGCTCGGGCTGATGGTGGACTCGGTGAGCGAGGTGATTGAAATCCCGGCCAGCGACATCGAGCCGCCGCCCCAGTTCGGCACGCCCATAGGCCCCGAGCTGATCGAGGGCATGGCCAAGGTGAACGACAGCTTTCTGGTGATCCTCAAACCCTCGCATGCCTTTGACATGGAAGTGCTGACCCAGATGGTCGAGCAGGCCGCAGTCTGAACCCCCGCACGCAAGGCAAACACCCATGTTCCAGATTCCCACCGAACCCATTGGCAGCATTCCGCGCCCTGCTGCCTTGCTGGAGGCGCTGCAAGGCTTCAACCGCGGCGCCATCAGCCATGACGCCATGGAGCATGCGCTCGACGCCGCCGTGCGCCAGACCCTGGCCGACTTCGAGGCCACGGGCTCACCGGTGATTACCGATGGCGAGCAGCGCAAGTACCACAACTTTGCCAGCTACTGCGTGCATGGCCTACCCAACTTTCGGCCCGACGGTTTTCGGCTGCAGTTCGTCAACCACCACCGTGTCTGGCCGCGTATCACGGCCGGCCCGTTCCGTTACCGCGAGAGCGGCGACCAGTACCTCGCGCGGGCCCTGGAACTCACCCGGGTACCGCTCAAGCAGGCGGTGATCTCGCCCTCGGCGCTGAGCCTGTTCTACCCCGAGCAGGAGATTGGCGGCTACCCGCGCGCGCAGTTTCTCGAAGAGCTGCTGGGCGAACACGAGGCCGAGATCCGCCGCTGCCTGGGCCTGGGCGCGCACACGGTGCAGATCGACTTCACCGAAGGGCGCCTGGCCTGCAAGCTCGACGCCTCGGGCGAGGTGCTCAACAACTTCGTGCACCTCAACAACATGGCGCTGGACCGCTTCAGTGCCGCCGAGCGCCGCAAGATTGGCGTGCACACCTGCCCGGGCGGTGACTGTGACTCCACCCACAGCGCCGATGTGGACTATGCCGAGCTGCTGCCCAGCCTGTTCGAGCTGCATGCAGGCCAGTTTTTCATCGCGCTGGCGCGCGAGAGCGACCGTGTGCGCGTGCTGCAGATGGTTGCGCGCTACCTCAAGCCCGAGCAGCGGGCCTTCATCGGCGTGATCGATCCGCTCAACCCGGTGGTGGAAACACCCGAGGAGGTGTGCGAACGGGTGCTGGAGGCGGCGCGTTTCATTCCGCTGGCGCAGCTGGGCACCACCGACGACTGTGGCTTCTCGCCCTTTTCGGACGATGTGTCCACCAGCCGCGAAACCGCCTTTGCCAAGATTCGCAGCCGCGTTGAAGGCACCCGCATGGCCAGCGCCCTTTTGCAGGCGCGCAACCAGGGTGCAAACGCATGAGCGCTGACCCCGGCCTGCTCGACACCAACGGCACCGCCCTGCAGCGCTCGGCGCTGGGCATGTCGCTGGCCATCCTGCAGCGCAGGCAAAAGGCCGAGCAGGAGCTGCTGGTGGCCAACGGGCAGCTCGCGGCCCTCGCGCAAAGCCAGGCCCAGGCCATGGCCCTGCTCAACGCCACGCTGGACGCCTCACCCGACGCCATTGCCGCCATCAGCCTGGAGGGCGAACTGGTCAGCCACAACCAGCGCTTTGCCACGCTGTGGAACCTGAGCGAAGAGGCCCTGGCCGTGGCCCGCAGCGGCAGCACCTGGAAGCTGTGTGCAGAGCGCCAGGTGGCGGGCCCGGTGCGGCCGGACCCGGCGCAGCCGCTGCAGGCGGGCCTGCATGACGAGGTGGAGCTGCATAGCGGACAGGTGCTGGAGTGCCATGTCTCCGAACACTTCCAGTTCGACCAGCGTGCCTGCGTGGTGCTGCAGTGGCACGACATCACCGAGCGCAAGAAGGCCGAGCGGCTGATCTGGAACCAGGCCAACTTCGATGCGCTCACCGGCCTGCCCAACCGCGCCATGCTGCAGGACCGGCTGAACCAGGAAATGGGCAAGGCGCTGCGCAATGGCTACAAGCTGGCGGTGATGTTCATTGACCTGGACAAGTTCAAGGAAATCAACGACACCCTGGGCCACGACATGGGCGACTGCCTGCTGATCGAGGCGGCCCGGCGCATCCGTGCCTGTGTGCGCTCCAGCGACACGGTGGCGCGCCTGGGCGGTGACGAGTTCGTGGTGGTGCTGAGTGAACTGGTGGACCCGCGCATGGCCAGCGACGTGGCGCACAGCATCCTGGACGCACTGGCACTGCCCTATGACCTGGGTGGTGTGGAGGCGGTGGTCTCGGGCAGCATGGGCATCACCCTCTTCCCTGACGATGCGCGCGAGACCGAAGGCCTGTTCAAGAACGCCGACCAGGCCATGTATGTGAGCAAGGCGCGTGGGCGCAACCAGTGCAGCTACTTCACGCGCGAGCTCGAAGTGGCCGCCCTGCGCCGCATGGAGCTGTTGGCCGAGCTGCGCAATGCACTCGTGCACGGGCAGTTCTTCCTGGTGTACCAGCCGATTGTGGATGTGCGCACGGGTCGCGTGGCCAAGGCCGAGGCGCTGATCCGCTGGCAGCATCCGCGCCTGGGCTTGGTGTCTCCGGCCGAGTTCATCCCGCTGGCCGAGGAGAGCGGTTTGATCGTGGCGATTGGCGAGTGGGTGTTCCTGCAGGCCATTGACCAGGCCAAACAACTGCGCGCCACCTGCAGCCCGGACTTCCAGGTCAGCATCAACAAGTCGGCGGTGCAGTTCAATCGCGAAAAGGGCAACCCCGGCACCTGGATAGACAAGCTGCACCGGCACGGCCTGCCAGGCTCGGCCGTGACCATGGAAATCACCGAGAGCCTGCTGGTGGACCCCAACAGCGAGGTCAAGGCCACCTTGCTGCGCTACCGCGATGCCGGTATCCAGGTGGCGATTGACGACTTTGGCACCGGCTACTCGTCGCTGAGCTACCTCAAGCGCTTCGACATCGACTTCCTGAAGATCGACCAGTCCTTCACCCGCAACCTCGAGCCCGGCTCCAGCGACCTGGCGATCTCGCAGGCCATCATCGCCATGGCCCACGCGCTGGGCCTGCAGGTGGTGGCCGAAGGGGTGGAAACCGAGGCGCAGTTTGCACTGCTCAAAGACGCGGGTTGTGACTTTGTGCAGGGCTACTGGCTGTCGCGCCCCATCAGCGCACTGGCCCTGGGCGCACTGCTGCAGCAGGGTGCCCTGGACCTGGGCCGCACGCCGGCCCTTTGCACCTGAGCAGCCGCTGCCATGCAACTATCCACTCCTACTCCCACCCCCAAGCTGTTGCCGCAGGCCCTGCTGGCGCACTGGAGCCGCGTCTTGCAGCGCTGCCTGGGCCAGACCGAACAGGCCGTGGGCGACATGCTGCAGACCGTGGCCGAAATGGGCACGCGGTGGCCCACCGCCGCCCAGGGCGCCGACCTGCTGGAGCGCCTCAACGAAGGCCTGCAATACCAGGACCGCCAGCGCCAGACGCTGGAGCTGCTGCTGGCCGACCTGAACGCCGCCATGGCCCTGTCCAATGAACAGGGCGGGGCCCTGGACATGGACGCCTGGCTGGACCATTTTGATAGCCACTGCCCGATTCCCGAACTGCGCCGCGGTGCGGCCACGCTGCCTGGTGCCCTGACCCGGCAGGGAGAGAGCGGGCTGGAATTTTTTTGAGGTGCCTTGGGGCTGTGCCCTGGCCCTACATCGCCCAAATGCGCGGGTTGCACAGCGGCAGCTGCCACAGTTCCTGGCGCCAGGCATTGCGCACGCTGCGCAAGAGCTGCATAGCGGGCTCCACCAAAGGCGCGAGCACGCGCAGCACGATGACCTGGGGGTTCGGGCTGGTGGCCCCGGCCGTGGTGGCCAGCGGGTGGCTGGCGATCAGCTCACGGGCGATGTCCAGCGCCTGCTGTTTGCGCTTGCGCTCCAGCACCGTGCCGCTGACAAAAAACAGGCTGGCCATGCAGCGCGCACCGTTCAGCCCGGTGGGGCCGTCCATCAGCCGGGTGTCGCTGGCCGCGATGCAGCCGCGCTCCAGCCACACGCCGGGCAGTTCGATGTGCTGGGCAAAGCGGCCTTGCACAAAGGGCAAATTAGCTTGCGGCAGTCCGAAGGCGGTGACGTCCCAGCCCAGCAGCTCGGCGCCGGGTTGCATGTCCATCACGAGGCGGTTTTCGGCCTGGCAGTCGCTGTAGCACAGGGCTTCGAGCGGCAGCCACTCCAGCCTTGCTCCAGCTTGCAATGTAAGGCGCGTGGTCTGCAATGCCAGCGGCCCCTCCGAGCGGTAGAAGCGCGTGGCACCGGGCGTGGTGAGCAGGCCGTGCGTGCCGGCTGCGGCCTGCACCGCAATGTCCAGCGTGTCGCCGCCCACCAGCCCGCCCGGTGGGTGCACCAGCACGTTGTGGCAGATGCCATCACCCTCGGGGTACAGGCTTTGCAGAATGCGCAGCGGCCCGCTGTGCTGGTGGTGCGCCACCACGCGCCCACCCGAGCGCGTGTAGGCCAGGTTTAAATTTGCCTGCCAGACCATGGATGGCTCGAATCCTTACTAGCTGTTGTGCGCGCCGCGGTGCGCCCAGCCGGTGGTGCGGCGCTCCAGCACGCTGAAGAGCTCGTACATCACCATGGCCATGGCGCCCACCACCAACAGGCCCGCAAAGGCCAGGCCCATCTGCATGGCCGAGCCCGCCGAGATCAGCAAGTAGCCAATGCCCTCGTTGGCCGCCGTCATCTCCGACACCGTGGTGCCGACAAAGGCGAGTGTGATGGCGACTTTGAGCGAGGCGTAAAAGTAAGGCAGCGAGCGCGGCAGGCCCACTTTGATCAACACATCCCAGCGCCGCGCGCCCAGCACGCGCAGCACGTCTTCCAACTCGGGCTCCAGCGTGGCAAGCCCCGTGGCAATGTTCACCATGATGGGAAAGAAGCTGATCAAGAACGCGGTGAGAATCGCCGGGCCCACGCCAATGCCAAACCACACCACCAGAATCGGCACAAAGGCCGCCTTGGGCAGCGCGTTGAAGCCGGTCATCAGCGGGTACACGGCGGCATAGGCCAGGCGCGAGCTGCCAATCACAAAGCCCAAGAGCACGCCCACACAAATAGCCAGCGCAAAGCCGGTCATGGTGACCCAGAAGGTGCGCCAGGCGTGGCCCGCAATCAGCAGCTTGTATTCCCAGAACTGCGCCGCGATGCGCGTGGGGCTGGGGAAGATGAATTCGGACACGTCAAAGAGCGTGCACGCGGCCTGCCACAGCAGCACGATAGCGACCAGCAGAATCCAGGGCGACCAGGCTTGTAGTTGTTTGCTGTTCATGCTTTGTGGGTGCTGCTGGTTGTGCTGGCCGCGCTGGCCGTGCGGTGGGCGCCGATGTGGCTGCGCAATTCGTGCACGAGGTCGGTAAAGGCCGGGGTGTAGGTCAGCTCCAGGTCGCGCGGGCGCGGCAAGTCAATCTGTTTTTTCACCACAAAGCGGCCCGGGCTCTGGCCCATCACATAAACGGTGTCGGCCAGGAACACGCTCTCGCGCAAATCGTGCGTGACCAGTATCACGTTGAACTGCTGATCGGTCCACAGGTCGCGCAGGATGCACCACAGGTCTTCGCGGGTGAAGGCGTCCAGCGCGCCAAAGGGCTCGTCCAGCAGCAGCATCTTGGGCTCGTGGATGAGCGCGCGGCAGATGCTGGCGCGCTGCTGCATGCCGCCCGAGAGTTGCCAGGGGAACTTGTCCTCGTAACCGGCCAGCCCCACCTTTTGCAGCAGCCGGCGCGCGCGCTGTTCGTACTCGGCACGTTTCGTTTTGAACTGGCTGCGGTAGGGCTCCACAATTTCCAGTGGCAAGAGCACGTTGCCTACCGTGGTGCGCCAGGGCAAAAGAGACGGCGCCTGAAAGGCCATGCCGGAAATTTTCAAAGGCCCGGTGACGGGTGCACCGTCGATGCGGATGCTGCCGCGCGAGGGCATTTTCAGGCCCGTGGCCAACTTCATGAAGGTGGACTTGCCGCAGCCCGAAGGCCCGACGATGGCGATGAACTCGCCGCGTCGCACCTGCAGGTCAATCGCTTCTACCGCAAAGTGGTTCTGCGCTTCGAGCTCGGCGTTGTAGGCCAGCCAGACGTCTCTGAAATCAACAAAGGCCGCGTCCTTGTCGGCAACAGGACCCGCCACCGGGTCCGCGTGGAATTCCGCCATTATTTTTTGGCAGCAGGCAGGATGTTGAGCTCGGCGGCACTCGGCAAGAAGCTGGGGTTCCACACCGCGTCCGCACTGACGCGGGTCTTGGTGGCAAAAGCGTCCGACACCTGGCTGGCCATCAGCGCCAGACGCGGCCCTTTCACCTGGCCAAAGCCCTCGGCACGCGCGTCGGGGCTGTTGATGGCGCTGTCAATGGCCATCTGGAAGCGGCGCGTCTCGAGCTCGCTGTTGATGATGCCGTCGCGCGCCTTCACATACTCAATCGCCTCGGCCGGTTTGGCCATGGCGTCCTTCATGCCACGGGCCGTGGCCACCAGAAAGGCTTTGATGATCTCCGGATGTTCCTTGATCAGCTTGGGGCTGGCAATGATGGCGTTGCCATACAGTTTCACGCCAAAGTCGGGGTAGGGCATGACCACCACGTCGGCCGCCTTCACGCCACGCGCCTCCAGGTTGAGCACCGAGGTGAAGGTGAAGCCGGTGATGGCATCCACATCGCCACGCGCCAGCATGGTTTCGCGCAGCGGCGGGTCCATCGAGGTCCACTGGAAACCGCTGATGCCGTTGGCCTTGGCAAACACCGGGAAGGCCTTGCGCCCGGCATCAAACACCGGCGCACCGAGCTTCTTGCCGTTCAGATCCTTGGGCGTCTTGATGCCAGATTTTTTGAGCGCCATCACCGAGGCAGGCGTGTTGTTGTAGACCATCATCACGGCCACCGGCTTGTTGGGCGCGTCGGGGTTGTTGGCATGGAATTCCATGAGTGCCGCGAGGTCGGCAAAGCCCATGTCATACGCACCCGAGGCCACACGCGTGACGGCGCCGCCCGAGCCGTTGCCGGCGTCGATGGTCACATCCAACTTGGCGTCCTTGTAGTAGCCCTTGGCGGCCGGTGTGAGGAACAGCGCGGCCGGGCCTTCAAAGCGCCAGTCCAGCTGGAACTTGATGGGCGTGGTTTGGGCGGAGGCGGCACCGGCCAGCAGCAGTGCCAGAGACAGGGTACTGGCTTGCAGCAAAGAGCGTTTCTTCATGTTGGAAATTTCTGGTGGATATGCGGTCAGTCTAAAGCAAGAAGGGTGCCGGTTGCCCCATGCTGGGGCGTTGGTTTGGTTGCTCTGTGCGCAGTCACTTCAGGCCACTGTTGCCTCGGGACGCAGGCCGACGTGGCACTCAGCGCCGTCCGTGTCCCCCGCCCCTGCGGGGCTCCTCCTTTACCTACCGGCGCTGAGCGCCACGCCGTCCTGCGTCTACCCGCATGGTTGGTGCGCAACTGCTACTTTGACATGGCGCGCCAAGGTGCAGGCAGACTATGACGCCGGGGTGGATGGTGGAGCGAAATAAAGGGGGAGCCCGCAGGGCGGAGGACATTCGCGGAACCATCTACCCCGGTGGCATAGGCCCCACAAAAGCAGCAATCTAAAGCTACAAAAAGCTCACTCTCCCAGCAAATCCAGCAAGCTGCGTGCGATGACCTTGGTAGCCCGCCGCAGGTCATTCAAATCGAGGTTCTCATCGGCTCGCTTGGCATTCGACTCCAGCACCGTGCGCGGCCCGGCGCCGTAAATCACGCCGGGAATGCCGGCCTCGCAGAAGATGCGCACGTCGGTGTAGAGCGGCGTGCCCAGCGCGGGAATCGGCTCACCAAACACGTCACTGGCGTGCTTTTGCAGGGCGTCCACCAGCGGCTTGTTGCCGGGCAAAGGTTTCAGGGCATTGGCCAACAGGATGCGTTTGATATCCACGCTGATGCCAGGGGTCTGTGCGGCGGCGTCGGTGATAACTTGGCGGATGTTGGCTTCGACTTCGGTGGGGTTTTCTTCCGGAATCATGCGGCGGTCGAGCTTCAGGGTGACGCGCCCCGGCACCACGTTGGTGTTGGTGCCGCCTTCAATCTGGCCCACGTTCAGGTAAGGGTGGGTGATGCCCTCGACCTGTGAGGTGATGTTCTGGTACAGCGCGTTCTGCGCATACAGCGCGGTGAGGATTTTGGTGGCACCTTGCAGCGCGTCGATGCCTGATGCGGGTATGGCGGCGTGCGCCATCTTGCCGTGCACGGTGACTTCCATTTGCAGGCAGCCGTTGTGCGCGGTAATCACCTGGTAGCTGAAACCTGCGGCGATCATCAGGTCGGGCTTTGTCAATTTGTTTTGCAGCAGCCAGGCCGGGCCGACTTCACCGCCATATTCCTCGTCGTAGGTGAACAGCAAGTCCACGTTGCCGTGGAGTTTGGTGCCCAGCGACTCCAGCGCACGCACGGCAAAGGCAAAGGTGGAGAAGTCGCACTTGCTGACGGCTGCGGCGCGGCCGTAGATCTTGCCGTTGTCTATTTCTCCGCCGTAGGGGTCATGCACCCAGCCTTCACCCGGAGGCACCACGTCGCCGTGGGCGTTGAGGGCGATGGTCGGGCCTTCTCCATATGTGCGATGCACGATGAGGTTGGTGATGGTTTGCAGGCCTGCGGCCTTCACCAGGTCTTGTGGCACCACATGGCGCTCGGTCTTTAAACCCATGGCGTCGAGCAGGTCGGCGGCGCGTTCGGCATGGGGGGTGTTGTTGCCGGGCGGGGTGTCGGTGGGGACCTGGATGAGTTGCTGCAGGAACTGCACTTGCTCATCGAAGTGGGTGTCGATCCAGGCGTCTATTTCTTTGTAGTGGTTCATATACTTTGGGTTTGGTTTCGTTTGATGGGTGCTGTTGTGGGTCACGGGGTGAGGCTTTGCCCTGCGGGGCTTTTGCAGGTCCCCACTCCCCCCAACCCCCTCGCCCCGCCGGGCGAGGGGGCGCTTAATGCGGACAGCCGATTTGGCGTCTTCGCGCCGATTGCGGAATTACGGTCGGGAGCTTGCCACTGGCTTTGGCGCGCGCAGAGCTCAGGCCGGGAGTTCCGAGCGCCGGAGGGGCAAGCGCAATGAATGGAGGGGCAAAGGCAATGGCGATGGCCATCAAAAAATGCCGTGGCCTCACGCGCCGTTAACCACGCAGCCGAAGCGAACCAACCAAATGGGCTGTCCGCTTTAGCTCCCCTTTCACCCCGGCGGGGGTGAAAGGGGCGGGGGGGATAGGGGGGAAATACAAAAGCCCCGCAGGGAAAAACCTCCCCCAGTGTTCCACATTGCAACGAGCGCAACGAACGCGTCACGAAACGTCCCCCGCCACCTGCATAAGCAAATGGTCAAAGGCCAGAACCGCCAGTTCCATGTCATCACTGGTAGTCGACTCCAACGGGTTGTGGCTGATCCCCGCGTTCTCCCCGCGTACAAACAGCATCGCCTGCGGCATCAGGTCGTGCAGCTTCATCGCGTCATGCCCCGCCCCACTCGGCATGCGGAACGGCGGCAAGCCCAAAGACGACACCGCCGCTTCCCACCGCTGCTGCCAGACCGCAGCACTGGGCGCCGCACGGGCCCGCATGGTCTCAGTGAGCGTGCATTGCAAGCCCCGCACCTCGGCAATATGCGCCGCCTTTTTCAGCACGTCGCGCGCCAGAGCGTCGCGTTGCGCGTCCGAAGGCGCGCGCATATCCAAAGAAAAGGCACAGCGCCCCGGCACCACATTGATGGAGCCACCCGGCACCTGCAGCATACCCACCGTCCCCACCGAATCGCCGTCGGCACGGGCGCGTTGCTCCACGTACAGCAGTAGCTCGGCCACACCCGCAGCCGCGTCGTTGCGCATGTCCATGGGCGTGGTGCCCGCGTGGCAAGACACACCCGCCATCTCGCCCGTGTAACGCACACTGGCGTTGATGGAGGTGACGATGCCCAGCGGCAGGTTCAGCGCGTTGAGGACCGGGCCCTGCTCGATGTGCACCTCCACAAAGCCCAGGTAGTTGTCGGCCTGGCGCTTCAGCGCGGAAATGTTTTCCACCCGCAGCCCGGCGTGCTCCATGGCAGCGCGCATGCTGATGCCGTCCGCATCCACTTGTTCCAGCCACTCGGGCTTGAAGTCGCCGGTGAGCGCGCCCGAGCCCAGGAACGTGGCACGGTAGCGTTGACCCTCTTCTTCGGCAAAGGCCACGATCTCCAGATCAAAAGGCAGGCGCTGCCCGGCCTCTTTGAGCTGCTGCACGCAGGCCAGCGGCACATAAATACCGAGGCGCCCGTCGTACTTGCCGCCGTTGCGCACGGTGTCATAGTGGCTGCCGGTCATCAGCGCTTTGTGCGATGCGCCGGATGCCTTGTAGATGCCCACCACATTGCCCACCGCGTCGATTGCCACCGTGTCGCAACCGGCGTCCAGCATGTCCTGGCGGATGCGCGCAGCACAGGCCCGGTGTGCATCGGTGAGATAAGTGACGCTGAGCTGGCCTTGCTCGGCAAAGCCCGGGTCGCTGTACTGCGCCAGCGTTTCCTGCCAGTCCCACACCCGGTTGCCGCGCGCGACCGACACACCAAACTTGTCGTTCAGGCGGATCTCGGCAATGCGGTGCACATTGCGCAGGCACTCCTGCAGCTCAAAGGCCGCCTGGCCGTGCAGGCGCCGCTGCAGCGTGGCGATGATTTCTGCTTTGGAAAGACCCGTGCCACGCGGGCCACGCACGGCCACGATGAACGGAAAACCGAACTTGGTGTTGTAGGCGGCGTTGAGCGTCTGGATTTTTTCAAACTCGGCTGGGGTGCAGCGCGTGAGGCCCGCGGTGTTCTGCTCATTCGTGGATTCGGCCGTGAGGCTTTTGTCCACCATGGCCTTGCCCGCCAGCTCGGGGTGGGCGCGCAGCAGCGCCAGTTGCGCGGTCTCGGGCGCCTCGCTCACCACGCGGGCCAGCGTGGCCTTCAGCTGAGCCAGGGAGACGAAAGGCCGCTGCTCCAGCGCGGCGCGCGCGATCCAGGGCGAGTGCTCGTAGAGGCCATCGAGCAAGGCGCAGGCGGCGTCCAGCGAGGCTGTGTTGAGGTGTTCCAGCGTGAGGGTCGCCATGTTGTGCTACTCGCTAAACGGGTGGGTGGCTTTCCAGTGCCGCGCAATGTCGAGCCGTTTGCAGACCCACACCTTGTCGTGGTTCTGGATGTGGTCCAGAAAACGCTGCAGCGCGGTGATGCGCCCGGGGCGCCCCAGCAGGCGGCAGTGCATGCCGATGCTCATCATGGAGGGCTGGTTCAGGCCCTTCGGGTCGCCCTCGGCATACAGGGTGTCGAAGGTGTCTTTGAGGTACTGGAAGAAAGGGTCGGCATGCGAATAACCCTGGGGCAGGGCAAAGCGCATGTCGTTGCAGTCCAGGGTGTAGGGGACTATGAGTTGTGGCACCACGGCGCCGTCGCTTTTTTTGACCTGCATCCAGAAGGGCAGGTCTTCGCCGTAATAGTCCGAGTCGTATTCAAAGCCGCCGTAGTCGGCCACCAGGCGGCGCGTGTTGGGGCTGTCGCGCCCGGTGTACCAGCCCAAGGGGCGGTTGCCGGTCATGCGGGTGAGGATGTCCATGCCCTTTTGCATGTGTTCGCGCTCCAGCGCTTCAGGGAGGTTCTGGTAGTGGATCCAGCGCCAACCGTGGCAGGCAATTTCGTGGCCCAGTTGCACCAGGGCTTGTGTCAAGTCGGGGTGGCGCTCCAGCGCCATGCCCACGCCAAACACGGTGAGCGGCAGACCACGGTTTTCAAACGCGCGCAGGATGCGCCAGACCCCGGCGCGCGAGCCGTATTCGTAAATGCCCTCCATGCTGATGTGGCGCTCCGGGTAGCTGGCCGGGTTGAACATCTCGGAGAGGAACTGCTCGGAGCCGGCGTCGCCATGCAACACGCTGTTCTCGCCGCCCTCTTCGTAGTTCAGCACGAACTGCACCGCCACGCGGGCTTGGCCGGGCCATTGGGCGTGCGGTGGTTTGGCGCCATAGCCCACCAGGTCGCGCGGATAGGGCAGGGTGCTGTCGTAGTGCTTCATGGTGTGTGGGGGTGTTTCAGGAAGTGAGGGCGTTGTGCTGCTTGAAATTCAGGGCCTGTTCGACGTTGCGCAAATGCGCGTCCAGCAGTTCTACCGCTGCTTCGGCATCGCGCGCCTTGA
>CANCCF010000070.1 GCA_947374485.1 Comamonadaceae bacterium | reverse complement strand
TGCAGGCGGTCGACCACCGCGGTGCTGTTTGCATGCCAGTCGGGCGCCTGATGCCAAAGTGTTTGCACGCTGCGCTGGTCCCCCGCATTTACCGCCTTGGCCCAGAGACCGATGCCGCTGCCATCCTGGAAGCGGCGGCTGAAACGCAGCATGGCGGTTTGTTGGGCCAAGGCGTGTCCGCCCAGACCATCGTCGCCCACTGCCAAGTGCGCTGCTTCATCGACAGCCAAGGCCTCCGGATTGGCAGCCCACGGTGACACATCGGCACCAGCGACGGTCTTGAGCCAGACGACTGTGGCCGGGCTGTAGTAGCCCGCGTCCGCTCCTTCGCACAGCTGCGCCATGACCGCACCCGCTTCCACCGAGGCCAGTTGGTCCTTGTCGCCCAGCAGGATCAGGCTGGCGGTCAGCGGAACGGCGGCGAGCAGGCGGGCCATCATCTCCAGGTCGATCATGGAGGCCTCGTCCACGATGACCAGGTCCACCGCCAGTGCGGGCGTGGCCTGGTCTGCCTGGTCGGGGCGAATGTTCAACAGCTTGTGCAGGGTCACTGCCGGGGCCACGTGGGCGGGGCGCAGGGCTTCGGGCAACTGGGCGATGGCCGAAGCGATCGATTCGCTCAGGCGCGCAGCCGCTTTGCCGGTGGGCGCGGCCAGGGCGACGCGCAAGGCGCCTTGGGACGCCGACTGCAACAGCGCCAGCAGGCGCACCACGGTCGTGGTTTTGCCAGTGCCAGGGCCGCCGGTGATGAGTGTGAGGCGGCTGCGCGCGGCCAGGGCGCAGGCGACTTTTTGCCAGTCGGGTGCGGGTGCTGAGGGCATGGCGGGAAACAGTTGGTCCAGCAACACCTGCAGATTGGCAGGCACGGCGCAAGGCTGCTGCAGACGTGCGCGGATGGCCGCGCGGATGCTCTGCTCGGCCAGCCAGTTGCGGCGCAGGTACACGCGCACGCCTTCCAGCACCAAGGGGCTGGCCTCGCCCATGGCCCAGGGCAGCGAAGCGGCCGCCAAAGGCAGGCCTTCGGGAAGCAAAGTTTTGAGGCGCGCGTCCCAGCCCAGCACGGCTACACCTTGGGCCAGCAGATTGAGGTCCAGACAAGCGTGGCCACGCCCGAACTGGTGGCTGGTGAGCGCGGCCAACAATGGATGGCGCGGGTCAGCGCTGGGTTGCGCGTCTTGCAGGAATTGGGCAAAGGCCTGGTCCAGGCCGGTAAGGGGCAGCTGCAAGGCGGGCACAGAGGGCGTGGTCGCTGGCGCCGCTGCCGTTGCAGGGGTCACAGTGGTTGTCGTTGATCCGGCCGCTTTATCTGGCGCCTGGGTGGGCTCCACATCCAGCAAAGACAGTTGCACCGCGCGGCTCGGGTCCAGGGTCATGGCTGCACCTCGCTAATGTCGGACTGGCGCGCAAAAGCAGCGTCCAGAGCTTCAATCAGGTTCTGGGGTGGCCGGTCCACAAACAGGCCGCCGCCGGGCTGATCCACTCCGCGCAAAAACAAATACAAAGCACCGCCCACATGCTGCTCGTAGTCGTAATCCGGCAGGCGCGATTTCAACAAGCGGTGCAGGGCCAGGGTGTAGAGGGTGTACTGCACGTCGTAGCGGTGCTCCAGGATGGCAGACTGCAAATGTGGGCTGGCGTAAGAGGCCAGGCGGTTGGACTTGTAGTCCAGCACAAAGTAGCGGCCTTCATGCTCCAGCACCAGGTCCATGAAGCCGATCAGCATGCCTTCGAGCTGCAAGGGCTGCAGCGGGCTGCGTGGCTGGCCGGGCAGCACGTGTTGGGTGATCAGGGCGTCCAGGCGGCTGGCGGACAGGGTGTGCACGGGCAGTGTGAAAGACATTTCGGCCCAGGCCGTGTTGCGGTCCAGGTCGGCCAGCACCAAGGGCGCGGAGGCAGCTCCGCCCACGTGCAAGGGTGCTTGCACCACGCGCTGCAACCAGACAGACAGCACGGCACTCTGCGCGTCGTCGAGCTTGAGGCGTTGCGCTTTGCGGGCGAGCAAGCCGCTCCATTCTTTGGACGGCGCCAAGGCGGGCTCGCCTTCGGGTGTGCTGAGCGCCAAAGGCCAGCCGCGCTCAAACTGCCATTCCAACAAATCGTGCAACAGCGTGCCGTAACTGCTGCCCGCAGGGAAGCCGTTGTAGAGCGGCAGGGTGTCGGCGGTAGGCACGGCATCCGGGACGTCCAACGCGTCAGACAGGCCAGGCCCGGCGGGCATGGCGCTGTCGATCAGCGCATCGTCAATGCGCGCATCGCGGTCGGTGCCCAAGGGCTGCGCGCTGGCACCCGCGGGGGTCTGGTGCGCCAGCTCGCGCGTCAGGGCGCTGAAGCTGGCGGTCCACCAGCGGCTGGCCAGGCTGCGCTCTGGCTGCAGGGCGGGCTTCCATTTTTTTTCGTTGGCATCGGGCTGGTAGAGCGTGGGGTCGGGCTCGGGTGCTGCGGCCACGGCAATGTCGGGGCAGCCGGACCAGGCTTCCAGGCACTTCAACATGTCGCCCGGCGCTTGGCGTTGCAGCAACTGCGAAACAGCGCTTTTGACCTGGGGCGACTTGCCGTCCACATCGCCTTTGCACGGGGTCAGGCCCAGCCACAGGGCCCGCTCGGCGCGCGTCAGGGCCACGTACAAGAGGCGTATGTCTTCGGCCAGGCGCTCGGCATCGTCGCGGCCGCTGTCTTTCTTTTCGGCCATGAAGCCCGAGACAAAAGGCAGAAACACCAGCGGGTATTGCAGGCCCTTGGACTTGTGGATGGTGATGATCTGCACCAGATCGGCGTCGCTCTCCAGGCGCAGCTGCGCGCTGTCGCCACTGGCCTTGGGGTTGTGCAACTGCTGCTCCAGGTGGCGGATGAGCGCGGCCTCGCCCTGCAGGCTGGCGCTGGCGGTTTGCAGCAGATCGCCCAGGTGCAGCAGGTTGGTGAGGCGGCGCTCGCCGTCGGGCTTGCTGCTGCCTTCGGCATGGAGCAAGCGCCCCGGAATGCCCTGCGCATGCAGCAAGCGGTGCAGCATGGGCAAGAAACCCTGGCGCTGCCAAACCGCCTGCCAAGCGTGGAACTGCTCTACCAGTTGGTCCCAGGCTTCCTCGTCCTGGAACAGCGCTTCAAGCGGCGCAAACGGCAGGCCCCAGAGCCGCGTGGCCAGCGCCGCGCGCACGGCCTGGGTGGAACGCGGCTTGGCCACGGCCGCCAGAATGCGCCAGAGGTCCAGCGCCTCTTGCGTGGCAAACACGCTGTCGCGCTCGGACAGGTAGACGCTGCGCACGCCGCGCAGGGAGAGGGCCTGGCGCATGGCGCGTGCCTCAGCACCGCTGCGCACCAGCACCGCCATGTCGGCAGGGGCGGCGGCGCGGGCATTGAGCAGGTGCACCATCTGGCTGGCAAACAATGCGGCCATTTGGCGCTGAAAAATCTCCTTGCGCGGGGGCTTGGCGGTTCCATTGGCGTTCAGGTGCCACACCGTCAGGGCGGGCTGTTCACTGCCCTGCAACTGCAACGGCTGCACCTTGGCGTTGCAGGCATTCACCGTGTCAAACGGCACCGCGCCAAAGGGCTGCACGGCCCTGTTGAACACATGGTTGACGGCGGCCACCACCTGCGCGGTGGAGCGGTAGTTGCCCGACAGGGTGAAGATGCCTTGGGCCTGCTGGCGCGCCTGCAGGTAGGTGGCAAGGTCGGCACCGCGAAAGCTGTAGATGGCCTGCTTGGGGTCGCCGATCATCAACAGACCGGTGCTTGGTGTTTGCGCGTCTTGCGGTTCGCCATAGATTTTGGACAACGCGCCGTACTGCCAGGGGTCGGTGTCCTGGAACTCGTCGACCAAGGCCACCGGGTACTGCTGGCGAATGGCTGCGGCCAGGCGAGCGTCCGGGGCTTGCAAAGCGTGGTACAGGCACTGCAGCAAATCCGAAAAATCGAACTGCGCCAGCTCGATTTTGGCCTGCGTGTAGGCCGTGGCGATGTGGCTGGCGGCGTGCTGCAGCAGGCCGTTGGCGACATCGGGCTCGGCTTGCAGGTGCAGGTACAAAGCGTCGATGTGGCCGAAGGCGGGGTGGCTGCTGGCGGCGGTCCAGCCCTTGTCCAGCAGCGCCGACAGACCAAAGCGCTGCAACGTGGTTTGCGCCTTTTTGCGCTCGGTCTTGTTCATCTGCAACAGGGATTCGCCCTGTGCCCACTCGGCCAGTTTGCCGGGCCAATCCTTGCGATAGTTCTTGAGCAACTTGGCCGCAATGGCCTCCTCCAGCGTGGCCACCAGGTCTGGCGTGCAGGCCTGCAGTGCAGCCGCCTCCAGCGTCTGGAAAGTGGTTTGCCAGGCGTCCCACTCCTGCAACCAGGCGTGCGGGTCTTTGCCTGCCTGCACCAGCGGGGCCGGGGCGCGCTCGCTTTCTGCCCACAGGTTCTTGAGCTTGTTGAACAGCGCATCCGGGTCTGGCCCCAGCGCCTGCAGCGCGCCGAGTTGGCTCAAGGGGACGGCGTAAAACCAGTGGCGCCAGTAGTCCTGCACGGCAGACAGGCGCAGCGCATCGCTGTCTTCCACGCGGCTTTGCTGGAACAGGCTGGCGCTATCAAACGCGTGTTGCTTCAACATACGGCTGCTCCAGCCGTGGATGGTGAAAATGGCCGCGTCGTCCATCCACTGCGCCGACAGGTCCAGGCGCTGGGCGCTGGCGGGCCATTCCGCGGGCGTGTATTCGGCGCGCAGCGCGTGCAGGAACACATCGGCCGGATCGTCGGCCGCTTCCTGCCCTTTGAAGAAGCGCGCGGCCTGTGCCAGGCGCTCACGCACGCGGCCACGCAGCTCGGCGGTGGCGGCGTCGGTGAAGGTCATCACCAGGATTTGCGGCGGGAACAGCGCGGTGTTTGTGGGGGCCTCTGCGCCTGCGGCAACAGATCGGCCATGACCCAACACCAGGCGCACATAGAGCGCGGCCAGCGTCCAGGTCTTGCCAGTGCCTGCCGAGGCTTCGATCACCTGCAGGCCACTCAGGGGCATGGTCAAAGGGTTCAGTGCCTGGGTGGGGCTCATGCTTCGTCCTCTTCGGCATCGGCTGCCGCATCCGCTGTGACCTGCGCGTGCTCGAACAGGGCGCCGTAAATCGCCTGGGCCCAGTGCGGCAAGGCATCTTCCAGGTCTTCGTAGCCCTCGAATGCGCGGGCCAGGTAGGGCGAGCTGGCCCTCTCCCCCTCGCCCAGAAAGCCGTCCTCAAAAGCCGCCTCTGCCACTTCGTGCGGGTCTTTCTGCTTCTCGGGTTTGTCGGCCTGCTCTTGCGCCAGGCGCTGGTTCCTGGCCTCTGCCTGCAACCAGGCCCACGCGGTTTTGCATGCCACCGGCAAGGGCCGCAGCCAGGCTTGCTGGTAGCTTTCCACCAAGGTCTGCAGGATGGCCATGGCCGCGTCTTGCGTCAGGGGCTCCAGCACCACCTGCCCGTCCAGACCCAGCTGCACGCTGGTGAGCGACAAGCCACTGGCGCAGGCCACCACATGGTTGGCCCACAGGCGGGCCACGATGTGGCCGCGTGCGCATCGGTCACTCTTGCCGCCTTCCAGCACAGCGCCCAGGCGCTGGTCGATTTGCAGCAGGGGCACAGGCGGGGCTGTGGACTGTATCGACGCCGGGTCCACTGCACTCCACAAGCCATTCAACGTGCCGGTGATGGGCATGCCGCCCAACTGCAAATCGATGGACAGCGCCGGGCTCTCGAACGGGAATGTGTCGCGCCACGCCGTGCGGCGCTCCAGCACCACGTCCAGCTCGCGGGCCAGGGTGGCAGTCTGGCGTTCACCAAAGGCGGCCAGGGGCAACTGGCCGGAGAGTTTCAGTTGCGTCAGGGCCACTGCGCTGTCCGGCGCGTTCAGCAAAGTCTGGCCCACCTGGTACTTTTCCAGGCCGTTCAGCGAGAAGGGTTCGAGCTCCTGCTGCGCCTCTTCCACCTCTTCAAAACGGATGCGAAGACGCGCGCGGAAAAACACTTCCACAGGCTGGCGCAGCAACTGGCGCAGGTCGTCCACGGTCAGGGCCGTCGGGGGCGCAGCCGTGGCTGGCGCAGAGGCAGCGGCCGTGGCGGCACCGTACGTTTCCGAAGTGCCCGAAGTGCTGCCAGCCAAGCTGCCCTTCAGCTGCGCGCTACCGCCAGCGCCATGCAAGCGCGCCCACTCGTCGTCAAAAGTCTCAAACGCCGAGCCCTGCAAAAAGTACGCTTCTGAGTAGGCCTGCAGCGGCTGCTTGATTGCCACGCGCTGGGGCGTCCAGCCGGTGTTGAGGTAGTCCAGCAACTGCGCCACCAGCACCGAGGGCGGCTGCGCGGTGTTGTCGCTGGCGCGGTGGCCTTGCCAGCTGATGTAGAGGCGCTCTCGCGCCGAGAGTAGGGCCTCCAGAAACAAATAGCGGTCGTCCTCGCGGCGCGAGCGGTCACCGGCGCGCCAACTCTGCGCCATGAGGTCGAAATCGCGCGGCGCAGTCTGGCGCGGGTAGTCGCCGTCGTTCATACCCAACAAGCAAATAGCGGCAAAGGGAATCGAGCGCATGGGCATGAGCGTGCCGAACTGCACGCCGCCGCCAAAGAAGCGCTGCTGCAAAGCCGAGCCGGTGAGTTGCGAGAGCCAGTGTTCGCGCACCACCTCCAGCGCCAGCGGCGACGCAAGTTGCGCCTCGAAGCAGGCCTGCTGCCAGGTTTCCAGCGGCTCCAGCAAGCGTTGCAAGAGGCGCTCTTCGGCATCTTCACTGGCCTCGAAAAAGCGCTCCACCAGTTGCGCCATTCCAGCGCACCATTGCTCGGGTGTCTTGTCGCCCGTCAGCTCGGCCAGCGTCAGGCTGATGGCATCCACCCAGGCCAGCAGGCTGCTGACCAGGCGCGCGTCCAGGCTGCTGAGAGCGGCCTGCGGCAGCGCGCCGCCCCAGGCATCGCCCGCACCCACGGCATAGCCGAGCAAGAGGCGGCGCAGGCCGAAGGCCCAGGTGTTCTGGTCGCGGTCCATCACACCCTCGGGAATGCCCCAACGCTTTCGGTGCTGCGCGTCCAGCCCCCAGCGCACACCGGCCAGCGTCAGCCAGCCTTGCAGTTGCGCGATGTCGGCCTCGTTCAGGCCAAAGCGTTCGCGCACCGCTGCCACTTCAAAGAGGCTGATCCAGTCCACCAGCGACACGCGTGCGCGCGGCAGGTTGAGCAGCTGCTCCAGCGCCTGCACCAGCGGCGTTTGCCGCTCGGTGGTGTCGGCCACCGAATACGGGATGTGGCGCGGCTGGCCACGGGCGAAGCGGCCGAAGACGGCGTGGATGTGGGGCGCAAAGGCCTCCATGTCGGGCACCATGACCATCACATCGCGCGGCTGCAAGCTGGCATCGTCTTCGAACCAGGCCAAGAGTGTGTCGTGCAGCACTTCCACCTCGCGTTGCAGAGAATGCGTGGTGACCAGCGTGATGGAGTGGTCGTCCGGCGGCAGTGGCACGGGCGCTTCGGGCAGTGGCTCGAGGTTCAGGATGGCGGACTGCAGGTGCGCCAATTGCGTGGGCGCCTCAGACAACGTGGCCGGGTCGACAAACGCATCCACCCGGCTGACCTGGCCGCGGTATGCCTCCACCTGGTCAAAGCCGTCCAGCAAATGCAGGTAGTCACGGCCTTGCTTGCCCCAGGAGGCCAGCAGGGGATGGGTGGCGGTATGCGGGTCGCCCGTTTGGCCTGCGAGCAGGGCAGCGCTGGAAGCTGCTTGGGCCGCAGCAGCGCGGCCCGATGCGTCCGCGCCGCTTGCACCCGGCTTGTAACTCTGGCGCTGCCGCATCTGCTGGCGCAGCAGGCTGTGGCCCTCCACGATGTCGCCCCAAAAATATTGGCAGGGGTTTTGCACCAGCAGCAGCACCTGCGCCGTCTGCCCCAACAGCGCCAGCGCCTCCACGGTCTGCATGGACAGGGACGAAATACCAAACACCACGATGCGCGGCGGCACACCTGCGGGGCGCTGGCCCGTGCCCTTGCAGGCGTTCACCTGGCCTTGCAGCACCGACATGAAGCGCGCATGCACGCTGGCCCGCGAGGCGTCGGCCAAGGCCTCGCCCACATCGGCGCGGATATCACGCCAGAGCTGGGCCTGCCAGGCGTGGGCCGCGTCCAGCGCGACCGGCTTGCCATCGTGGCCGCGCAGCAAGTCGTCTCCCTTCGCCCAATCGCCCAGCCAGTCGGCGCGATAGCTTTGGTAGGCGTCGAACACGTCGGCAATTTGCTGGGCGAGTTGGTAGAGCCTGCGGCCTGCGCCGGAGCCCGCCGTCCCGCCATTGCCAAAGGCCACTGCTGATGCTGCCTGGCCATTGGAAGCCATTGCCACGTCCCCGCCCGCACCCAGGTAACGCTTGAGCGGCGCATACACCGGGTCGCCCGCAGCCAATGCAGGCAGCAGACGCATCAGCCGCCACAACAGGCTGCTCTTGTCAAAGGGCATTTGCAGCGGCACAGCCTCACTGCCCAGTACCTGGCGGTAGACCTGCCACAGGTAGCTGCCGGGCAGTTCCATGCGGGTGGCGGCGCAAATGCCCAGGGCGTTTTCGTCGGCCAGCGCCATTTCCAGCCAGTGCTTCATGCCGTTGCTTTGCACCAGGATGGTTTCGGCCTGCATCACCGGCAGGGGTTGCGCCTTCAACACATGCACCAGCAGCTCGCGCAGGTCTTCCAGCCGGTTGCCGTGCAACACCATGAACCCGGGGGGATAGGTGGTGGTCTGCGGGGCGGGCGGGGCTTGGGTCATTGCTGGGTGAAAAAGTGAATGCTGAGTATGTCGCAGGTGAGGCTCAGGGCGTGAGCCTGGGGCGCAACCGCTGTGCGCGGGGAATTGCCGCGTTCAGGCCAATGGAAACAGCGCCAGCGCCAACTGGGCCGGTGAATAGAGGGTGACACCCTCAAAGCTCTGGCCGTAGCCCGCGCCGAAGTGCGCGCGGTCGCCTGTGACCAGCGCCTGGCATTTCAGCGCCATGGCCGCTGTCAGCACCGGGCGGTCTTTTTCGGGAAGCCAGAGCACGGCAGCCCGGTCCCTGGCGGGGTAATGCATTGCGCTGACTTCAATCTGGTCAAGCAAGGCCAGCAGATAAGCCTGTGCTTCCGCACCGGCCTTGCCAGCGATATTGCGGCGCGCCTCGGTGGCCACGTATTCATCGGCCACCAGGGTGTGGCTTGCTGCGTGCAGCGCATACACCAGTTGCCGTATGGCGCCCGCTGACCTTGCTGCGGAAAACAGCACATTGGCGTCCAGAAAAATGCGCATGCGGCGGTGCCGAGTCAGCGCGGCATCTTCAGCTTGGGCAGCACGGCGGCAAGTTCTGCCTCGGCTTCCTCAAACTCCTGCACGCGCCCGGGTGTATACATCTCCAGCGCCAGGGTTACCGCGGGGCGCAGCAGCAAACCCTCAGGCGTGGTCTCGGCAATCAGTTGATCGTCCGCCTTCAGGCCCATGGCCTGGCGCAGCTTGGCGGGCAAGGTGACGACGCCGCGGCTGTTGATGGTGAGTGTGGCTTGCATGGATGCAGTTTATCTGCATTACTGCAATTCAGGCACTTCCCATTTCATCCATCAGGGCAATAACCGTGGCCAGCAAAGGCGGTAGCGCGTTCTGCAGCACATTCCACACCCGATCCACTTTCACCTTTGCGTAGCCGTGAATCAGCTGGTTGCGAAAGGCCACGATGTGCGGCAACTCGGGAATGCGGGCGGTCCAAGTACTGTCCATCTTTGCCAGTTGGCTGAGCGCCTCGCCGATGATTTCAAATTTACGTTCTACTGCTGCCTGCGCCATTTCGTTCGCCAGGTAGGCATTGGCATCCATGCCAGCCGTGAACGACTGAATAGCCAGCGCCGCCTCACGCACATCCCACAGATAAGCGCGCGGGTCACGCTGCATAGACCTCCTCACGGTTGCGGTTGATACCGGCCAACACAAAAGGATTGCGCACCGCAGCGGGTTCTATCAAATCGACACTGCGGCCCAGCAACTGTTCCAGATCTGCTTTGGCACCGAAAAAGGAGTCAAGCCCGGGCTGCGAGCCGGGTGCAAACTCCACCAAAAAGTCCGCGTCGCTGGAGCCCGGATTGAAATCGTCCGCCCGGGCCGCCGACCCAAAAACGTCGAGGCGACTGATCCCATAGCGCTCGCAGATGGCGGCGATGCCTGCGCGGTGTTGGGCTATGGCGGGGTGCATGGATCGATTTTAGGCGGCTATCCCACCTTGCGCTCCGCCCGCTCCTGCGCCATCTGCTCTTCCAGTTGCGCGCGTCCCTCCTTCACCACCGCAATCAGCTTGGCACGGTCGCGGTAATGCGGATGCAGCTTCTCAAACAAGGCCAGGTTGTGCTCGCGAAAGCGCCCGGTGCTGGCCAGGGCCTCGTCCGCGCTGCGACCCAGCAACTCCAACACGCTGCCTGCGCTCAGCAGGCTGGACTCGAACAGCTCGCGCTGCACGCGCATCACGCCGCGGTCGCGCAGCTTGTTCCAGTGGGTGACGTCGCGCGCCCGCGCCACGATCTGCAGTTGCGGAAAATGCGCCTGCGCCAGCTCCACAATCTCCAGCGACTGCTCCACATCGTCCACCGCCAACACCAGGATTTTGGCGGTGGCGGCACCGGCGGTGCGCAGCAGATCGAGGCGTGTGGCGTCGCCGTAGAACACGCGGTAGCCAAAGCTGCGCGCCACTTCGATCATCTCGGCATCGTGGTCCAGCACGGTGGTGGCAATGCCCTCGGCCAGCAGCACGCGCGAGACAATCTGGCCGTAGCGGCCGTAACCGGCAATGATGATGGGGGCGGCCTGCTGCTCCGAAATTTCTTCCAGCACCGGCCTGCCGCAGTGGGCATAGCGCGGCAGCAGCCACTTGTCCAGGGCCACCAGAATCAGCGGGCTCACCACCATGGACACCGCCACCGTGCCGATCAAAAGGGAAGCCGTGGCCGGGCTGAAGACCTGGGCACCGGCGGCGGCCTGAAACACCACAAAGGCAAACTCGCCGCCCTGCGCCAGCAGCAGGGTGAAGACCGGGCGGTCCTGAAACGGCAGTTGCATGGCGCGCGCCACCGCATAAATCACCACCGCCTTCACCAGCAAAAAGCCCAGCAGCACGCCCGCCACCAGCCAGGGCGACTGCAGGAGCACGCCGAAATCAATGCCCATGCCCACGGCGATGAAAAACAGGCCCAGCAGCAGGCCCTTGAAGGGTTCGATATTGGTCTCCAGCTCGCGCCGGTATTCGCTTTCCGCCAGCAGCACCCCCGCCAGAAAAGCGCCCAGTGCCATGGAAAGGCCCACCAGCTGCATCAGCCCGGCAATGCCCACCACCAGCAGCAGCGAGGCGGCGGTAAAAATCTCCGGTGTTTTGGAGCGCGCAATCCAGCGAAACAGGGGGCGCATCAACAGCCGCCCACCCAGCACAATGCCGCCAATCACGGCCACCACTTGCAAGCCTTTGAGCGCCTTGTCCATCAGCTCGGTGGGTTCGCTGGCAGCGGCCACCACGCCCAGCAGTGGCAAGAGCGCCAGGATGGGAATGGCGGCCACGTCCTGGAACAGCAGAATGGAAAACGCCGCCTGGCCGCTGCCGGTCTTCATCAGGTTGCGCTGGTCCATCACCTGCAGCGCAATCGCGGTGCTGGACAGGGCCAGGCCTACGCTTCCCACCACGGCGATGCGCCAGTCCACGCCGCAGGCCAGTGCCACGGCGGTCATCAGCACAGAGCAGCCCAGCACCTGCGCACTGCCCCAGACAAAAATCGGGCGGCGCAGGCTCCACAGGCGCTTGGGCTCCAGCTCCAGACCCACCAGAAACAGCATCAGCACCACGCCAAACTCGGCAAAGTGCAGGATGTCTTCCACATTGGTCACCAGCCCCAGGCCCCAGGGGCCAATCGCAATGCCTGCGACCAGGTAGCCAATGATGGAGCCCAGGCCCAAGGCCTGGCTCAGGGGTACGGCCAATACGGCGGCGCTCAGGTAGATAAAGCTGTTGACCAGCCAGGCGGGTGTGTGTTCCATGCCCCGGAAGATAGCGCATGGGCCGCAGGCGCAACAAAATGGATTGCGTGACACGGCGAAAGTGTCAATTTAACTTGACAGATGGATGTGACTTTCAGAACATAGGCCCCGTCCTCACTTCGGAATTTCCATGGCACAAAATTTCCCTTTTTCCGCCATCGTTGGGCAGGAAGACATGATTTTGGCCATTCAGGTGGTGGCGGTGGACCCGAGCATTGGCGGCGTGCTGGTGCTGGGCGACCGGGGTACCGGCAAATCCACGGCGGTGCGCGCGCTGGCCGACCTGCTGCCGCCCATCAAGGTGGTGTCCGGCTGCCCCTACGGCTGCGACCCGGCCAACCCGCAGGCGCAGTGTGAGGCCTGCCGCAACCGTGTTGGCGCCAAAGCCAAGACGGAGCTGCGCCCTGTCCCCGTGGTGGACCTGCCGCTGGGCGCCACCGAAGACCGCGTGGTGGGCGCCTTGGACCTGGAAAAAGCCCTGTCCCAGGGCATCAAGGAATTCGCACCCGGCCTCTTGGCGCGCGCCAACCGCGGCTTCTTGTACATCGACGAAGTCAACCTGCTGGAAGACCACATCGTCGACCTCTTGATTGACGTGGCCGCCTCCGGCGAAAACCTGGTGGAGCGCGAGGGCCTGAGCGTGCGCCACCCTGCCCGCTTTGTGCTGGTGGGTAGTGGCAACCCCGAAGAGGGCGAACTGCGCCCGCAGTTGCTGGACCGCTTTGGCCTCTCGGTGGAGGTCAAAACCCCGCAAGACCTTTCCCTGCGCGTGCAGGTGGTGCGCAGGCGCGATGCCTTTGAGCGCAACCCGGTCGCCTTTCGCGCCGAGTGGGACAAGGCCAACCAGAAGCTGCGCCAGCGCATCGTGCGTGCGCAAAAGGCCATTGGCCAGATCGAAGTGGCTGACGACGTGCTGCTGCTGTGCGCAGCGCTCTGCCACAACCTGGGCACCGACGGTCTGCGCGCCGAGCTGACGCTCTTGCGTGCCACCCGCGCCTATGCCGCGCTGGTGGGCGACAAGGCCGTGAATCGCAGCCACCTGCGTGCCATGGCGCCGCTGGTGCTGCGCCACCGCCTGCGGCGCAACCCGCTGGACGACACCGGCTCGGGCGTGCGCGTGCAGCGCGCTATGGACGAGGTGCTGGTGGCATGACCCCTGCAGAAGTTGCGCGCCGGGCCCAGGTCTGGCAAGACGCGCAGCTGGCCTTGATCGCCCTGCAACTGGATCCGCAGGGGCTGGGGGGCATCTGGCTGCGCGCGGGCCACGGCCCGGTGCGCGACGCCTGGCTGGCGGCCCTGCACAAGAGCGGCCTGCGCACCCTCAAAATCCCGGCCCAGGTGGACGACCAGCGCCTCTTGGGCGGCATCGACCTGGCGCAAACCCTGCAGCACGGCCGCCTGGTGCAGCAGCCCGGCCTGCTGGCCCAGGCCGACGGCGGCGCCGTGCTGCTGCCCATGGCCGAGCGCGTAAGCGCCCAGACCCTGGCCCACATCGCACAGGCGCAAGACCGCGGCCTGGTGCACAGCCAGGACGGCCAGCACGCCCAAGCCGCGCGCTTTGCCGTGGTGGCGCTTGATGAATCAGAAGCCGATGAAGCGGGCCTGGCCGAGCGCCTCACCGACCGGCTGGGCCTGTGGCTGGATGTGCGCGGCAACTGCCTGGCCGACACACAGGACAGCCTGGACGCTCTGACCCCGCAGGAGCGACAAGAGGCCCAAGCCCTGCTGCGGCACATCGTGCCCAGCGAAGCGCAAGTGCAAGCCCTGTGCGAGACCGCCCTGGGCCTAGGCGTGGACAGCCTGCGCGCGCCGCTGATGGCCCTGCGTCTGGCAGCCGTGCATGCCGCACTCGAAGGCCGCGACTCGCTGGACGATGACGACTTGGGCGCCGGTGCGCGCCTGGTGCTGGGGCCGCGCGCCACGCGCATGCCGCAGGGCGCGCCAGCGCCCGATGCAGCGGCAGAAGAAGCACCGCCACGGCAACCCGAGCCCGAATCCAACGAGCCCTGCTCCGAACCGGCCGCAGCACCCACAAACGATGGCCTGCCGCAGGAACAACCCAACCCGCAAAGTGACAACAGCGACAGCGCCGACACCACCGAAGACAGCACCCCATCTGACCCCAGCGAGCCCGCCGCCCCCAACCCCGAGCGCCTGCTGGCCGCCTCCCTGGCCAGCCTGCCGCCGCACCTGCTAGACCGCCTTCTGCTGGGCCAGTCGGCGAACAAGAACGCCCGGGGCCTGGGCAGCAGCGGCCTGGCCACGCGCAGCAAGCTGCGCGGCAGGCCGCTCACCCCCCGCCCGGGTCAGCCCGGCTGTGGTGCCCGCCTGCATCTGCTGGCCACCCTGCGCGCAGCCGCACCCAAGCAGCGCCTGCGCCACAAGCCGGTGGGCGCGGGCCGGGTCAGCCTGCGCGCCGAAGACTTTCATGTGCAGCGTTTCGAGCAGCGCAGCCCGTCCTGCCTCATCTTTGCGCTGGACGCCTCCGGCTCGGCCGCCCTGCAGCGTCTGGCCGAGGCCAAGGGCGCGGTGGAGCTGCTGCTGCACGACGCATATGCGCGGCGCGACAGCGTGTGTGTGATCGCCTTTCGCGCGGCCAGCGCGCAGGTGCTGCTCTCCCCCACGCGCTCGCTGGTGCGCGCCAAACGGGCTCTGGCGGGCTTGCCAGGCGGCGGCGGCACGCCATTGGCCAGTGGCCTGCAAGCGGCCATGGGGCAGGCGCGCGCCCTGCAGCGCGCGGGCTCTTCGCCCATGCTGGTGATGCTCAGCGACGGCCGCACCAATGTCTCGGCCGCCGGTGTGGGTGGGCGCGCGCAGGCGCTGGCCGACGCCTTGGCGTGGGCCGGGCAGTGGCGCAGCAGCGGCTTTGCCGCACTCTGGATTGACACCGCCGCACAACCCGAGCCACAAGCCCAGACGCTGGCGCAGCGCATGGGCGCAACGTATTTCCCCATGCCGCATGTGCAGGCCCAGCGCATGGCCCATGTGGTGCAGCAAAGCCTGAGCGCCCAGCTGCGCACTGCGTGAACTGGGTATAAAACCGCACTACTGGGCCGCCTATGTGGGAAGCTTTTCACTCGCCCATGGACTGGGAAGCCAACAAAGCCACCTGGCCCAACGCCCAGCTGAGCCAATTCGTTCGCCTGCCCGGCCAGACCTGGCATGTGCAAATCGCAGGCAGTGGCCCGCCTCTCTTGCTGCTGCACGGCACCGGCGCCTCCACCCACTCCTGGCGCGCGCTGATAGCGCCACTGGCCGCCCGCCACACCGTCATCTGCCCGGACCTCACCGGCCATGCCTTCACCAGCGCGCACCAGAGCCAAAGCCCCTCGCTGCCCCACATCGCACGCAACCTGAACGCCTTGCTGGAGCACCTGCAACTCTGGCCCAAAGCCATCATCGGCCACTCCGCCGGTGCCGCCATTGGCGCGCAGCTGGTGCTGGACCAGCCCCAGCGCCCCACCCCCGTGTTGATCGGCCTGAACCCGGCCTGGCTGCCGCTGCACGGCGTCTCGAGCTGGCTGTTTCCCACCGCGGCCAAGCTGCTGGCCGTCAACCCCTTGTCCGCGCGCCTGTTTGCCCGCTTTGGCAGCCAGCCCTCTGTGGTGCAAGCACTGCTCAAAAGCACCGGCTCCACCCTGGACGAGCGCGGCCTGTCCTACTACCAGCGCCTGCTGGCCTCCCCCGGCCATGTGCACGGCGTGCTGCAAATGATGCGCGCCTGGCGCCTGGACGAACTGGAGCGCGCCCTGCCCCGCCTCAAGGGCCCGGTGTTTTTGCACCTGGGCGCCAACGACCGCACCATCGCCCCGGAACAGGCCACCCGCGCCTGCACGCTCATGCCGCAGGCTGTGGCGCTGCGCTTTGCGGGGCTGGGGCATTTGGCGCATGAGGAGGCGCCGGGGAGGACGGCGGGGCAGATATTGGAGTGGGTTGAGGGGGTGGGTGTTAGTAAGTTTTGAAAGCTTGAACAGGGCAAAGGCGATCAGTATTCGGAACTTCAGCATCGGGCTGGAAGCAGACATTTGACGGGCTGACCTTGGTGGGTATCATTCGATGAGAAGGTTCGTAAGTTTAATTTGCGGAGGCTTATATGCTCACGAAGTTGACCGCATTGCCGAATATTGGAAAGCCACCTGCCGCATACCTGCCAGTATGGTGGGCGTGTACCGCATTTGCGGTGGTGAAGTCCACCAAACCTACCGGGCATAGTTCCGTACATGGGCCGCTTGCAGCACCGCGCAATACCTATCCGAATTAATATTCCCACAATGGCAACTCCAAAGGCAATTTCATGTAATGGGCAAGAATTCGGGTCCATAAAGGCCCTTGCCGATCATTACGGCTTCCCCAAAGCGAGAGTTACACGCAGATTGGCGCAAGGTTGGAGCCCGGAGCAGGCGGTCGGATTGTTAGAGAAGAAACGGACCGGAAGCTCGGGAAAAACAGTCGAATTTGAAGGAAAGCGATTCCCGAGTTTGGTTGCAGCATCTATTTCCCTTGGCTTGGATCCTCGATTGATTGCCGCTAGGGTAAGAAACGGGTATTCACCTGAAGATGCGCTACGCGGAAACATGAAAGACCGCAGCGGTCACGCGGGAAAGGTCATTGCGTTTCGAGGTTGCGTCTTCCAAAGCCAAGAGGAATTGGCGAAGAAATACTCGATTAGTTGGCGAACTGTTTGGAAGCGTCAACAACGTGGCTGGACGTTGGAGCAGGCACTCGGTCTTGAACCTAACCCACCAAGATTTCGAAATTTCGAAGGCCACGCGCGAGACCATAAATGGAAAGAAGTTCGCGTTACGTCCGGAAAGGTGGAGCCGGTACCGGACACGCAGGGATACAAGCTATACCTAGTCACCAATAATATTAACGAAAAGGTGTACGTGGGGCTCACTATTGGCGCGTTGGAAAACCGGCTTAAGCAACATTTCGCTGCTGCTCGCAAGGGAAGAAAGTCAGCG
This sequence comes from Comamonadaceae bacterium, assembly GCA_947374485.1. Classification (GTDB taxonomy): domain Bacteria; phylum Pseudomonadota; class Gammaproteobacteria; order Burkholderiales; family Burkholderiaceae_C; genus Allorhodoferax. The sequence goes on along the minus strand of CANCCF010000070.1, from coordinate 1,521 downwards.
TTTGCAAACGCAATAAGAAAATACGGGGAGCAGGCATTTCGCATTGAACTGCTTAAGTCAGATGCAGGTACTTACAATGAACTGCAAGAGCAAGAGATTCTGGAGATTCAAAAACGCAATGCGATAAAAAATGGCTACAACACTGCATTAGGTGGGTCAATTGGCACCTCGAAGGAAGTGCACATTCTAGGCAGAAAATTTCAAAGTTACGCTGGCGCGGCAGAGGCATATGGCATCGACCCGGTTGTGTTTGCGCTTCGAGTGTCGCGGTTGAAGTGGACACCCGAGCAAGCCGCCGAATTGGAGCCACGAAAAGGCCAAGGCGTTGCGAAGAAGCTATTTGTTGCAGGTAGGGCTTTTAACTCTTTGAAGGCCGCTGCGATTGCCTTCGGATGTGAGTACAAAACAGTTCACAAAAGATTTCGTGTCAGTGGTTGGACGCTCGAACAATCACTAGAAATAGAGCCACCTCCGAAGGTGGTACCTGTCGATTCAAAGGGTGTTCATTTGGGTGGTATTCACTACGCTTCGATTGCTGATGCAGCAAGGGCACATAGTGTTTCCGTTCACGCGTTGCGCCGATTCATTCGTTTGGGAATTGATCCGGACGAGGCTATCGCTCGGTGTGAATCACATGCTTGAATTCGATTCAAAGAACTTGCCTGCGCTATTAGAACTGTTGAACCTTGTATCAAAGGCCGAAGTAAAGAGGCACTGTCGGGATTTGATTGTCTCTAGTAATGACTTTGCTGCGTTAATACTGGCGGGCAAAATTGGCGAATTGTATCCCTACGTTTACACATCGCATTTTTTAGAGACGGTCCCGCAGCACCTTGCCCCAAGTGAATCTGAACAGTTGGCAGTGTCCCGCACAGGGGTGGGGAAGCTCCCTGGCGACGCCAAGAAGTTTTTCACCAAAATCAATCAGATCTTTCTGCAACGGAGGATGTTTGCGGCTCATCTGTTAGCCACGTCAGATCAAGCGTACTGGCACTTGTTTTACTTTGACCAAAGAGATTTTTCGACGGAACAGAATCATTGGAAGGAAGGTCCGCACATCCACTATGCGAATGACCGATTTCATCGCGACAGCCTTGAATCAATCATGGCGCGAGTACAAACCGGAGATACAGCTTTTCTCAAAGCCGTTCACATACCATATGTTAAATAAGCGATGCACTTGAGCTAAAGGGTAATACATATGCCTGACCAATCCCGCATTACGCAAATGCTCTGATACCACCATTGGACATGCGATGCCGCTTGCTTGTTCCACTCTCTTTTTTGGCAATCAAGACGGCGATCGAGTGCAATAAGAAGTTTGATTTGATAAATGTCTGCAATCGCGACATTCCCGCCTGCCAAAATTTACGCCAGCACACCCAACCCATGCTTTTGAACCACAGCCAACAATTTGAGCGCCATACCACTGGGTTGTTTACTGCCTGACTCCCACTTTTGGACAGTGGATTCACTGGTATTGAGGTAACGTGCAAATACGGGTTGGCTTACATGCGCCTG